>NZ_JBANBF010000003.1:70000-558478 GCF_037000545.1 Blautia sp. JLR.GB0024 | reverse complement strand
GCCTGCTTCCCTGGTGGCTGGTATCCCACGGTTTTTTGGCAAAGTAAATGGGAGCCTTTGTTTTGGATATTTTGAAATTGGTAGTATCTATATTTTTTAACAGGTGTACACGAGTTAAAATCTGGTTTTGGGCATTGGGATGGCCACTGTTTTGGGTACATTATAGGGTGATTTAGGGTGGATGACAGGAGAAGATTTGTTTAGAGTTAGAAAGAGATAGGGTAGGTTGAGAGAGATGTGTTTGGATAGGAGATTAGTATGAGTGTTGGGGTGAAGTTGACGGAGTTTTCTAAGAGTGCGGGGTGTGCGGCTAAGATTGGGCCGGGGATTTTGGCGGAGGTGGTGGGGAGGCTGCCTGCGGCCAAGGATGATAGATTGATGGTTGGGGTTGAGACGGCGGATGATGCGGCGGTGTATCGGGTGTCGGATGAGGTGGCTTTGATACAGACCGTGGATTTTTTTCCGCCTATGGTGGATGATCCGTTTACGTTTGGGCAGATTGCGGCGGCAAATGCGCTCAGTGATGTGTATGCAATGGGCGGGGAGCCGCGGCTTGCTTTAAATGTGGTTGCGTTTCCTAATTGTCTGGGAGCTGAGGTGCTGGGGGAGATTCTGGCAGGCGGGGCTTCTAAGGTGAAGGAGGCAGGGGCTGTGCTGGCAGGCGGGCACTCGATCAATGATGAGGAGCCGAAATATGGGCTTTGTGTCTCCGGGTTTGTGAAGCCGGACAGGATTTGGAAGAACGGGGGAGCAAGGACAGGGGATGTGCTGCTTTTGACAAAACCTCTGGGTGTGGGACTGATCAATACGGCTGTGAAGGCGGGAATGGCTTCTGAGGAGGCGGAGAGGAAGGCTGTTGAGAGTATGAGTTGCCTGAATAAGCTGGCTATGGAAGTGCTCAGGGAGGTCGAGGTGCATAGCTGTACGGATGTGACAGGGTTCGGACTGACCGGTCATGCTCTGGAGACTGCAAGAGCAAGCGGGAAATCGCTTGTGATCGAGACAGATAAGCTGGAAGTGCTGCCGGATGCTCTTTTTTATGCCTCTATGGGGCTGGTTCCGGAGGGAACTTACAGAAATAAGGCGTTTAATAAGAAGGATGTAAGGCTGGAGGAACAGGTGGATGAGGCGATGGAGGATCTGGTCTTTGATCCCCAGACTTCAGGAGGGCTTCTGGTGAGTCTGAAAAGGGAGGATGCGGAAAACGTGCTTGTAAGGCTTGCAGAGGCAGGGTACCCTTTGAAGGCTGGTATTGTGGGAGCTGTCACGGATCTGCAGGATAAGTATCTGATTGTACGATAGGAAGAGCGGACGGCACTGTGGGAGAAGCAGGGCAGACGGTTAAAGCATTGAGGGAACCGGCAGCAAGAGTAGGAGCTGCCGGTTCCCTTTAAAAACGCAGTGTGTTATTTTGTGAAATAGACATCAATGATCATGACCTCAGCGTCTGTTCCCACACGCATGGCCGGTCCCCAGACGCCTACACCGGAGGTTACATAGGAGTACATGTTGTCCTTTTTTAACTCACCGCAGGAGTTTTCCCACATGAGTTTTGTGGTCAGGTTACCCGGGAACATCTGTCCGTCATGGGTGTGGCCGGAGAGGTCTATGTCGCAGCCGGCATCTGCCAGCTCCTGAAGCTGTTTGGGCTGATGGTCAATGACCAGTATGGGTTTGTCCCGGTCCAGATCCTGCAGCAGGTCTTCCGGGGACAGGCGGTCTTCCTTCATCTTTTTGGAGCGCTGGGGGTCCTTGCGGCCTGCCAGATAGAAAGAATCGTCAATGAGGACTGCCTTGTCATCCAGAATCCGGATGCCGGACTGTTTCAGGAAATCATCCATCCGGGTGTCTGTGTGCTGGCCGTTTTTGATGGGGACTGTGAATCCGGCCAGGAGTTTTTCCTTGAAGTCGTGATTGCCCCAGCAGGCATATACGCCGTAGGTGCTCTTTATCTCCTTTAAGATGGAAATGGTTTTTTCCGGGTACTGCACAGCGTCGTATTCGTTGTCGAAGAAGTCACCGGCAATGCAGACCAGGTCCACATGTTCAGCGTTTATTTTGTCTACCATGGATTTTACATGGTAGGTGCCGATGCTGTAGCCCAGGTGAAGGTCCGCAGTCAGGGCGATTCTCAGATGGTCCAGTTTTCCGCCGGATTTTTCCACTTGGGCCTCATAGTGGTTTACATAGACCTTGTGTTCGTGGATGATTCCGTAGGCACTCAGGCAGATGATGAGGCAGGCAGCCACACCGCCGCTCAGGATAAAGGTGCTCCTTTTGGAAAGAGTTTCCTGTTTGATCCGGTTTGTATGTCTCAGTATGATCCTTACCAGGTCAAAGATAAGAATGATAAGTACAATATACAAAAATGTGCCCAGCCAGTAGTTGAAAAGACGTTTCAGCCAGCTGTGCCAGGGATTGGCAGAGACCAGATAGGAGGTCAGGGGCGTCAGGCACATGAAAATATAAATGCTGAGAAAAACCACCCGGAATGGCCGGGACTTCAAATGTCTGTGGCAGGTGCCTGTCCAGCGGATGATCCAGCGGACAACATAATAATTGATCAAGAGATAAAATGGTGCGAGTATGATAGCCAGCATAGCAGACTCCTTTTGTGGGTTCAGTTTATTTCTTCCAGAATAGAATAGGTTGGAAGTTTTGTCAAGTATTTACATAGAACATATGTTCTGATATAATAGAGATTAAGAAAGATTAAGGAAGAGCAAGGAAGTGGGATAGAATTGAAGAACGTCATTTTTCATATTGATGTAAACAGTGCATTTCTCTCCTGGGAGGCAGTTTACAGGCTGAAAAACGGAGGGAGTGTGGACCTTCGTGAAATACCAAGCGCAGTGGGCGGGGACAAGTCGAAAAGGCGGGGTATCATTCTTGCAAAATCCATTCCGGCCAAGGCATTCGGCGTCAGGACAGGGGAGCCTATTGTGGACGCCATGCGGAAATGCCCGTCCCTGACAATTATTCCTTCACATCACGGGATGTACAGGGAATTTTCCAAACAGTTTATGGATATCCTGAGGGAATATACGCCGGAGGTGGAAAAATACAGCATTGACGAGGCATTTATGAATATGACAGGTATGGAGCGGCTGCTGGGAGACCCCGTGGCCTTTGCCTATAAACTCAAGGACCGTATTAAAACAGACCTGGGATTTACTGTAAATATAGGAATCTCCAGCAATAAGCTTCTGGCAAAAATGGCATCTGATTTTCAGAAGCCGGACAAGGTACACACCCTGTTTCCGGAGGAAATTCAGGAGAAGATGTGGCCTCTTCCCGTATCTGAGCTGCTGTTTGTGGGAAGGTCCACGGAAAATACGCTGAAGAAGCTGGGAATCTATACCATCGGAGATTTGGCTGCCGCGGATGTGGAAATTCTGAAGCATCATTTGAAAAAACACGGGGAAGCTATCTGGAATTCAGCCAACGGCAGGGACAGTGCAGTGGTGGAGGCAGTGCAGGAGGATAACAAGGGATACGGCAACAGCACAACCATAGCGTTTAACGTGGTGGATGAGGATACCGCCAAGCAGGTGCTGCTTTCCCTGTGTGAGACAGTGGCATCCAGGCTGCGCAGCGACGGCATGAAGGCTGAGGTGGTATCGGTCACGATCAAGGACTATGAACTGCAGTCGGTCTCTCACCAGACCGTGCTGAGAGCGCCAACCAATATTACCTCAGAGCTTTACCTGCAGGCTTGCAGATTGTTTGATGAGCTGTGGGACGGAGCACCGATCCGTCTTCTGGGCGTGCGGACAAGCCGTGTTTCCAGAGAAGAAAGCGGGCGGCAGTTGTCCTTGTTTGACCATACGGATTATGATAAACTGGAAAAGATGGACCAGGCGGTGGATGAGATCCGCAGGAAATTCGGGACAGGGTCTATTATGCGGGCATCTTTCCTGAAACAGCCCATCGAAAATATGGCCGGAGGCCATCCGGAGGGTAAACTTCCGGCTCCTGATATAAGTGCCGCTGAGGGCATAACCCAAAACTGGGAGAAGAAAGAGAAGGAAGAGTAAAATGAGCGGGATAGTGGAAGAATTCGTAAACGGATACTGTAAGAACTATGATATGGCCAGGAGCGCCATATGCGAATTTGTACAGGATGAATATGGACTGCATTTTGACAGGATCGACTGTGATTACGGTAAGTGTCCCCACAGCGGAAACTGTGAGATGATGAAAAAAGTTTTTGAAATGGAAACAGAAAAATAACAGAGAAAGGACAATCGTATTTATGCTGACGATCAGAGATATCAGAGAAGAAGACAGAGAGATATTCTTTAAGATGGAGAAAGAATTTTACGGCGGGGAGGCATGCATCCACACAGTGCCCCAGGAGCATTTTGAAGCAACACTTCAGGAGTGCCTGAGAAGCAGGGAGCATGCCAGAGTGTTGATGCTGGAGGATGAAAGCGGTGTGGTTGGATATCTGCTCCTTGCCTTTACCTTCAGCAACGAGGCCGGCGGCCTTACGGTATGGCTGGAAGAGCTGTATTTTATGGAGAACGCCAGAGGAAAAGGATACGGCAGTGAGGTCTTTGCCTGGCTGGAGCAGGAATATGCCCATGCAAAGAGATTCCGCCTGGAAGCCACATACAGCAATAAAAGAGCGATCGCGCTGTATGAGAGGCTGGGATATGAAGAGCTGCATTATTTTCAGATGATAAAAGATTTATAAGATAAAAAAGATGCGGTTTGGATCGCACTGCGGCTGTCGTCTGGGAACAAAGAGCCGCGGCATCCCGGCCGCATCTTTTATGTGATGTAAAATTTTGTTATTCAGATATCACGCTGAGGCAATCATACGTTTAATGTCAGGTACCGCTGTGAGAAGCGGGTAGAGGATCAGGGAGATGATCAGTCCGCTGGCACCCTGTATCAGATTGGAGGGCACACTCAGGAAAGCGGCTGTGCCGTACAGGAAGAATTCACAGAGACAGTAGCCGCCTGCCACGAGAACCATATCAATGATTCCGCCTGCAAAGACGCCTGCCCAGGCTGTTTTACTGTCTTTTGCTATTTTTTTATAGGCAAGGGCAGCGAACAGTGCAACCAGACCCTTGATGGCAAAGGTGATGGGAACATAGACAAAGTATCCGCCCAGCAGGTCAGCCAGACAGGAACCGATTCCCGCTGCCAGGAATCCGTAGGCAGGCCCCAGAATGATTCCGGCCAGAATGACAATGGCATCTCCGGGATGAATGTAACCGCTGGTACCCGGTGTGGGAATGCGGATGGACATGGTGGCAACACAGGCCAGTGCCGCGAAAAGTGCGGTCATTACTATCTTTTTCGTTTTGTTTTCCATAAAACCACTCCTTTATATAGACTTTCTTTTTACCAAATATAGCGGAAAATTGGCATTCTATAAAGAGCCAGTTTCATAAAAAAAGAGCAGTCCAGTTTTGGACTGCTCCGTAAAGACTAGTCGCGGAAGGTGAGGGAATCATCGCTCATGGAATCCACGATCGCCAGGGATTCCACACGGATGCCTTTTTCTCTCAGCGCGTCGCCTCCGTGCTGGAACCCTTTTTCAATGACAATGCCGGCTCCTTCCAGGGTTGCACCTGCTGTCTCCACAATCTCAATGAGACCCTGGAGCGCGCATCCGTTAGCCAGGAAATCATCAATAATGAGCACATGGTCTTCAGGCTGCAGAAATTTTTTAGATAAGATCACATCATATACTTTTTTATGGGTAAAGGACTGGACTTTGGTGGTGTACATCTCACCGTCCAGATTCAGGCTCTGGGCTTTCTTGGCAAATACGACCGGGACGCCGAAATACTGTGCCACGATACAGGCAATGCCAATGCCGGAGGCCTCGATGGTCAGAATTTTAGTGATAGGGGAGTCGGCAAATCTGTTTTTGAACTCTTTGCCAATCTCGTTGATGAATGGTATATCCATCTGGTGGTTCAGGAAGCTGTCCACCTTCAGTATATTACCCGGCTTTACCGTGCCGTCTTTTAGAATACGCTCTTTTAAAAGCTGCATTTGAATTCCTCCCTGGTTTTACGTGTCGGAAGCTGCGCCCTATGCTGCCGTATAAGGCAGATGTCAGAGGCCTTCCGTTTTTTCTGGTAACTATCATAATACGATATTTATCCTGGCTTGGCAATTTGTTTTTAAATTTTTTGTAAAATATGAGGGAAAAATGACACAAAATCTGCACGATTGTGATAAGATATAAGAAATTGGATTAAGACTGTCTACATGGAACGGCAGGTTCTGTGCGGCATCAGGAAAGGAAGAAGAGATATGAAAACATATGAAGTGATACATGAGATATTTAACCAGTGTCCCGGAAACCATTCCAGGGATAATTTCATCCGGGAAGTGGATATGGAGAGTCCCGAGGTATGGCTGGAGGCAAAATTCAGGTCTGAGAAAGAACTCCGTATGGAGAAAACAGAGAAGGAAGACGGGAGTGTGGTCTATGATGTGATGACAGCGGATGTACATCAGAGATTTACATTTTCGGAAATTTAGTTTCTTATATTATAAACAGGGAAGGCGTTGCTTTTTTTTCTGGGTTTGATATAATAGAGAAAGCGCGAGGAGGAAACCACAATGGAAGAGACAAAACATGTCCATACACACAGTCTTCCGGACGGTACAGTGATTGAGCATGTGCATGAAGATGCCGGCGCACAGGGGCATGGGCACTCCCATTCCCATACTCACACCCACACCCATACCAAGGCGGTGCTGAACCGTTTGTCCAGAGCCATCGGCCATCTGGAATCCATCCGCCGCATGGTGGAGGACGGCAGAGACTGCAGTGAAGTGCTGATACAGCTTTCGGCAGTGAAGGCGGCCATCAACAATACGGGAAAGGTGATCCTGCAGGATCATATTGAGCACTGTATCGTGGATGCAGTGGAGAGCGGGGATAAAGAGGCCCTGGAAGAATTAAATAAAGCCATTGACAGGTTTATGAAATAAAGTATAAACCGCAGTGGGAAAGGAAAGAATCATGAGTGAAGAAAAGAAACAATGCGACAGCAAGAGCTGTGATAAAAAAAGTTGTGAGGGATGCAGCCATGCAAACGGCGGCGGAATCCCCAAAGAAGAGCTGAATGCATATTCCGATATTAAAAAAGTTATCGGGGTTGTCAGTGGAAAAGGCGGCGTAGGCAAATCCTTTGTGACTGCGTCACTGGCCAATGAGATGGCATCCAAAGGTTACCGTGTGGGTATTCTGGATGCGGATATCACAGGGCCTTCCATTCCCAGGATGTACGGCATCAAAGGTTCTGCGACAGCAGATGACAACGGCATTTATCCGATTCTGACAAAGAATGATATTAAAATTATGTCCATCAATCTGCTTCTGCCGCAGGAGGAGGCTCCGGTCATCTGGAGAGGTCCGATCCTTGCCAACATGGTAAAGCAGTTCTGGACAGATGTTATATGGGGCGAGCTGGATTATCTGTTCGTGGATATGCCTCCGGGAACCGGAGATGTTCCGCTGACTGTGTTCCAGTCTCTGCCGGTGGACGGTATTGTCATTGTGTCATCTCCCCAGGATCTGGTGCATATGATTGTGAGAAAAGCTTACAACATGGCCAAGATGATGAATGTGCCGGTGATCGGTCTGGTGGAAAACTACAGCTTTGTAAAATGTCCTGACTGCGGTAAAGAGATTTACGTGTTCGGTGAGAGCAAAGTGGACGCTATCGGCGCGGAACTGGGTGTTCCGGTTATTGCCAAGATGCCTCTGGAGCCTGAACTGGCTGCCATTGTGGACGCCGGCGGTTATGCGGACGTCATCAATGAATATCTGAAAGGCTCCCTGCAGTATCTGCCGAAAGCCTGAGAAATGCAGGTGTGCAGCCTGAAAATGTGCGGCAGTAAGCACTTACAGAGGGCAGGAAACGGATACAGTGACAAAATTTGGGTGCCTGATTTAGGAATATTTCTCTGTGTAAAATGAAAACTGGTATATCATGGATAAAGGGAAACGTCAATCTGCACAGTTTAGACAAGTTTCGACAAAAATATTCCTGTTCTTTTTACTAAAAAACGTGTGAAAACAGCGGTTTTTGGTGAAGAAAGGAAAATTATGGCGAAATATTGACAAAATCAGGAAGAACTGTCATAATACGTCCTAACAACAAAGAATCAAGACATAACTAAAATATCAGTTGGCGTGTTGTTTCTTAAAGAAAGGATGGTAAATATGGTACAACGCCAGATTAAGCTGAACGAGACAGGCGACGTGAAAGAGTTTGTCAGCGAAGCGAGCAAATGTGAATTTGATATCGATGTTTTTTACAACAGAGTAATCATTGATGCGAAGTCAATCCTTGGGGTTTTGAGCATGGATTTGACGCGTGTGCTCACAGTAAGATGCAATGGGCATGATGAGAGATTCGATAGGTTTCTGGACAGATATGCGATTGCTTAGAGGGGGATTTCTCAGGAACTGATATGTTAATTTTTGAGCGGAAGAACACCGTTGGTGGGGCTTCCGCTCTTTTTTTGTTTGTGGAGACAGGTTGGCGGACGGGTAAGCGCGGCGGAAGCGGGAGGGGGAAGGGAATTCCTGTGGGCGGTGCGCTTACCCTGGGGCTGGCTGTGGTATGGGTGAAAAAAGAGGAGGGGAGTGAAAAAGATTGAAGAGAATAGGGCGGAGATGGAAGAAGAGGCTTTGGGGGAGAGGGGATGTACAGGAACATAGGTTCTGTGTTAGAATAAGGGTATGGATGAGATGAAGGAAGTTATCAGGATATCGGTTAGGAATCTGGTGGAGTTTATACTGCGCAGTGGGAATTTGGATAACCGGAGGACAGTGTCTGCGGACCGGGAGGCTATGAGGAAAGGGAGTAAGGTACACCGGAAAATACAGAAGCAGATGGGGCTGTCTTATCGGGCAGAGGTTCCCCTGGTGTGGGAGGAAGAATTTGATGAATTTGTTGTCCGGCTGGAAGGCAGGGCAGATGGGATCATAGAGGAGAAGGATGGAGTTACCATTGATGAGATCAAGGGTGTTTACAGGGATCTGGAATTCCTGGAGGAGCCGGTGCCGGTTCATAGGGCACAGGCTATGTGTTATGCCTATATTTACGGGACGCAGAAGGAATTAGAAAAGATCGGGGTGCAGATGACGTATTGCCAGCTGGAGACGGAACAGGTGAAGCGCTTCCGGGAAGAGATGTCTGTGTCTGCGCTGAAAAAGTGGTTCTCGGATTTGATGGGGCAGTATTATAAATGGGCTTATTTTCAGTATAAAAGAAGGATGGAACGCAGGGAGTCCATGCAGGGGCTGGAGTTTCCTTATGTGTATCGGGAGGGACAGAAGAATCTGACAGCCGGGGTCTATCACACATTCAGGAGCGGGAAACAACTGTTTATTCAGGCGCCTACCGGGATTGGGAAGACTATGGCAGCCCTTTTTCCGGCTGTGCGGGCTGTGGGGGAAGGTTATGGAGATAAGATTTTCTATCTGACAGCCAAGACGATCACCAGGACGGTGGCGGAGGAGGCGTTTTCTATTCTCAAAGGGAAAGGACTGTCGTATAAGACACTCACGATCACCTCCAAGGAAAAAATGTGCCTGATGGATGAGGTGGAGTGTAATCCTGAGAAGTGTCCTTATGCCAATGGGCATTTTGACAGAGTGAATGACGCGGTGTATGAGCTTCTGACAGAGCAGGACACGTATCAGCGGGAGGAACTGCTTATGCAGGCACGGAAGTGGCAGGTGTGTCCTTTTGAGATGTGTCTGGATACTTCCACCTGGGTGGACGCGGTGATCTGTGATTATAATTATGTGTTTGATCCGAATGTGTATCTGAAGCGGTTTTTTGGGGATGGCGTGAAGGGGGATTATCTGTTTTTGATTGACGAGGCCCATAACCTGGTAGACCGGGGAAGGAATATGTACAGCGCGGTGCTCTGTAAAGAGGATTTTCTGGAAGTGAAGAAAGCAGTGAAGGAACACAGCAGAAAGCTGGAGAGGATTCTGGAAAAGTGTAATAAGGTTTTGCTGGAATATAAGAGGGAGTGCCAGGATGAGTACAGGGTAATGGAAAATATAGGGGCGCTGGCGCTGCAGCTTATGAATCTTCTGGGAGAGATGGAAAATTTTCTGGAGAGAGAGCAGGAGGAAAAGGTGCGCATTACTGTGCTGGAGTTTTCCTTTGCAGTGCGGCATTTTTTAAATATGTATGATCTGGTGGATGAGAACTATGTGATCTATACGCATCACGGGGCAGAGGGGAGATTTTATCTGACATTGTTCTGTGTGAATCCCAAGGTGAATCTGCAGGAGTGTTTGAATAAGGGGAGAGGAAGCGTGTTCTTTTCCGCTACGCTGCTGCCTATGGGATATTATAGGTCGCTGTTCAGCACCAGGGAGGATGATTATGCCATCTGCGCAGCGTCCCCGTTTCCGCGGGAGAATCTGAAGCTCCTCATTGCCAGGGATGTGAGCAGTAAGTATACCAGGCGGGGGGAGGAGGAGTATGGTAAGCTGGCGCAGTATATTCTGCAGACCGTAACCGTGAAGAGGGGGAATTATATGGTGTTTTTTCCTTCTTACCGGATGCTGCAGGATGTGTATGAGATCTTTGAGGAGAAGAGTCTGGGGATGGGGCTGGAGTGTGTGCTGCAGTCAGGAAATATGACCGAGGGGGAGAAGGAAGCGTTTCTGGAACGGTTTGAGGGAGAATCGGATGGGACGCTGGTAGGATTTTGTGTGATGGGCGGTATTTTTTCGGAAGGGATAGATCTGACCGGGGAGAAGCTGATCGGGGCAATTCTGGTGGGGACAGGGCTGCCGCAGGTGGGATATGAGAGGGAGATCTTGAAAAATTATTATGATGAGAAGAATAAAGCGGGGTTTGAGTATGCCTACAGATATCCCGGGATGAATAAGGTACTGCAGTCTGCCGGGAGGGTGATACGGACGAAGGAGGACAGAGGGGTTGTGCTGCTTTTGGATGAGAGATTTCTGCAGAGGGCCTATAGGGAGTTGTTTCCGGGGGAATGGGAAGGGTATGAGGTTTGTTCGTTGGGGGATGAGAGGGAGAGGGTGGAAAAATTTTGGGAGGCCGAGACCCGGGACAGGTGATACAGGTTATGCTGACTTACTGACAAAAGGAGGGAAACGATTTGAAGATTTCTGTGTGCGTGGACGCAGTCTATGCAGGAAAAGACATGAGGGATGCCATTGATGATGTGCTGGCAAACGGGCTGGATACCATTGAATTTTGGGGCTGGGAGGATAAGGATATACAGAAGCTCAGGGAATACCAGGAAGAAAAAGGGTTCTGTGTTGCGGCATTCTGTACAAAATTCATCAGCCTTACGGACCCTCTGCTTCGCAGTGACTATGTGAAAGGACTGGAGGAGACGCTGGACATTGCAGAGCGTTTAAACTGCAGATGCCTGATAACACAGACCGGGGCGGATACAGGGGCAGGCAGGGAACTGCAGAGAAAGTCACTGGTAGAAGGACTGAAAGCCTGTGCGCCTCTGTTGGAAAAGAAAGGGGTCACCCTGGTGGTGGAGCCGCTGAATCTGAGAGTGGACCATCGGGGATATTTTCTCTCCGGTTCGGATGAGGCGGCAGAGATCATAAAAGAAGTGGGAAGTCCAAATGTAAAAATGCTGTTTGACATCTATCATCAGCAGATCACAGAGGGAGATTTGGTCCGGAGGATCCGGGAGTATCTTCCATATATAGGGCATTTCCACGCGGCAGGTAATCCGGGACGGCATGAGCTTTATCAGTCGGAGATCAATTACCCCTATGTATTTCAGGCAATCGAGGACGGGGCATATGAGGGTTACATGGGACTGGAATATTTCCCGGAGGACGTGCCGGGGACAGGACTTGCCTACGCAAAGAAGTTGGCGGGAGGGCTATATCGGCAGTAAATTCTGGGGGCATACAGAGGAAACAGCGTTACTTTGACTTGACCGTTCCCTTTTGGAAACGTATAATATATACATTCCCCGGGATAAAAGGGGAAGATTTGTAATTCAGAAGGGAGATATTTTTATGAAGGTAGTAAGCACAGATAAGGCTCCGGCAGCGATCGGACCATATTCACAGGCAATGATTTTAAACGGTGTGGTTTTCACATCCGGCCAGATTCCCATTGACCCGGCTACAGGTGAGATCACAGCCAAGACCATCGAGGAGCAGGCAGAACAGGTGATGAAGAACCTGGGCGAAGTGCTGAAAGAGGCGGGAAGCAGCTATGAGAAGACAGTTAAGACAACCTGTTTTCTGTCAGATATGGGCGATTTCGCAGCATTCAATGAAATATATGGAAAATATTTCACGGGCAAACCGGCACGCTCCTGCGTGGCAGTAAAGACTCTGCCTAAGAATGTGCTGTGCGAAGTGGAAGCCATCGCTGAAATTTAACAAAAATGCGGATATTGAAATGCCATAATCCCCCCATGGGGCTTGTGGCATTTTTTTTGTTCTGATAAAGTAAAGTGGTCAGGATATCAAAAGGCTCCGGGGCAGGGGGACTGTCTTGTTCTGCCCCGAAACCTTTTGATATCCTTGAGAGTATATAAAGGACGGAAGAATGAAAATGCTGTTGGAAAAAATAGAAAAATACTGGAGTACCCGCACGGAGGGGTATTCCGAAGTGAATCACAAAGAGCTTGAGGGAATGCAGAAAGAAGCCTGGCTGGATGTGCTGGAGGCAGAATTTCCCAAGATGCCCAAGGAGGAAATCAAGATACTGGACATTGGCACAGGCCCGGGCTTTTTCCCCATGATTCTGGCAGAGGCGGGATACCGTGTCACTGCAGTGGATTATACAAGGGAGATGCTTCATAAGGCTATGGAAAACGCGGGCAGTCTGTGTGAAAGGATTGACTTTTACCGGATGGATGCCCAGAACCTCGGGTTTGAGGACAATACTTTCGATGTGGTGATCTCCAGAAACCTGACCTGGAATCTGGAAAAACCGTGGCAGGCTTACAGGGAATGGTACCGGGTGCTGAAACCCGGCGGCAGGCTTTTGAATTTTGATGCCAACTGGTACGGCTATCTCTACGATGAGGAAAAGCGGAAGGCCTATGAGCAGGACAGGAAAAATGTGGAGCAGCATAGCCTGGATGATCATTACCTGTGTACAGATATTGACGCCATGGAGCAGATCGCCCTTGAGATGCCCCTGTCCGCCAAAACGCGTCCGGGCTGGGATGCAGAGATATTAAAAGAAACAGGATTTGCCGAGATACATACAGACACGAAGGTCTGGGAACGGGTCTGGAGTGAAGAGGAGAAGTTGAACTACGGCTCCACACCCATGTTTATGATCCATGGACGGAAAGGGGACAGCAAAGTTTATGCTTAATACGAAAACATTTACGATTGGCAATATGAAAGCGGGACCGGGGGAATCCTGCAGTGGATTACTGGAACTGGCGGAGGGAAAATTTAAACTGCCGGCAGCTGTTTTAAACGGAGAAAAGCCGGGGAAGACCGTTCTCATCATGGCTGGTGTCCATGCAGGGGAATATGTGGGCATACAGGCAGCCATGGAGCTGGCGGAAAAACTGAAAATAAAGAAGATCAACGGGACGGTGGTGATCGTCAAGGTCATATGCAGGGAGGCATTTGAATGCAGGGGCGGAAGCCTGGGTGTGGAGGATGGAAAGAACCTGAACCGGGAATTTCCCGGAGATTCCGAAGGAAGTGCAACACAGCAGCTTGCCTGGGCAATCACCCGGGAATTGTTTCCGGCGGTTGATTTTTGTATTGACTTACACAGTGGTGACGATTATGAGCAGCTTACCCCTTATGTGTATTATGCGGGTAAGGCCGAAGAACGTGTTGTGGCAATGTCAAGAAAAATGGCAGAGCAGGTGGACGTGCCCTACATGGTGCGCTCCACGGTTGCCACAGGCGGTGCCTACAATTATGCAGCGCATATGGGAATTCCCGGCATTCTCATAGAGAGAGGCGGCATGGGCGGCTGGACCATGGAGGAAGTCCGCTCAACCAGAAGGGATGTGCGGAATGTCCTCTGCTCTCTGGGTATCTACGAGGGACAGAGGGATTACCGCATCTATTATCCTCTCGATGTGGTTGATATCCGATACCAGGCTGCATCCGCCACAGGCTTCTGGTATCCCTATAAGATGCCGGGAGATATGATCCAGGGAGGCGAGGTCCTGGGTACGGTAAAGGACTATGAGGGAAATGTGACGGAAGTCTGCCGTGCGGAATGCGACGGCGTTATCCTCTACCAGACAGGCAGCCTGCAGGTACTGGAAAACGGTCCCATGATCGCATACGGAAGGATCGTCAGGAATTTTGACGACAGAAAAGAGCGGATCACGGAATACTGGGCAAAGCGCAGTGAGAGCTTCATGGAGCAGAGGCGCAGAGAGCTGAAAAGCCCCCTTGCGGACCGCTGGCTCAGGGAGATAGGACGAAAACTTCCGGACAGGAAGAACCTGAAAATCCTGGACGTGGGATGCGGATCCGGCTTCTTTTCTATCCTGCTGGCCAGGTTGGGCCATGAGGTGACAGGGACGGATCTGACCCCTGAGATGATCGTCAATTCCAAACAACTGGCCAGAGAGGAAAATGTGTCCTGCCGTTTCCTGGTCATGGATGCGGAGAAACTGGAATTTGAGGACAACAGCTTTGATGTTGTCATTTCCAGGAACCTGACCTGGACGCTGCCCCATGTGAAGGAAGCCTATGAGGAGTGGGGAAGGGTGTTGAAGGAAGGGGGAATCCTTCTGAATTTTGATGCCAATTACGGTGCCAGCAATTTTGCGGACACCTCGGAACTGCCGGGTAACCATGCCCATCACACCCTGGGAGATGAAATGATGCAGGAGTGTGAGGAGATCAAGCGCCAGCTTCCCATCAGCTCCCTGGTCCGTCCGGCCTGGGATGTGGAGACTCTGGGACAGATGGGATTTGAGGAGCTTTTCATTGATCTGGGGATCAGCAGGCGGATCTATCTGGAAAAAGATGAGTTTTATAACCCTACACCGATTTTCATGATCTGCGGCAAGAAGGAATGAGGAGATGAAAAAGTATATCGTAAAAAGGCTTCTGCAGCTGATTCCCATTCTGATAGGAATCACACTGCTGTCCTTTATTCTGATGCAGGCCTCTGCCATGGACGCAGTGGATGTGATGGAGCAGAACACGGGAGGAGCCATGTCTGAGGCGGAGAAAGCGGCAGCCAGGGAAGAGCTGGGACTGGACAAGCCGCTGCCGGAACAGTATGTTGTATGGCTGAAAGGCGTGCTCACCGGTGACATGGGGAAATCCTTTGTGTCGGGACAGCCGGTGTTTACTACCTTTGTATCCAAGCTTCCGGCTACCATTGCACTGGCAGTTACTTCTCTTTTACTGACTGTGCTGATCTCTATTCCCTGCGGAATCCTGTCGGCTGTAAAACAAAACCGTTTTTGGGATTATCTCATCCGGTTTCTGAGTTTTATCGGGAATTCCCTGCCGAATTTTTTTGTGTCTCTGCTGCTCATATACTTCTTTTCCCTGAAACTCGGCTGGTTTCCTGTTATGGGGAATGCCCGGGGGTGGAAGAGCATCATTCTGCCCACGTTTACCCTGGCGCTTGCAATGGCAGCAAAATACACCAGGCAGGTCCGGGCCACAGTGCTGGAGGAATTGAATAAAGAGTATGTGCAGGGCGCACGGGCACGGGGGGTGCGGGAAAACAGAATCCTCTATTTCAGTGTCCTGAAGGCATCCATGCTGACCATAGTGACGCTTCTGGCACTGTCCATCGGTTCCCTGCTTGGGGGGACAGCCATTGTGGAGTCCATATTTATGTGGGACGGCGTGGGAAAAATGGCTGTTGACGCCATAACCATGCGTGATTATCCGGTCATTCAGGCGTATGTTATCTGGATGGCTGTCATCTATGTACTTGTGAATCTTGTCACAGATATCATTTACTGCTGTCTGGACCCGAGAATCCGTATGGGACAGGAGGAGGCAGGAGGATGAAGAGAGACTATACAAAGCTGAAATGTATTATTTTGTCCATCCTGGTGGGACTGCTGCTTCTGGCCGCGGTTTTTGCTGATCATATCGTTCCCTATGACCCCTATGCCCAGGACCTGGAGCATGCACTTCTGCCGCCCGGCGGTGCGCACCTGCTGGGAACAGACCGGTATGGAAGAGACATGCTTTCCCGAGTGATCATGGGAGGGCAGACCACCATATTTTCCTCCCTGCTGCTGGTGCTGATCATTATGACAGTGGGAACCATGATTGGGGTGTTCTGCGGTTATAACGGCGGAAAAACAGATACGGTGCTCATGAGGATATCAGATGTCTTCCTGGCATTTCCGGGCATGGTCTTTGCCATTGCCGTCGCCGGTGTCACAGGAGGAGGCATCATCAATGCAGTTGTAGCTCTGGCCTGTATATCTTGGCCGAAGTATGCAAGGATCGCCAGGAGCCAGGTGATGGCCATGAAGGAGGCGCCGTTCATTGCGGCAGCCCGGCTGTCCGGCTCCGGGACATGGAAGATCATCAGAAAACATATGCTGCCCAATATTGCGGGGCCTGTTCTGGTCACCGGTGTCCTGGATATAGGCACTATGATGATGGAGATCGCCGGCCTGTCCTTTTTGGGACTGGGGGCAGTTCCTCCCATCGCAGAGTGGGGATCCATGATGAGCAGCGGAAGAAGCATGCTCCAGACGTCCCCGTGGGTGATCCTTGCACCGGGCTTTGCAATATTTTTCACGGTCATGTTATTTAATTTGTTAGGCGATACGGTGCGGGACGTGATGGACCCGCGCAGAAATAAGAGACAGAAGAGAAAAGGAGACTGAATATGCGTAAAAAGAGACTGTTTCATAAGAAAGCCGGTGCTGTACTTCTGCCGCTCTGTCTGGCGGCAGGGCTTTTATCCGGCTGCGGAGGCGGCAGCACAGATACGAAGACAGAAGACAATGCCTCAGCGGGGGAGAAGGTCTTTTATTACGGGGATACCACATTCAATGCGGAGAATGATGAATCGGATGTCAATCCCCACAACGGCTATTCCGGATGGGCGTGTATCCGCTATGGCATCGGAGAGACTTTATTCAAATATTCCGATAAAATGGAACTGGAACCATGGCTTGCCGCGGAATATGAAATGACAGATGAAAATACCTGGAAGATCACCCTGCGGGACAATGTGACATTTTCCAGCGGACGCAGGCTGGATGCGCAGGCGGCGAAAGAATGCCTGGATGACCTGGTGAGCGTCCATGAAAGAGCAAAGGGAGATCTGAAGATCAAGGAGATTTCCGCAGACGGACAGATTCTGACCATCACCACAGAGGAACCTGTTCCGGCACTGATCAATTATCTGTCAGACCCGTACGGCTGTATAGTGGATATGGAGGCCGGTGTATCAGAGGATGGAAACGTTGCTGGTACCGGTCCTTATATTGCTACAGAGGTCAAAACAGATACAGGGCTTACCTTAGTGAAAAATGAGAACTACTGGGATGGGGAGCCGAAGCTGGATACCATCCATGTGAAGACCATTTCTGACGGGGATACCATGACCATGGCCATGCAGTCAGGCGAACTTGACGCTGCCTACGGCCTTCCCTATGCCAGTCTGCCGCTGTTTGCAGAGAAGCCCTACACCATTTCCTCTGTGGAGACGTCCCGTTCCTTTTTCGGACAGATGAATTATGACACGCCGGCACTTCAGGATGAAAAGGTAAGAAAAGCCATTGCCATGTCCATTGACAAGGAAAATTTCACGAAAACGCTTCTTGACGGAAACGGAACTGCTGCAGAAGGCCCCTTCCCGGCAAACTTTGCCTTTGGCGATGACACCGTGACAGCGCCGAAATACAATCCGGAGGAAGCAAGAAAATTGCTGGAAGAGGCCGGCTGGAAGGACAGCGACGGAGACGGATATGTGGACAAAAACGGGGAGAATCTCACCATCCGCTGGGTGACATACCCAAGCCGTCAGGAACTTCCGCTGCTGGCAGAATCTGTGCAGGCCACCATGAAAGAGGTGGGGATCAAAGTGGACGTAAACTGTTCCGCGGATTTCCAGAGCTTTCTGGACAAAGGGGAGTGGGATATTTATGCGGGAGCGTTCGTCTGCGCGCCCACAGGAGACCCGGAATATTTCTTTACCACACACTGCCTGGATGAATCCTCCAAAAACCGCGGCGGTTACCACAGCGACAAGCTGCAGGCATTGGAAGAGGAAATGAAGTCTGCGTTTGACACAGAGAAACGCGCAGAGCTGGCAACACAGATGACGCAGACCATCCTGGATGACAATGCGTTTATTTTTGCTTCCCATCTGAAAATGTCAATCGTATCCGGCGAAGGTGTCACAGGCCTGGAAGCGCATCCCTGTGATTATTATGAGATCACAGTAAATTTGGATAAAAATTAAACGGCGGCTGTTGGGGCAGCGCAGTAAATGCGCTGACCTGCGGAATCGCTGCCGTGAACAGTACAAAAGAAAGGACTGGAAATATGGGACAGCCGATTTTATCTGTGGAACATCTGCAGGTGTGTTATACGGGAAAACCTGTTCTGGAGGATGTCAGCCTGACCCTGTTGCCGGGGCAGATCCTGGGGATTGTAGGGGAGAGCGGCAGCGGGAAAAGCACACTGATCAGAGCTGCTATGGGACTTCTGGGCAGCGACGGGGCAGTGACAGGCGGCAGCATCCGGTATAAGGATAAAAATGTTACGGAGCTTAAAGGGGAAGAACTGCGTAAACTGCGGGGGCCTCAGATGGGAATGGTCTTCCAGAACACAGGTGCGTCCCTTTGTCCCATACGCACCATAGGAGACCAGCTTTACGAGGCAGTTCTTCAGCATGAGAAAGTATCCAGGCAGGAGATCAAAGAACGGGCCATGGACTTGTTTGATAAGATGAAGCTTGCTGACGGGGAGAGGATCTTAAACAGCTATCCTTTTGAACTGTCGGGAGGCATGAATCAGAGGGTGGGCATCATGATGGCCATGATCCTGCATCCGGACCTTCTCTTTGCAGATGAGCCCACCAGTGCCCTGGATGTGACCGTCCAGGCACAGGTGGTGCGGGAAATGATGAAGATGAGGGAACTATTCGGTACAACGATTGCTATCGTCACCCATAACATAGGCGTTGTGGAATACATGGCAGATAAAGTGGCTGTCATGTATCAGGGCAGACTGGTGGAGTATGGGGATACAGATGCAGTGATGCACCATCCCCAAAAAGAGTATACCCGCAGATTGATCAATGCGGTTCTGCGGATTCACAGAGGTTAAGGCATGGGAAAAATACTGGAAGTAAAAGACCTGAAAAAGACATTTTATAAGGCAAAAAAGGCATATCCGGCTGTGAATGGCGTGAGCTTTTCGGTAAGAGAAGGTTCCTGTGTGGGAATCGTGGGTGAGAGCGGCTGCGGAAAAAGCACAACAGCCAGAATGATCACGCATCTTACAAAACCGGACGCGGGAAGTGTTCTTCTGTATGGACAGGAAATGGTGGGAGCCGGAAGAAAACAACGGAGGGAATTGTATAAAAATGTGCAGATGGTATTCCAGACACCCCAGGATTCGTTTGACCCCAGGTGCAGTCTGGGTGACGGTATCATGGAAGGCATGATCAATTACGGGATGAAGAGAAAAGATGCCAAAGAGAAGATGAAAGAGCTGCTTTCCATGGTGGAGTTGGAGGAGACATATGCAGCCCGCTTTCCCCATGAGGTCAGCGGCGGCCAATGCCAGAGGGCAGCCATTGCAAGGGCACTGGCAGTAGAACCGGGTCTGCTCATCTGCGATGAGGCAACCAGTGCCCTTGATGTGACGGTGCAGTCCCAGATTATAGGGCTGCTCCAAAAGCTGAAAAAGGAGATGGGGCTTTCCATCCTGCTGATCTGCCATGACCTGGCGCTGGTACAGAATTTCTGTGACTATGTGCTGGTGATGTATCAGGGCATGATCGTGGAGGAAGGGACTCCGGATGAGGTGATCATGCATCCGAAAGAGGAATATACAAAGTTATTGATAGATTCTGTCTTGTGAGACGAAAAAGTCAGGTGCCGTCAAAATATTTCAGAAATTCATTTGCTGCCGCGGAGGTACTCTGCTGTTCGGTGTAAGCCAGAACCAGGTGTCTTTCGGGCAGCTCTTCTTTTATTTCAAGCCGGTACAGGCCCTTTTTCCTCTGTTCCAGGACGAAATCCGGGACAAAGGCAATCCCAAGGCCAATGTATGCCAGGTCCAGAAGCAGGTCATTACTGGACAGCTCCACCTCAGGCGTCAGGTTCAGGCCTTTCTGCAGGAACAGGCTGTGCAGGAATTCACTGGTTGTGCTTTTTTTGCTGAGCATGAGAAGGGGATACCGGTGCAGCTCTGTCAGGGAGAGCTTTTGATCCGTAAAATCAAAGTAATGCTTATTGGCGGCAAAGACATCCCGGAAAGTCAGAATTGTCTTGTAGTGTTCTTTTATCCTGAGCCTTGAATTGGGATAGTTGCAGACAATGAAGTCCACCTGTCTGTTTTCCAGCAGTTCCACGCATCCGATGGAAGTGGCATTGGTGACCTTGATATGGATATCCGGGAATTCCTGGTGGAAACGCCGCAGATACGGCACCAGAAAATATCTGCAGATGGTGTCGCTGGCACCGATCCGCAGAGGCGCCTTCGCGGAAGCTGTGTGCATGAGCTGGTTCTCACCCTGAAGAAGCAGGGAGACTGCCGGCTGTACATGGCGGAAAAGAGTTTCCCCTTCCGGTGTCAGCTCCACTTTTTTGGTGTTTCGGACAAAGAGGGGGTGGCCCAGCTTCTGTTCCAGGGATTTTACAGACTGGCTCACAGCCGATTGTGAGATAAAAAGCTGCCTTGAGGCCTCCGAAAAGCTCAGTGTGGAAGCCACGTGATAAAATACTTTATAGAGTTCAAAGCTGATATCCATAAAAATCCTCCGTTACCGGGTTTATACCCGGCTTCCTGAAAATCCTTCATTACCGGGCCTATTCCTGGCTTTTTGAAGATATCTCGTTGCCGGGGCTATTCCTGGCTTCTTAAGTTTGGAGCGGAAGTATCCGCTGCCTTATCCTTTCCAGAGTTCTTCTGCAGTCCAAGCATGACAAGGAACAAAACAGCCGGGAATATGAGTGCGGCCAGAATTCCTGTCTTCATGGAACCCACTGCATCTGTGACAAATCCCACAACTGAAGGGCCCGCAGAGCATCCTACATCACCGGCAAGGGCAAACATGGCGTACATCATGGTACCGCCGCCCCGGCACAGCACGGCTCCCAGAGAGAAAATTCCGGGCCACATCAGACCCACAGAGAAACCGCACAGCGCGCATCCTGCCAGAGACAGAAGCGGAAGGGGGGACAAACTGGTAATGAGATACCCCACAATACATAGAGCACTGGTTCCAAGCAGGCCGTGACGGATATTCAGCTTATCGCCCTTAATACCATACAGAAGCCTGGAAAGTCCCATGAAAAATGCAAAGGCGCAGGGGCCGAGAAGGTCACCCACGGTTTTGCTCACACCAAGGCCGTCCTCTGCAAACAGGGAAGACCACTGGCTCACTGCCTGTTCCGATGCACCGGCGCAGATCATCAGCAGAAAAAGAACCCAGAAGATACCGCTTTTGAAGATGCCTCCGGGAATCTTCGTCTCCTCGTCATCCCCCTCGATGCTGTAGATAGGGATTTTGAAAAACATCAGGCAGGTGAACAGCGGAACCAGTGCCCACAGAGCCGGAAGGTACCGCCAGGAATCAATGCCGATCACAACAAAGAACAGGGTGGAGAGAATCACCACACCCATATGCCCCCAGCAGTAGAAGGAGTGTAAAAGGCTCATGGCGGATTCTTTATTCTCACTTGGGCAGGCCTCCACAATAGGACTTACGATAACTTCCAGGATTCCGCCGCCGATGGCATTGAATGCCATACAGATGAGGATACCCACATAGGCATTGGGCAGAACAAAGGGAAGCCAGGTAAATCCTGTAAGTCCCAGGGTGGTGACCAGAAAGGACGTGATCCCCACAGAACGGTATCCCACCTTTTTTATGATTCCCGGTGCCAGAAAATCTATGAGTATCTGGATACAGAAGTTTACGGTGATCAGCAGGCTGATCTTCTCAAGCGAGATGCCGAACTGGTTGTGAAAGGTGAGGAATAAAAGCGGCGGCAGGTTGTTGACAATCGCCTGGGTGATATAGCCCAGGTAGCAGCCGTAGATCGTGTGTTTTGCGGTCAGTTTCATGTTTGAATCTCCTTAGTAAATGTTGGTAACTTACTTGAGTTTAGCAAAGGGGGAGGGGCAAGTCAACTGGTTTTGTGAGAAAACCGGAAGATGGGGAGTGTGTGCGGACGGAAGAGTACGGGAGGGGGTCTGGGGAGCCATATGCCTGCGGGCGAAGCGTTTCGCTGCCACGGAGCTAACCTGCTCCCAGTTACTAAATTCATCGGCAGTGGCCTCTTCATTAAGTAACTGGGGCAGGTGGATCTCCGCGGCGCTCCACTAGACATCGCCCGCAGGCATATGGCTCCCCAGACCCCCTCCCGTACTCTTCCTGTTCTTGGCTGCGGGAACAATTTTCTGGAATTATAAAATGAAAAAAATAAATTAAAAAACGAGTTTGCATATTAGTAGTAATTATAAAAAATATAAGATATATTAATTTTATTAATGAAGTAATCCATGTTATGATAAGTAAGAAAGCGGCCGGAGAGGAGTATAATTCCTATCTGGTGCTGAATAACACAATTCATAAGAAACCGCAATGCAGGTTTTGGTGTGCCGAAGAAAAAGGCAGAAAGGAGCCAACATGAGCAGTGTAAGACGTGTCTATGTAGAGAAGAAGCCGGCATTTGCCGTACAGGCAAAGGAGCTTGCCCATGAGATCAGTACGTATCTGGGTATTAAGGATGTGGCGGGAGTCCGCGTTCTGATTCGCTACGACGTAGAAAATATTTCCGATGAGGCATTTGAGAAAGCATGTAACTGTGTATTTTCCGAACCTCCGGTGGATGTATTATATCAGGAAACCTTTGAGATGAAGGAAGGGGACAGAGTATTTTCCGTAGAGTTCCTTCCGGGACAGTTTGACCAGAGAGCAGATTCCGCTGTACAGTGTATACAGTTCTTAAAGGCAGACGAGGAGCCTATTATCCGCTCCGCCACCACCTATGTTATTGAAGGAAATATTACTGACGGGGAGTTTGAGGCTGTTAAAGAACACTGTATCAACCCGGTGGATTCCAGGGAAGCAGAGGCAGCAAAACCGGAAACACTGGTTACAAACTTTGAAGACCCTGCAGATGTAAAGATTTTTGAGGGATTCCGCCAGATGCCTGAGGCAGAGCTGAAAGAGCTGTATGCATCTCTGAATCTTGCCATGACATTCAAGGATTTCCAGCACATCCAGAACTATTTTATAAATGAAGAGGAACGTGATCCGTCCATGACAGAAATCCGTGTACTGGATACCTACTGGTCAGATCACTGCCGCCACACTACCTTCTCCACAGAGCTGAAGAACGTGGAATTCGGTGAGGGCGATTACAAAGAGCCTCTCGTAAAAACTTACGAGAAATACCTGGCTGACCGTCAGGTGATCTACAAAGACAGAGACGATAAGTTCGTATGCCTTATGGACCTGGCTTTGATGGCTATGAAAAAATTAAAAGCAGAAGGCAAGCTGGAGGATCAGGAAGAGTCCGATGAGATCAACGCCTGCAGTATTGTTGTTCCTGTTGATGTGGACGGCAAAGAAGAGGAATGGCTGATCAACTTCAAAAATGAGACTCACAACCATCCGACAGAGATCGAACCCTTCGGTGGTGCGGCTACGTGCCTCGGCGGTGCTATCCGTGATCCGCTGTCAGGACGTACCTATGTATACCAGGCTATGCGTGTGACCGGTGCGGCAGACCCGACAGTATCTGTTAAAGATACCATGAAAGGAAAACTGCCTCAGAAAAAACTGGTCAGAAGTGCAGCACATGGCTATTCATCTTACGGAAACCAGATCGGTCTTGCAACCGGATATGTAAAAGAAGTATATCATCCGAATTATGTTGCAAAACGTATGGAGATTGGTGCCGTACTTGGCGCTGCTCCGAGACGTGCAGTTATCCGTGAGAATTCTGACCCTAATGATATCATCATCCTGCTGGGCGGACGTACCGGACGTGATGGCTGCGGCGGTGCTACAGGCTCATCAAAAGTGCACACAGAAGAATCCATTGAGACCTGCGGAGCTGAGGTGCAGAAAGGAAACGCGCCGACGGAGAGAAAGATCCAGAGGCTGTTCAGAAGAGAAGAAGTAAGTAAGATCATCAAGAAGTGCAACGACTTTGGTGCAGGCGGTGTATCTGTTGCCATCGGTGAGCTGGCAGCGGGACTGCAGATCGACCTGGATAAAGTACCGAAGAAATATGCCGGCCTTGACGGAACAGAGATTGGTATCTCTGAGTCTCAGGAGCGTATGGCAGTAGTGGTTGATCCGAAAGATGCCGAGCAGTTCCTGGCTTATGCAAAAGAAGAGAACCTGGAGGCTGTTCCTGTGGCTGTTGTCACAGAAAGCCCGCGTCTGGTGATGAACTGGAGAGGAAAAACGATCGTTGATCTCTCAAGAGCATTCCTGGATACCAATG
This sequence comes from Blautia sp. JLR.GB0024, assembly GCF_037000545.1. Lineage (NCBI taxonomy): Bacteria > Bacillati > Bacillota > Clostridia > Lachnospirales > Lachnospiraceae > Blautia > Blautia sp. JLR.GB0024. Next base: position 533,824 of record NZ_JBANBF010000003.1, on the reverse strand, counting down.
GTGCCCATCAGGAAACAGATGTATTCGTTGATGTTCCAAGCAAAGAAGGAAACATTCTGGATCGTGCAGAGGAGTCAGCAGATGTGAAAAAACGCTGGCTGGATACTCTGGCTGACTTAAACACCTGTTCTCAGAAAGGACTGGTGGAGATGTTTGACGGTTCCATTGGAGCCGGCAGTGTATTCATGCCTTACGGCGGAAAATACCAGCTCACCGAAACACAGACAATGGTTGCAAAAGTTCCGGTATTAAATGGCAGCACAGAAACTGTCACCATGATGAGCTATGGATTTGATCCGTATCTGTCAAGCTGGAGCCCATACCACGGAGCTGTGTATGCAGTGACGGAATCTGTTGCCAGAATTGTGGCTGCAGGCGGTGATTACAGCAAGATTCGTTTCACATTCCAGGAATATTTCCGCAGAATGACAGAAGACCCGCACCGTTGGAGCCAGCCTTTTGCCGCACTGCTGGGTGCTTACGCTGCACAGCTGGGATTCGGACTTCCTTCTATTGGCGGTAAGGATTCCATGTCAGGAACATTTAATGATATTGATGTTCCTCCTACACTGGTATCCTTTGCGGTGGATGTGGCAAAACAACGAGATGTCATCACACCGGAACTGAAATCCCCGGGACATAAGCTGGTGTGGCTGCGTGCGCCGAAAGCAGAGTATGACCTTCCTGATTTTGAGGCACTGAAAGATCAGTACGCAAAACTCCATGAGGACATTCAGGCCGGACGTGTTGTGGCAGCTTATGCCATTGACCGTCAGGGTATCGCTGCGGCTGTGAGCAAAATGGCATTTGGTAACCAGATGGGTGTGAAGATTGAGCACAATGTGGACGAGAGAGACCTGTTCAGCGCAGGTTTCGGCGATATTATCTGCGAAGTAAAAGCAGAGAAAGTGGGCGAGCTGGCTATCACTTACACTCTGATCGGTGAAGTGACAGACAAGGCGGCCATTGAATATAAAGACGTGAAGATTTCCATGGCAGAGGCTTTGGAAACATGGAAAACACCGCTGGAGAAAGTTTTCAAAACACGCTCCGGTTCCGAGACCGACGATATTACAAAAGATGAGGACAGAGGCCTGTACAATGCCGAAAGTATTCATATCTGCTCTCATAAGATTGCACAGCCCACTGTATTTATACCGGTATTCCCGGGAACCAACTGTGAATATGACAGTACAAAGGCATTTGAGAGGGCCGGTGCAAAAGTTATCACAAAAGTGTTTAAGAACCTGGATGCAGCAGATATCCGTGACTCTGTGGACGCTTTTGAAAAATCCATTGACCAGGCACAGATCATCATGTTCCCGGGCGGATTTTCCGCAGGTGATGAGCCGGACGGTTCCGCAAAATTCTTCGCCACTGCATTTCAGAATGCGAAGATCAAAGATGCGGTTATGAGACTGGTAAATGAGAGAGACGGTCTTGCCCTTGGTATCTGCAACGGTTTCCAGGCCCTTATTAAGCTGGGACTGGTTCCGAACGGTGAGATCACCGGACAGACTGCAGATTCACCGACGCTGACATTTAACACCATCGGACGCCACATTTCCAAGATGGTTTATACAAAAGTGGTTTCCAACAAATCTCCATGGCTTCAGAAAGCTGTGCTGGGCAATGTATATACGAACCCGGCATCTCATGGAGAAGGACGTTTCGTGGCAAGTGATGAGTGGCTGCAGAAACTTTTCGCCAACGGCCAGGTAGCTACCCAGTACTGTGATCTGGACGGCAATGTGACCATGGATGAAGAGTGGAATGTAAACGGCTCCTATGCATCCATCGAGGGTATCACAAGCCCTGACGGACGTATCCTGGGCAAGATGGCCCACAGTGAGCGCCGCGGGTGCGGGGTAGCCATGAATATCTATGGCGAGCAGGACATCCGGATCTTTGAATCCGGGGTGGAATATTTCAAATAATCAGAAAAATCGCAGGGTATAGAAAAAATATACCCTGCGGTTTTTTTGCTTTTCATCGAACCGGCCCGAACTCCGCTGCCTTTTTCTGAAGGTATAAGATTCTGTCAAATTTGGCTGCGGGAGGTACCGTATCGGCTACGGATAAAATAAGGTGGTCACCTCTTCCGAGATTCTCGAATTTTTCTTCCACGTACCTTTTAAAGGTCAGGTCATTCATGGAATCCTCCAGCACGGAAATGGACGGAATACCGCCCCAGACCGTACATTTATCCCCGAACATTCGCCTGGTATCCTCAAGGGAAATCTTAGTCATAGGAGCCGGACAGATAGAATCGGCAATATCAAATCCTGATTTTAAGTAGAGCTCCATAAGGCCTGTATTCTCTCCGTCTGTATGAGTGGCGATGAATTTGCCCCGGGTATGTGCCATATCCGACTGTTCTTTCAAGGCGGGCATAATGTATTCTTCAAACATGGCGGGCGCAGTAAAGGAAGTATCGTAGTTGGCGCCTGAGAGTATGATCTCCGCGGGGCTGTTTAACGCGGCATCGAATAATTTACTGCAGAACGGTGTGATCTGTTCTATGAATTCGTTCATTTCATCCGGATTATCATACTGCTCATAATAATAAGTATCAAATGCCATCAGTTCTTTGATCAGATAATGCCCCGGAGATGCCCACATGGCGGCCAGTGCCACGGCAACACCGCGGTCCTGGATGAACTCCTGCTGGAAGCGTGTATAATTTTCATAATCAGGGATGACTTCCATGTTGTCAAAGATATATTTCATTGCAGGGTAATCATCCATGGATTTAATGGCATGTTCCTTTATAACATACAGGGTAATACCATTTTTTTTCATATCCTGGCTGTGCACTACCGTGGTGGTGATATCCCCTTTGGGAGTCTCATATTTTACTTTGAGAATACCGTCGCCGCTGCGTTCATATGTGCGTTTTACATTGTGGAGCTTGATCCGGTAAGGGTGGTTTTTCAGATGATAGATGCCGAGTCCCACATCCAGGTCCCCTTCTTCTGGGTCTGTGAAATCTTTAAAATCAGGGATAATGGCGTGATAGCCAAGTCCAAGATCATCCACCATTTCCCGCAGGGTTGCATGCTGATACGGTGCAGGAAGTGTACCGTTTCTGGAATTTGCGTTATACCAGATATCCAGGCGTGGAATGAAAGGCAGAGTGTCTGTTGGCTGTCCTTTCAGGGCAGCCAGTATTCGTTCTTTCGGTGTCATAAAGTCCTCCTTTACTCTTATCCACTGCGGGGTAGATGGATATTTGTACTTGATTTTTGTTGAGTATAGCATAAATGAATCAGGTTTCCCATGGGACAGGAAAACAAAAAAAGTGCAGGAAATTGTGTCGTGAAAACACAAAAGCATGTTAAAATATTCCAGCACACTTTTAACTCTGGACAAGATATTTTCGGAATGTTATCATAAAATACAAATGAATTCTGTTAAATTTCGGGGCGTTTCCCCGGACCTTTTTGGCGGGGCGGGTATCGCTCTTTTTAAAATGGATGGAAACAGAGAGAATGGAGGAATCAGTTTGCTGGATAATTTTTTGGCGGAAAAATTTATTAAAAAAGCGGGGGAGTCCACAGAATACAATATTAATATTATGGACGAAAAAGGGGTGATTATAGCCAGCAAGGACGCAGAGCGGATCGGCAATTTTCATGAGGTGGCGTACTGGATCATTCATGGGGATGAAGAGATCATTGATGTCCCTGACGGAGGAAAATATCTGGGCGTAAAGCCGGGAGTCATGCTTCCCATTGTGCACAGGGGAAAGAGGACAGGAGCTATAGGAGTCACCGGCGAGCCGGATGAGGTGCGTGACATCGCCAAGGTCATGAAATTCGCAATTGAGACCATGTATGAATTTGAGTCGCAGCATGAGCTGAGCGCAAGGCGCAGGAGCATGAAGGAAAGATTTATATATGGCATTTTGTCAAATGAGGTTGCGGATATTGAGAAATTAAAGGAGGATGCAGAGACACTGGGGTGGGACGAATCCTGTGTACGGCTGCCGGTCCTTCTTTTTTTGGATGAGATGGCAGATATGCCCACTGTTTTGAGAAAATTAAAAGAAAGCGCACTGTACAGCCGCCAGGATATCATATCGGTGGTACAGGACAAAAATGTGATCATATTCAAAAGCTTTAAGCCGGATACGTCCAGTCTCTGCCGGTATAAGGAGATCATTGCAGAATCCATTGCCTCCTGTAAAAATTATCTGGATATGGCCGGTGCGGACTACCAGTTTCTTGTAGGGACTTTTCAGAACCGTTTTGAAAAATACAGGATCGGATATCAGCACTGTATCTGGATGAGAGACCGTGTGAAAGAACAGATCAGCTATTTCTACGAACATGTAAATGAGTATATGAAATCCCTGATCGCCATGGTGGAATACCGGGATATCTACGGGGTGTACGAACAGCTTTTAGATGAAAAGGGCAGGGAAAATATACTGGAGGTCGTGGAATCCCTGCAGAAGAATAATTATAATTTCAATGCCAGCAGCAAGGAGCTTTATATACATAAAAATACACTGGTATTCCGCTTTAATAAGATAAGGGAGCTGCTGGGTGTGAATCCCATGCAGCAGGTAGCTGACCGGGAGTTCCTGGAATATCTGCATTATTTTGTCAAGAACAACAGGACATAACGGTAATTATGCTGATAACACAAAAATCAAATATATTTTTATGTTGAGGTGTCATGGTAAAGGAATTAGCAATCATGTACAATGATTTTAAGCTAATTACCTGTAAACTGAGTGAATTCGGAAAAGGTTTCTGCTTTATGCGGGGTGTGGAAACAGATAATCAGACAAGGGTAAAGCCGTAAACCAAATACATGAGAAATTTCAAAATGGAGGGAAGCAAATGAAAAGAAAATTGGTTTGTATATGTCTGAGTATGGCTGTATTTGGCACATTGCTGTCAGGCTGCGGGGAAGGGAAAAGTGAGAAAGAGTCAGGAGGCAGCGGGCAGGCGGATGTGGATGTGGAATCCTATGATTTCAGCCAGGATAAATCCTTCGATATTACAGCCGGAGGAATCCAGGCAGCGGAGGATACAGTTACGCTGGCCATGCAGAAAATGGCAGATGAAGTGAAGGAAAAATCCGGTGGAACCATTACCATCACTGTATCTCCGGCGGCGCAGCTTGGAGATGCGACGAGTCAGATGGAGGCAGTATCCCTGGGAACCCAGGAGATGTTCGTGGATGCCGGTTCCTGGCTTTCCACATTTGTGGATGATGCCCAGGTGACCTCCATGTTTTTCCTTTTTAAGGACGAAGATCACTACAGAAAATTCCTGAAAAGTGATATCAATGCAGACATGGAGCAGCAGCTCATTGACCAGCAGGGAATCAGGGTAGTTGCCAACAACTGGCTCAGATCCCCAAGATCTATCTCCTGTGCAAAAGAGATCACATCGCTGGGAGATTTAAAGGGCCTTAAGATGCGGGTGCCGGATATCAAATCCTATATGGAATCCGCAACTGCGCTGGGCCTGGGAACTGCCCAGGTAGCGTGGGGCGAGACATATCTCGCACTTCAGCAGGGCGTTGTGGATGCGTGTGAGTCCCCATTGGATTCTATCTATACCATGAAGTTTTATGAGCCCACGAAACAGGTTACTCTGACAGAACATATCCGCGATAATGCGGCGGTTTATATGAATGATGATCTGTATGGAGAGCTCAGTGACGCCCAGAAAAAAGTGCTGACAGAGGCAGCCCAGAATGCAGGTGACTGGTACACAGATGAAGTGAAAAAAGTATCTGAGGAATATAAAGAGACTATGGAATCTGAGGGAACCAATTTCTCCACACCGTCAGACGAAGCAATTCAGGAAATGTCAGATGTGATCGCGGGTAAAGCCGCTGAACTGGAGGAGAGCGGTGCCTGGAAAAAGGGGCTTTTTGAGGATATCAAAGCGCTTGCGAAATAATAAAAGATGTATGCGTATTTTACTGCCGCGGCCTGCCTTGCTGCGGCAGTATATCAATTGGGAGGTGGGAAGCTTTGAAGTTTGTGAAAAAATTTATAAAGATTGCCGGTACAGTTCAGTGGTATATGGGTGTTGTCTGTATGCTGACGATCATGATTTCCGTGACAGCGGGAGTGATCTGCAGAAAATTCTTCAACAGTCCCCTTAACTGGGTGGAGGAATTATGTACCTTTCTCTTTATTTACCTGGCTTTTTGCGGGGCCAGTGTGGCGGCTATGAACAAGAAGCATGTGAGTGCGGATTTTCTGACGACCAAACTGTCTTCAAAGGCTAACAAGATTCTGTTGATAAGCCAGAGGGTATTGATGATCCTGCTTTTGGCGGTTATGTTCTTTGGAGCCATTATCTTGCAGCCGAAAATGATGGGGCACTCCAGTACCAACCTGGATCTGCCGAAAAATCTTTACTATATTCCCATACTGTTCAGCTCTTTCTATATGGTCTGCGTTTACATTGTGGAGCTGATCGAGATGGTAAAAGGCACTTACACAACTGAACCGGGTTGAGAAAGGAGAAGAAAAAATGGGATTTAACATAACTATACTGCTGCTCACATTTTTGATCTTACTGTTTATCGGAATGCCCATAGCCTTCGCTTTGGGGCTGCCCGGTCTGGTATATCTTCTGATGCAGGGAGGTTCCGTTTCCATTGTCAACCTGCCCCATTCGATGACAACGCCTCTGTTTTCCTATGTGCTGATCGCGCTTCCGGCATTTTTGCTGTCCGGCCGTATGATGAACTCTGCGGGAGTGACTACCAGGCTGTTTGACGCAGCTCTGGCAATCGTGGGACGGTTCAAAGGCGGGCTTGCCTATGCAAATGTGGTGGCAAGCATGATGTTTGCCTCTATGTCGGGAACAGCGGTGGGGGATACCGGAGGACTGGGTGCGATCGAGATGGAAATGATGGATAAAGCCGGCTATAAGAAATCTTTTTCAGCAGGTATTACCGCTTCCTCCAGTGTGATCGGGCCGCTGATCCCTCCATCGGTTGCCATGGTTGTTCTTGGCGCTTCGGCGGGAATTTCAACGGGAAAATTATTTTTAGGCGGCCTGATACCCGGGATTATTATGGGACTGGCTCTGATGGTGTCTATCTTTGTCCAGTCCAGGACAACAAAGGAAGGAAAAAACTGGCCGGTTACCAAGATCCCGGCAAAAGAAATCCCCGTCAAATTGCTGAAAGCAGTTCCGGCGCTTATGTCACCGGTTATTATTATCGGCGGTATTACCACAGGTGTTTTTACGCCTACAGAAGCCGCGATTGTGGCTATTGATTACTCGATCATTCTGGGTATTGTATATAAGGAACTTACATTCAGGAGCTTTATGCAGGCGCTGAAGGACGCGGTGGAGACGTCAGGGACCTTTATGCTGATCATTGCCATCGCAGGATTTTTTACCTGGATCATTACGAAGGAAGGGCTGGCTACCGTACTGCAGAATATGCTGTCCCCTCTGTATTCGGCAGGCCCGGTATTTGTGCTGCTTGTGCTGGCCGTCATATTGGTCATTGTGGGATGTTTTATGGATACCACGGCTGCTATTTTGCTGATAACACCCATCTTTATGCCAATCATCAATAATCTGGGACTGGACCAGGTACATTTTGGTGTGATGATGACGGTTGCCCTGATTTCAGGAATTGTTACACCGCCGTTTGGCATATGCCTGTTTGTCATGTCTGATGTGTCGGGACTTCCGGTGTCCACCGTGACAAAAGAGTGTGCCAAGTATCTTCCTGCAATGTTCCTTGTACTGCTGCTGATCATTTTCTGTCCGGCGCTGTCCACTTGGCTGCCGAATCTGTTTTATTCCTGATCGTTACACGATACGTGATATATATGCTGTCTGATATTTTACACAATATCAGACAGCATTTTTTCATGCTCTTGTCATTTTTACTGCAGAAATGATATACTCAAGACAGTATACGGAATGCAATCGAATGAATGCGGCAATAAATATCAGTATTGGAGGACAAAAACAATGATATTATCAGGAAAAGAAATCAAAAAGCACATGGGCCGGGAGATCATTATCGAGCCGTTTGACGAAAAGCGGATCAACCCAAACAGCTACAACCTCTCTCTTGCAAATGAGCTTTTAGTCTACAACACACCGGTTCTGGATATGAAGAAACCAAACCCGGTCAAAGAGCTCATCATCCCGGAGGAGGGGCTTATTTTGGAGCCAAACAAGCTGTACCTTGGCAGAACGAAAGAATATACCAGAACGGACTATTATGTGCCCATGCTGGAAGGACGTTCCTCCACGGGCAGGCTGGGCCTGTTTATCCATGTGAGTGCGGGATTTGGGGATATTGGCTTTGCCGGCCACTGGACGCTGGAGATATTCTGCATCCATCCGGTGAAGATATATCCCAATGTGGAGGTGTGTCAGATTTATTACCACGATATTGACGGGGAATATGACCTTTACAAGAGCGGTAAATATCAGAATAACACAGGGGTAGAGGCAAGTAAAATGTACCAGGATTTTGAAAAATAAAGAGATTTCGGCAGCAGTCCAGCTATAGGATTGTCATGGGCCGGCGGGCGGATCGTTTCATTTTCCGTGCGTCGGCCTGCATGGGGAAAAGGAGAAGGCTATGACACAGGAAGCGATTCGGAATCAGGCAGGGAAATATTTTGATAAGGTAAAGGCACTGGCGGATTATCTGACAGAACACCCGGAGATCAGTGGGGAGGAAAAGGAATCCTGCGCGTACATAACGAAGTTTCTCAAAGAAGTGGGGTATGAGATAACAACGCCGTATGCAGGGATGCCTCATTCGTTCCTGGCTGTGGACAAAGAGAAGAAGGAGTTTCAGGGGCCAAAGGCGGCATTTCTGTGCGAATATGATGCCCTGCCTGAGGTGGGGCACGCCTGCGGACACTCCTATAGCTGTGCCGTCAGTATACTGGGAGCGCTTGCCCTGCGGGAGGCATATCCTGACCTGCCGGTGAGGATTGATCTGATCGGCACGCCCGGTGAGGAATTTGTAGGCGGAAAATGTTATATGACAGAGAACGGGGGCTTTGACGGCTATCAGTATGCGGCCATGGTGCATCTCAACAATGAGAATGTCACCTATTTTCAGGTACTGGCCTCCAATGACAGATACTTTACCTTCCGCGGAAAAGCAGCCCATGCCTCCGCGTGTCCGGAGGAGGGGCTGAATGCCCTGAACGCGGCCCGTCTTTTTATGGAGGCCATGGATATGTGGCGGCAGCATATCACAAAGGACTGCCAGTTCCACGGCATTGTGGCAAAAGGAGGGGCAGCTCCTAATATTGTCCCGGATGAGGTGTGTCTGGATTATTATTACAGGGCAGCCACTATTGAAAATCTGTGGAAGCTCAACAGAATCTCAGAGACCTGCGCAAAAGGCGCAGCCATGGCTGCAGGAACGACTGTGGAGTGGAGCCAGCGGTATCCGGACTACGGGGAAATCTACTGGAATGATTATATGGACGAAATCATGCAGAAACTGTTTTCGGATACCAAAAGAGTGACCGTGAGATCAAAAGGTCCCGGAGGTTCCACGGATCTGGAAAATGTAAATCTTAAGATTCCCGTGTTCCATCCCATGATCGACATTACCGGCAGCCGGAAGGACATCGTGATCCACGACAGGGAATTTGAGAGACTTCTCCACACAGAAGCAGCCGCAGAAGTCCTGAGAGACGGCGCGTATATCATAGCCGGACTGGGATATAAGCTGGCATCGGAGCCGGAAGTGATGGAGAGGATAAAAGAGGACCACAGAAAATACAGAAATCTGTAAAAGGCTACCTATTAATTGCCAGAAACCTTCAGAAAATAAGAGAAACACTTACAACATGTAATGATTTCATAGAGGCCGGAATAAATAAATTATGTAAGCTTTATATTTATTCCGGCCCTAAAATCAAGGCTGTCTTGTGTTCGTTTTTAGTGCAAGGCGGAATGATAAGGATTTTTGTAAAATTTTGAAAAAAGGTATTGACAATTGACACAATTTAAGGTTATAATAGCAAAGCAGTCAAGCGATGGCAAACACTGCTAAATAAATGGGATCTTAGCTCAGCTGGGAGAGCATCTGCCTTACAAGCAGAGGGTCATAGGTTCGAGCCCTATAGGTCCCATTCTTTTGCCAAAAGCAGAAGGATAACAGATGGCGAGATAGCTCAGCTGGCTAGAGCATACGGTTCATACCCGTAGTGTCGAGGGTTCAAGTCCCCCTCTCGCTACTTGCTGTACAAGCAGCATACAATCAAATAAAAGTCTTGGGATCTTAGCTCAGCTGGGAGAGCATCTGCCTTACAAGCAGAGGGTCATAGGTTCGAGCCCTATAGGTCCCATTCTTTTGCCAAAAAGCAGAAGGATAACAGATGGCGAGATAGCTCAGCTGGCTAGAGCATACGGTTCATACCCGTAGTGTCGAGGGTTCAAGTCCCCCTCTCGCTACTATAAGAAAGCCCTTGCGGAAGAAATTCCGCAAGGGCTTTTCGTGTTTTTATGCCGGAGGTTCCTTTTTATCCTGATACATATGGGGTGTAAACATAAGTTTTATTGCACTTATCATGACAAACAGCAGGAAAACTGCTGCGGGAAGCCCCCCGATATTGGATATCATTTTCAGTCCGTCGACACCGCTGCCCACATTCATCATAATAAGTGTAATCAGTGCGATTTCCCCCGCCCAGAGTATTTTGATCCAGCTGGGAGATTCAGCACCTTCATGATCCAGGCCATGGGTGGACAGGTCGGAAATCGCAATGACAGTGGAGTCGGCTGCAGTTACAAAGGAAAGAAATACAGCGATGAGGAAAATAAAAACCAGCAGGCCGGTAAAGGGCATGTTTTCAAAAAGCTGATAGATCGTGTTTTCAATTCCGGATTCAAACGCTTCAACCATTCCGCCATTTGACCGGTTCAGGGTAAAATGGATGGTGGAACCGGACATAATGGAAAACCACAGGATACTGAATACAGACGTGGAGAACAGATTCATGGCTACTAAATCCTTAATCCTCCGCCCATATGCGATTTTACCAAGAAAGACTGCCGTGATAGGTGCCCAGGACATCCAGCTTGCAAAGTAGAAGATAGGCCACTGGGCTGTCCAGGAATCAGTCGCAAAGGTGCCCGTATAAAGGGATTTGGAAAAAAAGTTATTTAGGTAATCCCCCAGGCATTCCACACCAAAATTACAGATAAACTGTGTTCCGCCAAATATCAGTACAAAGCCAATAATAAAGAAGTAAATGTAGACATTGATATTTGACAGCCGTCGTACACCGCGCATGATACCGGAGAGCGCAGAGACCAGAAAGGTGATAATGACTACAAGCATGATTGCGGACCACAAAAATGGAGTGGATTCCATGCCAAAGAGTTTATGGAGACCTCCGCTGAGGTTGAGAACTCCTACCCCCAGAGAGCCTGTAAGTCCGGCGACCAGCGTGAACAGGCAGATACTGTCAATCACTGCATTCAGATACTTATGTTCCCGTCCGCCAAGCAGAACCGTGACCATGGCGGCCAGCGAAAAGGATTTCTTTTTATTATAATACCCAAAGGCGAACATCACTGCAGGAAGTGTATAGATTGCATAGGGAAGTACAGTCCAGTGAGTATAAATTGCCGACATGGCAAATTTGGCGGCATCCGGTGACATGGCCTCTATATGGAGACTGTCTGGAGGATGCAGCAGGTGCTTTACCGGCTCTGCAGCGGACCAGAATATAATACCGCAGGCAATGGTGGTACAGATATTGATGCTGAACCATGAAAGGAGACTCATTTTTGGCTGTGCATCAGGTCCTCCGATCCTTACTTTGCCGAATCCGGAAAAATAGATGGCAATACATACAAAAAATATGAGGACCGGAAGTAAGATGAGCAGCCAGCCGAATTCATGGACAACGAAGCCATTTACTGTGTTGACGATTTCAGTGAACAGATCACTGTCTGCAATATTTATGATAATACACACAAAAAACAGAAAAAACGGCGGTAAAAATACTTCTGGTTTTATTTTTTTCATGCCATACCCCTCCATTTCACACAGGCCCTGTCACTTTCCCTGCCCGGTTTCGGGATTGGCTTTTATATAGCGTTTATTTATGATGACAGCTATGATTATGGCAGCCAAACCACATGCAGCCATAAAGGCAAAGAGTTTGTTAAAACCTCCGGTGATATCCTTATCCAGCCAGACCCCCACCATGGATGTGATAAAAGCATCCGGTATATACGCGATAAACGCAATGATACCGCTGGCGGCACCTGTCAGTTCCCTGGGAATGACCGCCTCGTCCATGATAGAATAGTAGATGGACTTGATCATATAGTTGATTCCGGAAATGAGGACCGATACAACAATGGCTATCCATAAAAAATTACCCAGGAAAGGCATGAACGCACTGGCTGCTGTGGCTGCGGCAAGCACACAGATCAGGAAACGGGAACGATATTTAAACCTGTCGGCTATAATACCGCCGATCACCCCAAGCCCGATCGCCAGTATATACGTCCTCAGAATCTGCAGCCCGCTGGATACCGCTGTACTTGTGTGAAGAACCTGTGTGGTATAGGTGCCAAAATAATAGGCTCCGCCGCAGTTAAGCGCGTAACAGAAGAAAATGAACAGACCTACCAGCCAGACGCCGGGAAGCTTTAAGGCTGCCAGTATACTGCCCTTTTTTGCCGTTTCTTTCTTTTCCGTCTGGACAGAAGAGGGAAATACGATCAGTGCAAGGACAGCAAAAACGAAGTAAATGACAGCGGCTATGATCAATATCATCCGGTAACCGCCCATCTCATCAGAGAACAGACTGAAGATCCAGATAAACAGAAAGCCGACAGCCGCGGAGACAAGGCTTCTCAGGGATTCACTGATTCCGAACAGTCTGCCCTGTTCTGCATCAGAACCAAAACTCCTCATAAGAGTAATATAAGGAGACCAGAGTGTAGCCGTAGTGAATACGGCATAAAGTGCAAATATGATGATAAGACTGGTATAAGACGGAAAAGTTGCCTGCCACAGCGTTGTGGCGCCGGTACCGGCAAGAGATATTCCGATCAAGATTCTGGGACTGAATTTCTGCGCCAGAATACCGCCCACAGCATAACAGAAGATTGCCAGAGTTCCGTAAATGGACCCCAAAAATCCAAGCTGCGTATTCGTAAGGTTGAGTGCGGCAATGGTCTGATCATAAAATGAGATACGGATAAACGGAATGAAATAAATCATTCCAACCATAAAGCTTAAAAGAGTCACTAAAAGGTTACGTTTTGATTTCGTCAGATTCATCCTAATTCCCTCCCTGTTTTGTATATACTTACGAGTCGACTGCCATATCAATATAGGCTTCGTCAATGCCTTCTTTTAGAAGCAATGCCTTTAAATCTCTGCATATTTCTGTGGATATATCCGGTTTTTGGTACACTTTCAGAAGCTGTTCCATGCGTTTTTCGATGTTTTTTCCAAATTGTCCCACAGGGTCTGCAATGGCACCCCTCACACTTACATGAGGCGCCAGCAATTCACTGCGGCAGTAATCCAGGGTGTGCTCTTCTATAAGGTATTGTCCGGCGTGCCCTACTTCATGGATAAGGTCAAGGGGAACCGTGTCAGCATTTATATCAATATCTTTCAGATACCGCTCGGTAAAATCCAGAATTTCAAAATCGGTTATCAGTTTTTCATAAGATACAGCCAGATAGCTGTCTATGATCCCGGCACTTTGAGTCATGATGTTGATTCCGCTCTCCTTACAGGCCATGCAGGTCATCATGGATTCATATCCGGCCTGTACATTAAATGATTTTGCATCGCTTAGCGAGCCTCCTGCCCGGCTTGGGATACCATAAAATTTTGCCATTTCCGCGCAATATTTATAACTGAGGGCCCCTTCCGGTGAGCCGATGGCGATGGCTCCGGTTGCCATGTCGGCATTCGTGGACTGGGAGCCGTAGATGACAGGGGCACCGGGTTCACACATCTGTGCCAGCGCAATGGTTGCAAGTACCTCTGCGTTGACAACCGCGATCATGCCCGCCAGTGTGACAGGGGCGGTGGTACCGGCCATAGCGGCAGATGCGATGATCACAGGCTGGCGGTATTTTGCCATAGTAAGGACGGTTTCCGTCATGATTTTGTCGAGATACAGAGGAGTATTTGTATTGGCGATGGTACACAGGCGGGGTTTTTCCTTCAGCTCCTCAACCGTGACGCCAAAGCGGATACAGGCCATTTGGATCAGTGTTTCCATGGATTCGTAATCCCCTGCAGCAGCAAAGATACATTTTTGTGTGTGCAGCATACTGGCCAGGGCCAAGAGCGTTATGTAGGATTCCGTGGGGATGTCATTGGGCTGGCAGGCAAGTCCCCCGTTCAGGCAGTAGGAGGGATTTCCCTCAAACAGCTTGATCAATTTGATGAAATCCGAAAACAGGGCAGGCCTGGTCTGTCCATCCTTGTCCATAATAAAAGTGGCGCCGCCGCACGGTCCGTTATAGCGCCTGTTTCCGCCGATCTGCATATCAAATCTGGAATCAGAAGCGTAAAGGGGGGCAGTGGAAGGTGCTTTTCTGACCCACTCCATAATTTGATCCTCTGTGAAATACGCCACATTTCCATCTACCTTTATGCCGTGGTTTTTCAGTATCTCCAGGGCGTCCGGATGGTAGAATTTCATTCCTGTTTTATTCAGGATCTGCATGCTGGCTTCGTGAATCTTTTTTACATTGTCATTCATTTGGAAAATAACCTCCTTTTTTGTGGTGAACATGTTAACCAGTAGGGTAAAAAAAATATTTATGGAACAGGACAAGAATTTTCTTATCCTGTTCGGGGCGGATAGATATAGATGAAATCCGCCTTATGTCCTGTCAGGTACAGACACAGACCATTCAGATGAGATACATGCGGATGTTTTTTTCAATCAGAGCATCACAATGGGCAACTGCCTTCTGATAGGCATCAGGGTCTTTTGGACTGTTGATATACTCACTTAAGAGTCCCCTGGCAATCAGGCAGTTGATCTGACTTACATATTCCGCATCATCATAGCTGAGCCGTCCTTCTGCAGCAGCACGGCGAAACCAGATGTAATCTCTATCCTCAATACATCCGCTGAAAATGGAGCAGTAAAACATGGCAGTGTTTGAACCCTCCACAAAAACAGGATACATTTTAAGGTATTCCTGCAGTATGGATTCCAGATCATTGCGTATGTTGCCCCAGAACAAATTCAAAAATATATAGGGATGCATAAACGCATACTTGTCAAAAAGTCTCCAGGCGTTTATCTGTGCTTCGATAATATCATCCTCGTTTTTCAGATTTTCCTCTAATTCCTCTATGTAAGGCTTCAGAAACCTTACAGATGCCAGGGCCAGTAAATAGTCCAGGCTTTCAAAGTGCTTGTACAAGGCGGCTGCCGAACATCCGACTCTTTTTGCCAGATCACGTACGCGGATATTTTCAGCGCCTTTTTCCAGAATCATATTATAAGCTGCTTCAATCAGCATTTGTTTGGTATTATTTTCCGAGTTCATTTTTTTACCTGCTGTAATCTATATTTGTAAATGGCAGAATGGTCAAACCGATTATGCGGTGAACATGTTTACCATATAGCTGAATCATAATCTATATTTGTAATTTTGTCAACAGGTATTTTATTGTAACAGTGCCGTCAGGTCTGCGCATTTACTGCGCCGACCGTGCATAAGATTAGTGGCACCTTTATCGTGTAAAAATATCTCTTTTCGGGGGAGTTGGAGATACATAGCTGTCCAAAGTCAAATACTGTCTGGCATATTGTTTTGGTGACATGCCGACGGTTTTTGTGAAAGTATGTATAAAATGATTGTTGCTGTTAAAACCGGCACGCTCACCGGCCAGCATAACAGAGAGACCCTGCCTGAGATATGATTTCGCCAGGGTGAGACGTCTCCTGATGATATAATCCGTAATGGTCATCCCTGTCAGATCCTTAAAGCGGTGGCTCAGATAATATTTACTCACATAGAAATTCTGCGCAAGCAGATCCAGGCTTATTTTTTCGGTTATATGTTCATTTATATAGTCAATCACAGGATAATAAGCAGAGATCTGTTCTTCACTTGGAACCTGTGTAAGCAGCGGAGTATCGTAGAGAAAGTTAATATAGACCAGCACTTCTGCCAGCAGTGTCCTGGCAAAGATGTCTTTGCCGAAGGCAGAGCAGTCTGATGCAAGATAGTATTCAATCTTGTTGATCAGCTTCAGAAGATGGTCTATCTGGTCAATATTCAGCTTGTTCATATGGTTGAACTGGTTATGGTTCCTGAAACATTTCAGCAGCTCAAAATCTTCTGTGGAGATTCCTTCCACCTCTTCCTGATAAAAACGAATAGAATAATACTGATAGATCGAGCGTGGTTTCGGCACACTTCTGTGCAGGTCACTGCTGTTTAAAATGAAGATGCTGCCTCGGGAAATGGGGTATATTTTGTCACGGATATAGAAGCTTTCGCCTTCTGACATTATGAGCAGTATTTCCATCTGGTCATGAAAATGAAACGGGCTTTCCTGCCAGATCTCTTTTGTAAAAAAGCGTATTTCCATATCTGTTTTTCCCCCCTTTTTTCCTGTTGTGTACATTGTCTGCAGCTGTTCCGTCAGGTCTGTATATCTGCTGCACTGGCCGTGTACGAGTGCTGTCATCATTACTTTTTGAAAAGTATATCCCAGGCCGTTTCTTTTGTCAATAGATGTCGAATCAGGGAAAGATGGCAAATAATACCAATATAAAATCGCAAAATAACACATATTTTACCGAAAAAAAAGCAAGATTCAGGAATTACAGAAAATCGAAAGAAAGGGACTGTATGAATTTTGGCGCAGAAAAACAAGGTTTTTGGAATAGTACCGACAGAGGCAGAAAAACAGCAAATTTAATGTTCTAACAAAGCAAGTTATAAGAACATTTAAACAAGGCGATTCGGTATAATTGATGATAGTTAATAGAAATTTAAGATAACGAAGGAAGTATTTACTGATTTTTTGACATGACCAGGAGGTGTGAAGTTGGAAAAACTATTGGAAGTGAATGATCTGAGGACCTATTTTTTTACCCCGGATAAGACGATACCGGCAGTAGACGGGGTGAGTTTTCATATCAACAAAGGTGAGACACTCTGCATTGTGGGGGAATCAGGAAGCGGCAAAAGCGTGACCTCTCTGTCCGTCATGCAGCTTGTGCCCACACCCCCTGGAAAGTATGTAAGCGGCCAGATCCTGTTTGAAGGGGAAGATATTCTAAAAAAGACAGAGAGCGAAATGTGCGGTATAAGAGGCAATATCATCTCCATGATCTATCAGGAACCCATGACTTCTTTGAACCCTGTCTTCTCCATTGGGGATCAGTTGATGGAAACACTGAGGATCCATCAGAAGCTGACCAAGAAGGAGGCCCAAAAAAAGGCGGTCCATATGCTGAGCCTGGTGGGTATCTCAGACCCGGAATCGCGTATGAGAGAGTATCCCCATCAACTGTCAGGCGGTATGCGGCAGAGGGTCATGATCGCCATGGGGCTGAGCTGTGAGCCGAAGCTGCTCATTGCGGATGAGCCGACTACAGCGCTGGATGTGACAATACAGGCCCAGATACTGGACCTGATGAAAAAGCTGAAGCAGGAGCTGGATATGACGATCCTTTTTATCACCCATGATCTGGGCGTCGTGGCTGAGATGGCACAGCGCGTCATCGTCATGTATGGGGGAAGAGTGGTGGAGGAGGCAGAGGTGAGGGAAATCTTTAAAAACCCACGGCATCCCTATACGCTTGGCCTGTTAAAGTGTATTCCCAGAATGGACAGCAGGCAGAAGCTGGAGGTGATCAAAGGTATGGTTCCTTCACCGGACCAGTTTGCCAAGGGCTGCCGCTTCCATCCCAGATGTCCTTATGCAAAGGAATTATGTACCCGTGAAGAGCCTCCCCAGCAGATGATCGGGACAACAAGGGTAACATGTCATTTTCCGCTGCATACAGAGAAGGAGGGAGAACGCAATGGGAGACAGTGATAAGAAAATACCGCTGCTGGAAGTGAAAGATCTCGGGAAAGATTTTGTCAGTAAGGGAAGCAGGGGAAAGAAAACAGTACATGCCCTGAACGGCATCTCCTTTACTGTTTACCAGGGGGAAACCTTTGGACTGGTGGGAGAGAGCGGCTGCGGTAAGACCACAGCGGGAAGAGTGATCAACTGCCTGACAAAACCCACCCGGGGGCAGGTATTGTTTGAGGGAAAAGACTTATTCCAGATGTCCAAAACGGAGATGAAAAAGGCCAGAAGAGAGATTCAGATGATCTTTCAGGACCCCTTTGCATCCCTGGACCCCAGAATGACCATAGGAAAGATCATTGAGGAACCCCTGGTCATACACCGCATAGGTTCCGGGAATGAGCGCAGGGAAAAAGTGAAGAAAATGCTGGAACGTGTAGGATTACAGCCGGATTACTACAATCGTTATCCACACGAATTTTCCGGAGGCCAGAGGCAGAGGATCGGTATTGCCAGAGCCTTGATCTTAAATCCGAAACTGGTCATATGTGATGAACCGGTATCAGCGCTGGACGTGTCTGTGCAGTCTCAGATTCTCAACCTTCTGGATGATCTGCAGAAAGAACTGGGGCTGACATATATCTTTATTGCCCACGGATTAAGCGTTGTAAAACATATATCGGACCGGGTAGGCGTTATGTATCTGGGAAAGATGGCAGAGGTGGTGAATGCGGAGCAGTTATTTGAAAAACCGGCGCATCCCTATACACAGGCTCTTCTGTCAGCGAACCCCATACCGGATCCGGATTTTGTAAAGCAGAGAATCATACTTGAGGGGGACATCCCTTCAGCATCCAACCCTCCGGCAGGATGTTACTTCCATACCAGATGCAGATATTGTAAACAGATCTGCAGGGAAAAAGAACCGCCGTATCGGCAGATAGGAGACAGGATCGTGGCATGTCACTTTCCGCTGGAATAGATGAAAGAGAGAACGGGAATCGAAAGATTGGTAAACTACCTTTTTACACATCAGGAGGCACTGCGGTCTGCCAAAGCAGAACAGGCAGCCAGAATGTGCATTTTAGATGAGATTGGGTGTGGGATTTACGGCAGCCGGACACAGGAGGGGGCCGGTATTATCAAGACTGCGGCAGAACTTGGAAACGGCGGGGACATTCCCGTATGGGGAACAGGTGTCCTGCTCACAGAGGATATGGCGGCCATGGTAAACGGCGCGCTCTGCCATATCAGGGAAATGGATGATGTCCATTACGCCATCCTGCACACAGGTGCTGTATGCGTGCCCTCCGCTTTGGCAGTTGCACAGCGCTGTGGCTCCTCATGGGGACAATTGCTGTGGGCCGTCACTGCAGGTGTGGAGGTGTCTGTCAGGATCGCGGAAGGCATGGATTTTTTAGATCACAGGGAAAGAGGATGGCACGGAACCGCCACATGCGGTGCATTCGGAGCAGCGGCAGCCGCCGGAGTTCTGCTGGGTCTGGATGAGCAGCAGATGGTAAACGCTCTGGGGATCGCGGGAAGCAGGACAGGGGGAAGCTGGGCTTTTGCCGCGGACGGGGCCATGACAAAACGCATACATCCCGGTCTGGCTGCACGTGACGGTATCGTGAGCGCCTGTCTTGCAAAAAATGGGATCACAGGGCCCCATCAGGTACTGGAAGCTGCAGACGGTGGCATCTACCGCATGATGAGCAGGCAGTATTGTCTGGATGTGCTGGATGCCGTAAAAGAGAGGGCGGCTATAGAGGAGGTGGAGTACAAGTGGTTTGCATCCTGCAAATCCGTACATTCCCCATATACGGCGGCCCATGAGATTTTTAAACGGCACGGATTCACAGACGCGGAGAAAATCCGGGACGTGCGGGCAGAGGTGAACCAGTCCGCCATTGAGATGGCAGGCGGCACCTACCGCCGGGATTCGGTTGTATCCGCCCAGATCAGTATCCCCTACGGTGTGGCACTTGGCCTGATGGGCTTTGAGGGGAAGGCAGCAGACTACTCGGAAGAGCGCCTGAGGGATGAAAAGATCCTTGCTGTTGCGAAAAAAGTCAGGGTAGCGGAAAGCGAGGATATGAATCGTCTGAGAAGAGAGGAAAAACGCAGCGCCGCCAAAGTTACGGTTCAATGGAAGGATGGCAGCACAGATACAGAGACAGTAACAGCACCGAAGGGCTCCATGTTTAATC
The DNA here is from genome assembly GCF_037000545.1 of Blautia sp. JLR.GB0024. NCBI lineage: Bacteria > Bacillati > Bacillota > Clostridia > Lachnospirales > Lachnospiraceae > Blautia > Blautia sp. JLR.GB0024. Next base: position 513,590 of record NZ_JBANBF010000003.1, on the reverse strand, counting down.
CTTTGTCAAAAGAAGATATCACGGGAAAGTTCATGGATCTGGCAGGCGGCATTATGGGAGAAGAGACAGCACGGGAAATCGCCTGCATAGCTTTAAAAAGCAATGCTTCGGATAGTGTTATGGAAATCACAGAAATCTTAAAAAGGAAAAAGTAGGAGGAGAAATGGAGAACAAGGAGAAAAAGGGAGGATTTTTTGAACAGATACAGGGGAATATCAATCCAGTAGTTCTGGAATATTACTACGGGCCGAAAATGAAGGAATCCGATACATCCTTTCCCTACCTGGTCCGTGTCATGAAAGCCCATGTCATCATGCTGAAAGAACAGGGCATTATCCCGGAAGAGGCAGCGCGCAGACTGCTTTCAGTCATGGAGGGATGGGGGGAACGGATTCCGACGCTTGACCCGTCCCTGGAGGATTTATATATCAATCTGGAACATCTGATCACGGTGGAGGCCGGGGAAGATATATGCAGTTATCTGCCGGTTGCCAGAAGCCGTAATGACGTGGAGGCTGCCATGTGGCGGATTGAGCTGCGGGAAAAACTGCTGTATTTGGCGGATGCTCTCCTGGAACATGTGGAGGTGCTGCACAGGCGTGCGGAGGAAACCGTGGACTATATTTTCCCGGGCTATACATATGGGCAGCAGGCACAGCCTGTCAACATGGGTTTCTATCTCTCAGGCATCGCGGCTCCTCTTCTGCGGGACGCAGAGAGAATCCTGCAGTGCATTGAACGGTTTAACAAAAACCCTCTGGGAGCGGCTGCCATGTCCGGAACAGAATACAACATAGACAGGGAACGGACAGAAGAGCTGCTGGGATTTGAGGGGGTTTGGGAACACACCGGGGATGCAGTGGCCAGCGCTGATTATATGATGGAGGCTGCCGGCATCGGAATATCTGTTCTGGTCACTCTGGCAAGACTGGCGGAGGATATTATCAACTGGTGTTCAAATGAAGCGGGGTTTGCGGACCTGTCAGATGACCTGATCGATTCAAGCAGTATTATGCCGCAGAAGCGCAATCCTGTCATTTGTGCAACAGTGCGTTCCCAGGCAAGGCTGCTGTCAGGAAGATACGCAGGAATATGCTCTGCATGCTCCGTGGAATTTCAGGCCAGCCGTGACATGACGGCAGCATGGTCTGATGTACTGGAATGTGTGGAAACTGCAAAAGGTATGTGCCGGATCAGCGCAGAATATGTAAAATCCCTGAAATTCAATAAAGAAGTTATGGAAGAAATCCTGTATAAGGGATTCTCCAATGCTACAGAGCTGGCGGACAGCCTGGTGCTGGAAGGAAAACTGTCCTTCAGACAGGCACACAGAGTGGTGGGAGGAGCAGTCAGCGAGCTTTTCCGCGCGGGAAAGGGTCAGGATGACCTGACCTGGGAGCTGCTGGATGGCTGGTGCCGTGAAATATGCAAAAAGGGCCTACCGTTATCAGAAGAACAGGTGGACAAGGCAAAGAATTTCAGGATCGCTGTGGAGAGAAGGGACTGTCAGGGCGCGGCAGCTCCATCTCAGGTATACAGAATGCTCAGGCTGCAAAAGGAACAGAGCGGTTCTGTAAAGAGGGCTGCAGAGAGAAAAAGAAGTGTATGGAACCATGCAGAAGAAATGATGCACAAGTGTGTGCAGGCAGTTATCTCAGATGAAAGGCCGTAAAGGCCGGGGAGGGTTTAGCAGATGAAGAGAAGAATGTGCTCCATGATTTTAACCGGTATTTTAGTATTTGCATTATCAGCCTGCGGAGGCGATTCCGGAAATAAGAAAGAGACGGATCAGGAACAGAAGCAGGAGGAAAAAACAGAACAGTCTGATGACAGCCAGACCGCGCAAGTGGCGGATGAGCTTATTGTACTGACAGGAAGTGACGCGTCTACCTTTGATCCTCACTTCTGCACAGACTCTGCAACAGAAATATTCAATAAGAATATCTTCAATAACCTGGTACGCTTCAATGAAGATATGGAGATAGAGCCGGATCTGGCGAAGGAATGGTCCATATCGGAGGACCAGCTGACCTGGACCTTTAAGCTGGAGGAAGGGGTCAAATTCCACGATGGTACGGATTTCAATGCAGAGGCTGTTAAGACTTCCTTTGAGAGAGTGCTGGATGAGAACCTGGGTTCCCCGAGAAGGTCTGTGCTGGCAGCGATCACCAAGATTGAAGCTGTGGATGAGCATACAGTCAGTATTTCAACAGACGTGCCCTGCGGCGCTTTGCTGCAGCAGTTATGCCACCCGGTCGCAGCGATCATCAGTCCGAAATCCCTGGAGGATTACGGGGAGGAGATTTCCACACATCCGGTTGGAACCGGTGCTTTTAAATTCGTGGAATGGAAGACAGGAGAAGAACTTGTTCTGGAGAGAAATCCGGAGTATTTTAAAGGGGCTCCCGCTGTGGAAAAGGTATATTTCAGAGTAGTTCCCGAGGATGCCACAAGAGCGCTGCTGCTCCAGTCAGGACAGGCAGATGTGGCGCTGAGGCTTCCCGTGACAGAGACCGACAGACTGGAAAGCGACCCGAATGTAACGATCCAGAAGGGCGACACAGTCATGACTATGTACGTTGCCCTGAATAACAGCAAAGGCGTACTCCAGGATGAAAAAGTACGCCAGGCAATGAATTACGCGGTGGACAAGGATGTGATCGTAAATGATATCCTGGGAGGCATGGCCACGGTTTCAGACTCCCCCATCTCTCCATATACCTGGGGATACAATTCCAGTATGAAATACGAGTGTGACGTGGAAAAAGCAAAAGAGCTTCTGGCAGAAGCAGGATATCCGGATGGTATAGAGCTTGAGCTGTGGACACCGGTGGGCCGCTATCTGATGGATACACAGGTGAGTGAGAACCTGCAGGCACAGTGGGAGAAAGCCGGAATTCACGTGAATATCCGTCAGTGGGAATTCCAGGCATTGATGTCAGAGGTAAAGAACGGAGGATTTGACATGGTTCTTCTGGGATGGAGTCCATCTACAGGAGATGCTGACCAGGGGTTATATCCGGTATTCCACTCCTCCCAGTTCCCGCCGAACTCCAACAGGGCGTTCTATAATAATCCGGATGTGGATGCGCTTCTGGATTCCGCTAAGACGGAGGTAGACGAAAAAGCCCGCAAGGATATGTATGCAGAGGCAGAGAAGACCATCATGGAAGATGCAGCATGGACCTTCCTGTATTATCCGAAACAGGCACTGTCCTACCGCAGCAATGTCTCCGGCATTGAGATGCTGCCGACAGAACATATCATGCTTGAAAAGGTTACAAAGCAGTAATTATACAGAGTAATAGATGAGACCACCGGCCTGCTGTTTTGGCAGGCCATAAGGCCAAGGAGGCGGTTGTTTGCTGAAATATATAATAAAGAAAATCATTTTTACATGCATTGTATTGGTGGGGGCTGCCACGTGCGCCTTTCTGCTCCTCCATGCGATTCCGGGAGATACGGCGGAGGCGCTGGCAGGACCGCAGGCAACCGTGGAGGATGTGGATAATCTGCGCCGTGCCATGGAGCTGGACCAGCCGCTGGGAAAGCAATATATCAGTTATATGGGAAACCTGCTCCACGGTGATCTGGGATACTCATACAGGACCAATAAGCCGGTTATGGATATTTTAAAGTCCGCATGGCCGGCAACCCTGCAGCTTGCGGTATGCAGCATGATCGTGGCAGTGCTTTTGGGGGTTCCCATTGGTATCTTCGCGGCCATTCACAGGGGAAAGGCAGGAGATACCATTGCCATGATAGCTGCCTTTTTAGGAGTGTCCATGCCCTCTTTCTGGCTGGCACTGTTGCTGATCATAGAGTTTTCAGTCAATCATAACTGGTTTCCTTTCTATGGAAGGGAAGGAATCTCCAGCTTTGTTCTGCCTTCCCTGACTCTCGGTCTGGGAGTGGCTGCCAATATAGCCAGGCTTACCAGGACAAGCATGCTGGAGGTTCTGGGACAGGACTACATAAGGACAGCCAAAGGAAAAGGTGTAAAAAGCGGGAAAATCATATGGGTGCACGCGCTGAGGAACGCGGCGGTTCCGGTGGTCACCATCATCGGCCTTCAGTTCGGAGTGCTGCTGGGAGGTCAGGTGGTGACAGAGACTGTATTTTCCTGGCCGGGCATCGGCAGAATGATCGTGGATGCGCTGAATACCAGAGACCTGCAGATCGTGCAGGGTGGTATTTTGATTCTTGCGGCTACGTTTACTATTATTAATCTGATCACGGATTTGGTATATGCACTGCTGGATCCCCGGATCAGGTATTCATAGAAGGGAGGGAAGGATGTGAGTACATTTCGTAAGATCATGAGAAACCCCAGCGCGGTTGTGGGGCTGTGTATTCTTCTGCTCCTGGTGGTTGTGAGTATAGCAGGACCTTTTCTGGTGGAATCGCCTTATGAACAGAATACCGCGGTGAAGCTTATGCCGCCTTCCGCGGAGCACTGGTTTGGTACGGATGATTTTGGCCGTGATGTGTTCAGCAGGATTGTCACAGGGGCGCACTATTCCCTTCTGGCAGGTTTTATTTCCGTGATCCTGGGACTTACAGGGGGGCTTCTTCTGGGGGCTTTTGCCGGATTTTACGGCGGGCTGTTGGATCAGATTCTAATGACTGTCTGTGATATTCTGCTGGCGTTTCCCAGTGTTCTGCTGGCAATGGCCATTGTAATGGTGATGGAACCGGGAATCTATACTCCAATGGTGGCAGTGGGTATCAGCTCCATACCGGTGTTCGCACGCCTTGTGAGGGCACAGTTCATGTCACTTCGGGAGAGCTGTTTTGTGGAAGCCGTTCGCTCTGCGGGGGCAGGGGATCTGCGTATTATTTTCCGGCATCTGCTGCCGAATTCCATTGGTCCCATTATCATTCAGGCCACGCTGAGGATCGGTTCTTCTATTCTGCTGGCAGCTACCCTGAGCTTTCTGGGACTGGGAGCACAGCCGCCCACACCTGAGTGGGGAGCCATGTTAAGCGCTGCCAGAAATTATGTGTGGACCGCATCTTATCTGGCATTGATCCCCGGTATAGCGATTACCATAACCGTAGTCGCGGTGAATTTGATCGGGGACGCGCTCCGTGATTACCTGGACCCCAGAACCAGAAATATGTAGATGTTGTCGGGAGGATAAATATGGCGAAAAAAGTACAGGTCACACTGACAGCAAATGAGGGAAAGCGTCTGATCGCAAAAGCGGCAGGCAGAATGCCTGAGATACAAAATCGTCTGAAAAATCATAAGATTCTTCTGTGCGGCGGAACTACCGTGTCGGCTCTCTCAGAGGAGCTGGGTTTTGGGCCTCTGCGCATTTCCGGCAGAATTGATGCCAGCGGTACCAGGACAGCCCTGAAGAAGGCCAAAGCGCCGCATAATCTGCTGCTGGACCATGGAAAAGGACAGAATGTGGACAGCAGTATCCAGAAGGTGGCAGAGTCCCTGAATGATAAAGACCTGGTAGTTGTGGGGGCCAATGCCATTGACCCTATGGGAAGGGCAGCGCTGGCTTTTGCGGCACTGGGGGGAGGCAGCAGGGGATATGCCCTTCACAGTGCATATATGCAGGGCGTTCCCATGCTGATCCTGGCGGGCATCAACAAACTGATCCCGGATCTGGGGGCAGCCCAGGCTCACAGCGGCAGAGCAGGTATTGATCTGTCCATGGGGGCTGCCATCGGATTATACAATCTGTTCGGCCCTGTCATCACGGAGCTGAAAGCATTTGAGATTCTCTTCGGCGTGGAAGCTGTGGTGATAGCGGGAAGCGGCTTCGGGACCGGCGACGGAACCAGGACATTTGTCCTGCGCGGGGAGGAGGCATCTATCCAGCAGGCATGGGAGCTGTGCCTCGGCCTGAAAGGGGCAGGGGTGTCAGCCTGCGAGGACAGCCTGTTTACCTGTGTGGGAGGATGCAGACACTGCCAGCGTCACGTTGGCTGCTATTATAAAGAACTGGCCCAGGGCGAAGACTGAACCCGGGGATGGGGTTCGCAGATTCAGAATGAGAGTCTGCAGCCGGCAGAAAACCTGCCGTCTGCGGGCTTTTTTTGGTTGAAAAAACCTTGCTCTCAAAACCCCGGGGGCGGCTTGCGGGCCATTTTTCCCTCTGTTATACTCCATTCAAGACAGACCGGAAGCGGGATATCTTCCGGGATGAGAAAAAGTAAATGTGCAGACTACTGAATAGCTGCAGTGCGAAACAGAAAAAGGAGCAGAACACATGAAGAGAAAGATTGCGGCAGTCCTCTGCTGTCTGGCCATGACTATGACCTTGCTGGCAGGATGCGGGAGCGGAGGGGATTCCGGTACGAATTCCGCCAAGGAGACGGAACAGAAGAGCGATGAGACAGAACAGAAAAGTGAGGAGACGTCAGCGAAGGCAGATGCGTTTGCAAAAGATGAGGTGACCATCGGATTTTCCAATGACGCGGACAGCTGGGACCCCTGCACCGGATTCGGCTACACCGGTTCCCCCCTGTATTCCTCACTTGTGAGAGTAAACGGGGATGACAAGCTGGAAAATGACCTGGCCACAGAGTACAGTGTCAGTGAAGACGCTTTGACCTGGACCTTTAAGATCAGAAACGACGTGGTATTTTCAGACAAAGAGCCGTTAAAGGCATCGGATGTGGCGTTTACCTTCAACACCACAAAGGAAAAGGCAACCTACATGGATCTTACCATGCTGGAGAGCTGTACAGCAGCGGATGACACCACAGTGGAGTTCAAACTGAACAAGCCCTGCGTGACCTTCATCTATACAGTTGCCCAGATTGGAATTGTCCCCGAGAAATCCTACAGCGACAAGTTCGGCCTGTCCGCAGAGGAGACCATTGGCTCCGGTCCGTACAAGCTGACACAGTGGGACAAAGGACAGCAGTTCATCCTGGAGGCCAATGAAAATTACTACGGAGAACAGCCTGCCATCAAAAAGGCAGTGTTCCTGGTACAGGAGGAGGACGCCAGATTTGTCTCCGCAAAAGCAGGGGATGTAGATATTGCCCTGACATCCGCCACGATTGCGACCAATGAGATAGATGGTATGCATGTGGAGGAAGTGGAGTCTGTAGACAACCGCGGAATCACCCTTCCCACCGTGCCGGATGAGGGAAAGACAACCGAGGACGGCTACAAGATCGGAAACAACATCACTTCAGATGTGAATGTGAGAAAAGCCCTGTGTTACGGCATTGACCGGGAGAGGATCATGGAAGAGGCTCTGAACGGATTTGCGAAGCCGGCCTATACAGAGTGTGACGGCATGCCCTGGTGGAATGAGGAAACGGTCATTGAGACAGATGTGGACCACGCAAAACAGCTTCTGGATGAAGCGGGCTGGAAAGACGAGGACGGCGATGGGATCAGGGAGAAAGACGGCACAAAGCTGGCCTTTAACCTGATGTATTTTGCGGGGGATTCCATGCGGCAGGCAGTTGCCATGTCAGTGGCAAACCAGGCAAAGGAAAACATGGGATTTGACATTACGGTGGAGGGCGTCAGCGCAGACGACACCGTAAAGAGGATGTTCTCAGAACCCATGATAATGGGCTGGGGTTCAGACAGTCCCATGACTTCCTATATGCTGTACCACAGCAGCAATGCAGGTAAGACGGACTTCTATAATCCGGAATTCTATACCAGCGAAAAAACAGACGAATATCTTGACAAGGCCATGAATTCCCTCAGCATAGAGGAGTCTTACCAGTGGTGGCAGAAAGCACAGTGGGATGGTGAGACCGGTACTTCCATGAGAGGGGAAGCGCCCTGGGCATTCTATGTGAACATGTCCCATCTCTACTATGTGAAAGACGGATTGGACATCGGAAAACAGAGAATCCATGCGCACGGTGCTGCGTGGCCTCTGGTTGCCAACCTTGCAGAGTGGACCTGGAAATAAATAAAAGCAGGAGAAGCTGCTCCGGACGTAAATCGGCAGGAATGATTTTACGTTCGGGGCTGTTCGTGTCCTGGAGCGTGTTTGAAAATTCATTCCGACAATCTGCACGCTCCGGTATGTTTTTTACAAGAGAAAATGAAATGGAGAGACAGAATGAAAAACAAGTATTATCTGAAATTGACGGGGAAATATCTGCTCCGCATGGTAACACTTCTCATAGCGGTCAGCATCATAAGCTTTCTTCTGGTCAGCATGTCTCCGGTGGACCCGGTGCAGCAGTATGTGGGGGCTGTGCCGAATGTGAGTATGGAACAGAGAGCTAAGATAGCGGAATACTGGGGGCTGAGTGATCCGCCGGTAGAACGTTTTTTCGCCTGGGGCAGGTCTGTTCTGCAGGGGGATTTCGGTGTGTCTCTGATCTACAGAAGACCTGTGCTGGATATCATCAAAGAAAAATTCGTCACCTCCCTGGCGCTCATGGCGGCGGCCTGGCTGTTCTCGGGAATCATCGGGTTCACGGTGGGATGTGTGATGGGGGCCTTTCACGGGAAAGGGCCGGATAAGGTTTTAAAGAAGGCCTGTCTCATCATGTGCTCTATTCCCACCTTCTGGATCGGAATCGTATTCCTCATGGTATTTTCCGTGAAGCTGGGCTGGTTTCCCATGGGCATGAGTGTGCCGAAAGGCGTTCCCACGGACCAGGTGACCATACTTCAGAGAATCCACCACCTGATCCTGCCCGCCCTTACACTGAGTTTTTTGTCTTTTGCCAATGTGGCGCTCCACACCAGAGAGAAACTGGTGGACGTGCTGGAAAGTGAGTATGTTATGTTTGCAAAGGCCAGGGGCGAATCCAAGTGGAGTATTCTGAAAAGGCATGGACTGCGCAACATTATGCTGCCGGCCGTGACCATGCAGTTCGGCTCTTTCAGTGAGCTCTTCGGCGGCTCCGTGCTGGCGGAGAATGTGTTTTCCTATCCCGGCCTGGGCGCTGCGGCTTCCGCGGCAGGTATGGGTTCTGACGTGCCGCTGCTCTTGGGGATCACCCTGTTCTCAGCGCTCTTTGTCTTCGTGGGAAATATGCTGGCAAATATCATATATGGGGTCGTGGACTCGCAGATAAGGGAGGGATACAGAAATGAGTGATATGACTGCAGCAGTATCCGGTGCACAGGGAAGAAGGATTTTCGTGAACCGGAGAACAAAGACTATTATATTTGCGGCCCTGATCTTTTTCGTGATCCTGGGCGTATATCTGTCGGGGGCCCTATTGAGTGATGACCTGATTCAGGCGGATTTTTCAAAAAAAGCGCTGAAACCTTCCCTGGAGCATCCTTTCGGCACAGACCTTTTGGGAAGGGATATGCTGGTGCGCACGGTAAAAGGGCTTTCGGTCAGCATTTCCGTGGGTATGATCGCCTCAAGCGTGAGTGCCGTGATCGCTCTGTTCGTGGGCGTGGCGGCAGCGACGGGGCGTTCCTGGCTGGACCATTTTATCAACTGGGTCATAGACCTGGTTATGGGAATCCCCCACACTGTGCTTCTGATTCTCATCTCCTTTGCCTGCGGAAAAGGGTTAAAAGGGGTACTGATCGGCGTGGCGGTCACCCACTGGACAGGGCTTGCCCGAATCATAAGAAGTGAGGTGCTCCAGATTCGTTCCCAGCAGTATATAGGCGTTTCAAAGAAGCTGGGACATTCCAGCTGGTGGATCACCGTACACCACATTCTGCCCCATATGGTGCCGCAGTTTATCATTGGTCTGATTCTTCTCTTTCCCCATGCCATTATGCATGAGTCCGGTCTTACCTTCCTGGGATTCGGCCTCTCGCCGGAGCAGCCCGCCATTGGTATCATTCTGTCGGAATCCATGAAATATCTGTCATCCGGCATGTGGTGGCTGGCATTTTTTCCGGGCCTTATGCTTGTGGTCATTGTACTGCTTTTTGACCGTCTGGGTGAAAATATGAAGAAGATCTTAGACCCGTACAGCGCACATGAATAGGAGTAGAACATGAAAAAAGAACGAATGGAAAATGCGCCCCTGCTGAAAGTGGAAGACCTGTCCGTATCCTTCCACATGTATGACAAGGGGCTGGAACAATATGATCTGAAAGTAATATCCAACCTGAGCCTGGATGTAAAACCGGGGGAGATCGTGGCGATCGCAGGCTCCAGCGGCTCCGGGAAAAGCCTTCTGGCTCATGCTGTCATGGGAATCCTGCCGGAGAATGCCAGGCTCACAGGCAGTATCACATACAAGGGCGAGATCCTTGACCAGAAGAAAAAGGAGGCTTTCAGAGGTACCCGGATCGCCCTGGTGCCCCAGTCCATCGCCTATCTGGACCCCCTTATGAAAGTGGGAAAACAGGTGACGGGAGGCGACCGGGGAAAAGAGGCGGAAATTTCCAAAAAGGAGATTTTTAAGAGATTCCATCTGGATGAAAAAATAGAAAAATATTATCCCTTCCAGCTTTCAGGCGGCATGGCCCGCAGGGTTCTGGTGTCAACGGCTGTCATAAGCGACGCCTCCCTGATCATCGCAGACGAACCCACACCGGGCCTGGATCTGGAAATGGCTCTGGAAGCGCTTAAAGTATTCCGCGAGCTTGCGGACGAGGGAAAGGCAGTGGTGCTCATCACCCATGACATTGACCTGGCCTTTCATATTGCTGACCGGATCGCCGTATTTTATGCCGGAACCACAGTGGAGATGGCAAGGGCGGAAGATTTTCTGGAGGGTGCGGGAAAGCTGCGCCATCCATACTCCAAAGCACTGTGGCAGGCACTTCCCCAGAACGGCTTCAGACCCATTCCGGGATTTCAGCCATATGCCAGGTATCTGCCAAAGGGATGTCTCTTTTCTCCAAGATGTCCCTATAAGACAAAAGAGTGTGAAAATGATATTCCCATGAGCGAGATCAGGGGAGGATATGTGAGGTGTATACATGCGACTTGAAGCGAGAAATTTAGGGTTTTGCTACGCAGGCGGGCCGTGGATTTTGAAAGACGTGAACTTTTCCATGGAGGAAGGGGAACGGGTGGGCCTGGTGGGGCCAAGCGGCTACGGAAAAAGCACACTGGTAAAACTTTTGGCGGGATATCTGGAACCCTGTGAGGGGGAAATCCTGCTGGATGGAAAACCCATGGAAAAGAAAGGCGTCTGCCCGGTGCAGCTTATCTACCAGCACCCGGAGAAGGCGATCAATCCCCGCTGGAAGATGAAGAAGGTCCTGGAGGAGTCAGGCATGTACCGGGAGGAAGTGCTGGAGGCCCTGGGGATTGAGGAGGAATGGCTGGAGCGGTATCCGAGGGAGCTTTCCGGGGGAGAACTGCAGCGCTTCTGCGTGGCGCGCTCCCTGTTCGAGGGGACACATTTTCTGCTGGCTGACGAGATGAGCACCATGCTGGATGTGATTACGCAGGCGCAGATCTGGAATCTCATGCTGCGTGAGGTGGAAAAGAGAAAAATAGGTCTGCTGGCAGTCACACACAACATGGCCCTGGCAGACTGTGTGTGTACCAGGACCATCAATCTGGCTCAGGTGAATCACATAAAATGTGCGGAGGAAAGCGGGTGTAAAAATGGATGTGAATATGGTACTGTTTGATGATTTTGAGTGTATGGATATCTTCGGGCCGGCAGAGATACTGGGGAAACTGCAGAAATATTTCCACATCCGTTATCTCTCCGTGTCAGGGGATGTGATAAACAGCGTGCAGGGGGCCAAGATATGGACGGATTTTCTGATCCCGGAGGAGGTGGAAGGCATTCTTCTGATTCCGGGAGGAAAAGGAGCGCGGCGCCTTCTGTGGCAGGATGAGCGCACTCTGAATCTGGTGAAGCAGGCGGCAGAGAATGCAGATACCTGTATGATGGTGGGCAGCGGCTCCGCAATCCTGGCACAGACAGGGCTTCTGTACAGGCGGAAGCTGGCGGACTGTCCCCTTGACAAGAACTGGAACAGGATGTTTACAGCGGGTATTGAGAGAATCGAGGGGGCCAGGGTGGTGGCAGACGGAAAATACTACTCCTGCAGCAGCACAGCTGCAGGGCTGGATATGACACTCTGGATGGTGGCAGACCAGATCGACATTGACGTGGCAGCAGAGGCAGCCCGGCAGATGGGATATCCCTGGGACTCTGCCGGCGGGGAGGAAATCTATTGCTGACAGGGCGCAAAGGGAGTGAGAAAGGAACTGTGCGATGAGAGAAGAGAAAAAAGACACAGGTACGAAGTATGATAAAAGCATGGTAAACCGTCTTGCCAGGGCTACCGGTCATCTGAAGTCCATACGCGGTATGGTGGAGGAGGGGCGCGACTGCAGTGAAGTCCTGATCCAGCTTGCGGCTGTGCGCTCCGCAGTCAACGGTGCGGGGAAGGAAGTGCTGAAACATTACATGGATGAGTGTATTGAGGAGGCTCTGGAAAAGGGAGACACGGAGAGTCTGAAACGCCTGAACAAGGCTCTGGATTCTTTCCTGAAATAAGATTTTGCAAGGAACCCCGGAATGGGGAAAAAGCTGCATCCTACGCCGGGATGCGGCTTTTTGCGTATCATTTGTAAACATGTGCTTGTAATGTGTGGGCAGAGATGGTAATATTTTAGTAAGGTAGAATATTGAACAGAGTTCTTATATATGGAACAAATGACACCTGCATAAAAATCAGGAGGGCGAACCGCTATGAGTGAAGAGAGAGAAATCAAGGTAAAAAGCCTGCAGAAGGCTTTGGAAATTCTGGGATGTTTCGTGGAAAAACAACCTCTGGGTGTGACGGAGATCAGTGAGAAGCTGGGATTATACAAGAGCAACGTGCATAATATTTTAATGACTTTTAAGGCTATGGATTATCTGGAACAGGACCCGGAGACCGGGAAATTCAGTCTGGGGACCGCAGTGTTTACCCTCAGCCGTGCGCTGAAGGAGAGCCTTACCATTTCCAAGGTAGTGCTGCCCTATATGCATCAGATCGCAAAAGAGGCGGGAGAGCTGGTATATCTTGCCATTCCCCATGAAGATGAGGTGGTCTATCTGGAGGCAGTCTATCCGGAAGGCCAGATGCTGCCCGGCAGGTCGGTCACAGGGGAGCGCTCAAAAATGTACTGCACCAGTGTGGGTAAGGTCATCCTTTCCCAGATGACGGATGAGGAAGTGGAGGAGATTCTGAGCCGCGAGAAGAAGGCATTCACAGACTATACCATTACAGACAAGGAGAAGTTGTGGGAGGAAGTCAGGAATGCCAGGAGAGACGGCTATGCTATGGACAACATGGAGAATACCTTCGGTGTCAAATGTGTGGGAGTTCCTCTGCTGAATCACCTGGGCAAAGTAGAGGGCGCCATGAGCATCAGCACCCCTTCCCTTCGCATGGATGATGAGAAGCGGGATATTTTCGTACAGATCCTCAAACGATATGCAAATGATATTCAAAAACGTCTATAGAAAATAAAAGGTCAAATTTGGATAATTTGCACAAAAAGGAAAAAGATTCCCATAAGATATTGAAAAATTAAACAAGGTGTGATATGCTCATAACATCAAAAAAGAACGAAGTTCTTACATACAGAACAGAAAGAAAAAGAATTCAGAATGGTTACTCGGCAAAATGCCGAGTAAAAAAATAAAACCAATGAAGAACAGGGTTCTGTAATAGAGAACAATTTAAAAATGGGAGGATTTTTACAATGGCAAACAAACCGTATTTAGTAGTGGAATGGAACGACACAGAGACAGATGCAAAGGGATGGATGTGTGCATACAACTTCGTAAATCATTACTGCGGAGGCGGAACAAGAATGCACCCCACCGTTACCAAGGAGGAAGTGGTCCGCCTTGCAACAACCATGGGATACAAATACAAAGCATGTGAGTCCCTCACAACAGGCGGATGTAAAGCAGGTATCGCCTATGACTACAAAGCTCCGGATGCCCTGGATGTTCTGAGGCGTTTCCTGACAGCTACCGCTCCGGTTATCAACGCAGGTGTTTCCATCGGCGGAGATTTAGGGGTGGACTACTCCGACGTTTTAAGGATTTTAGATGACCTGGGAATCGGTATTCCGCAGACAAAGGCCATGAAGGAAGATCCGGATATCCATCAGGGTATTATAAACCATGACAGAGCGGAAAAAGAACTGACATATGACGGCTTCAAAATGTATGACATGATCACAGGCTACGGTGTTGCGGCCGCAGCGGATGAAGCGTGGAAGATGAAGGGTGGAAAAGAAGGCGCTACCGTTGTGATCCAGGGCTTCGGATGTGTAGGAGCAAGCTGTGTGAACTCCCTGAACGACATGGGCTACAAGGTGGTCGGAATCGCTGACGTAAACGGACTTGTTTACTGCAAGGACGGCCTGGACATTCCTAAACTGGTGGCAACCAGACTTCCGAAGGGCGAATTAAATAAAGAAGCTTTCCAGGACAACTATGAAATTTATCCAAACAGCCAGTGGCTGGAAAAAGAATGTGATATCCTGATTCCCGCAGCCCTGGAAGATGTTATCAATAAAGACAATGCTGACAAGATCAAAGCATCCCTGTTAGTGGAGGCAGCCAATATTCCCACCACACCGGAAGCAGACGAGATCCTCCGCAAAAAGGGTGTAGACGTAGCTGTTGACTTTATTACAAATATGGGCGGCATCCGTATCTACGAAGCAATTATCTTCCGCATTGTAAAGATTGAAGACATGAACGATGAGGATGCGGCAGCAGCAATCGTAAAAGATACCGTAGACTTGATCCGCAAACAGACACGCCGGGTATTTGAGGAGTCCAAAAAGACAGGTGAATTCACCCGTGACGTAGCCAGAAGGCTGTTCACACCGGACAAATCCGACACTCCGGATATGTAATCCGTTATTCTGCTAGATAGGGTGGGGATGCGAAAAAAGCATCCCCATTCTATGCATATGGAGGTTTTTTATGAATTCTAAAGTGAGAAAATACCTTACGGTCATAACCCTTGGCCTGGCAGGAGGTTCCATCTATTTTCTGCCCTACGTGAAATACATTTTTTATGACGCACAGCTTGCAGCCATGCATATGAGCAACACCCAGTCCGGCCTGCTGCTCACCATGTACACCGTGGGAAATATGATCCTCTACATACCGGGCGGCATCATTGCAGATAAAGTGTCACCGAAAAAAGCACTGATCATATCTTTGCTCAGCACATCAGCTCTGGCTTTCCTGTACGCATTTACCATGGACTTTAAGATCGCCATGTTCATCTGGATGGGGCTCTCCTTCAGTACGGCATTTGTATTCTGGTCCGCGCTCATGAAAGCAGTCCGCATCATCGGAACAGAGGAAGAACAGGGATTCATGTACGGTCTTTATTATGCCTGCAACGGAATTACAGCAGCCCTGACCAATACGCTGGCGCTGAACATTTACAAGACAGCAGGCGGAAATATGGAACAGGGATTCTTCCGAGCCGTTCTGGCAGGCGGCTCCGTTGCTATTATCGCAGCCATTCTGCTGTTCTTCCTTATGCAGGGCAGTGACAAAAAGGATGAAAAAGTTGATGACGGGGAACCAAAATTCAACATGGGTGATGTGGGAAAACTGCTGAAAAACCCCGTTGTCTGGATCGTCTCCTTTACTATTTTCTGCGGATATGGTTTTTACACCAGTATATCCTATTTCAATCCGTATCTGACCGAGGTGATAGGTGTATCTCCGGAGAGTTCAGGATTTATCTCCATTGTCCGCAACTACCTGCTTCTGCTGCTGGCTCCTGTGGGCGGCATCATTGCAGATAAAGTATTTAAATCCACCTGTAAATGGCTCTCCACGGCATTTGTCATACTGGCAGTTCTTTTCGGGGCAGTTCTCATTCTGCCTTCCGGTATCAGTCCCATGGCAGCCAGCCTTTACACATTGATTCCGGGGGCGTTCGCCATGATGATGTACGGCGTTGTATTTTCCACGGTCAGTGAGGCGGGAATCCCCAGAGCTATGACGGGAACCGTGATCGGTATTGCATCCATCATCGGCTATCTGCCGGATTCCATCTACTCTGTGCTCTTTGGAAAGTGGCTGGATGCCTTCGGCGGCTCAGGGTACAATTTTATCTTTGGTTTTCTTGCAGTTTCAGGTCTGGTGGGAGCCACACTGGCAATGTTGATTTACAGGCACGGTAAGAAAGCAAAACAGGGAGCAATCTCCTGAAGTATTTATAGAAAGGAAAATGAAATTATGGGAAAAGAAAAAGTTTACACCAATCCCGTCCGCTGCAAAGGCTGCGGGTATTGTATCAACGCATGTCCTCAGGAGGCCATAAAGGAATCCGGCCATGTAAACGCCAAGGGATACAATACGGTTGAAGTGGATGCAGAGAAATGTGTGGTATGCGGTATGTGTTACCGCGTATGCCCGGATTATGTGTTTGAAATACGATGAGGGAGGTTCATTATGGGAAAAGTATTATTTAAAGGAAATGAGGCTCTGGCGGAGGCCGCTCTGGCAGCCGGATGCCGCTTCTACAGCGGATATCCGATTACTCCGCAGACAGAGATTCTGGAATATCTCTCCTGGAGAATGGAAGATGTGGGTGGGGTGTTCATCCAGGCAGAGTCTGAACTGGCAGGCGTCAACATGGTACTGGGAGCATCCGCAGCAGGTGCAAGGGCACTGACCACATCCGCAGGCCCCGGATTTTCACTGAAACAGGAAGGGATCTCCTACCTGGTGGCAGCAGACCTTCCGGCAGTTATCGTGGATGTTATGCGTATCGGCACAGGTCTTGGCGACATTGCTCAGGGTCAGGGGGACTACTGGCAGCTCACAAGAGGCGGCGGCCACGGGGATTACCACACACTGGTACTGGCACCGGCTTCTGTTCAGGAGAACGCGGACCTTATGGTGGAAGCCTTTGATCTGGCTGAAAAATACCGCCATCCGGTTCTCATCGCCTCCGACGCGGCCATCGGCCAGATGATTGAGGCTGTGGAGATTCCGGAATTCAGGGAACACGATATTGATAAATATGACTGGAGCATCAAGGGATGTAAAAAAGGCTGTGAACAGCGCAAGATCCAGAACGTTTATTATACCCATCCGGATTATGAGAATTACCTGAGAGAGAAATACGATGACATGGAGCGCGACGAACAGCGCTATGAGAATATTCAGGTGGAAGATGCAGAACTGGTGCTTGTGGCTTATGGAATCAGTTCCAGAGTATGCCGTGAGACCGTTGAACTTGCAAGAGAAGAGGGCCTGAAGCTGGGACTCATCCGCCCCATCACACTGTGGCCGTTCCCGGTGAAGGCATTTGAGGAGGCAAAGAACGCCAAAGCATTCCTCACCGTGGAGATGAATATCTTAGGCCAGATGACAGACGATGTGCGCCTGGCTACCGGCGGAAAATATCCGGTTGACCATTTTGGTTCTATTTTCGAGATTCCGGAATCTGACGGGATCATCGCGAAAGCAAAAGAAATGCTGAAAAAGGAGGGCGTATGATATGAGACTGGTAGCTCCTGAAACCGTAACATTTACGCAGAGTGGCTTCTGTCCCGGATGCGGACACGGCCTGGCAGTCCGTTTGATTGCCGAAGTAATGGAAGAGATGGGTTTAAGTGAAAAGCTTCTGGCTGTGGTTGACGTGGCCTGCGGTTCTTTAAATATTGATTCCTGGAGATTTGACACAGTTATGGCAGCCCACGGACGCCCCGTGGCTACCGCAGTGGGCATCAAGAAGGTGCGCCCGGAAAATCCGGTGCTGGCTTATATCGGCGACGGCGCCGCATATTCCATCGGTATGGCGGAGACCATGCACACCGCATTGTGCAATGACAACGTGGTGACTGTAGTCATCAACAACAGCTTATACGGCATGACCGGCGGTCAGTGTGCGCCTACATCCCTTCCGGGGCAGATTACCACCTCCACACCGAGAGGAAAAGACCCGGAAAAGATGGGTATGCCGTTTCGTGTAGAGCAGGCATTTACCGGCTTCGATATTGCCTATCTGGCAAGAGGCACCATGGCAGATGCCAAGGGTATGATCCAGAGTAAGAAATACATCAAAAAAGCATTTGAAAAACATATGAAGGGCGAGGGATTCTGCCTGGTTGAGCTGCTCTCCCCATGTCCCACAAACCTGAACATGACTCCTGTAAAGAGCATGGAACACCTGAAAAATGAGATGGAGAAATACTTCCCTCTGGGTGAATTTAAAGACAAAAAGGAGGAGGAATAGACATGGCAAAAGAAATCATTTGTGCCGGATTCGGCGGACAGGGAGTGCTGACAGCCGGAATGCTCCTCATCAATGCCGGCATGGAACAGGATAAAAATGTTTTATTTTACCCCTCCTATGGTTCAGAGATGCGCGGCGGAACCGCTAACTGTACCGTGAAGATCAGTGACAAGCTGATCGCCAGCCCGGTTTCCAAGCACCCGGATATTCTGTTCACCATGAACACACCGGCTATCGACAAGTTCGAGGATCGTCTGAAACCCGGCGGGCTTCTGCTGGTAAATTCCTCCATTGTGCCCGAGGACAGGAAATACAGAGAGGATATCAAGGTAGTAAAGATTCCCGCAACGGATATTGCCGCAGAGGTAAAAAATCCAAAGGGTGCCAACCTGGTCATGCTGGGAGCACTGGCGGCCCACAGTGATCTGTTTACTATTGAATATATGGAAACAGCCATTGTCTCCTTTTTTGAGAAAAAGGGAAAGGGCAAATTTAATGAGAAGAATGTAGCCTGCTATCGCCGTGGGGTGGAGGGCAGATAATATAGGGGTTTTGAGTAAGAGGGCGGTTCTGCCGCCCTCTCACAGGAGGTAGAAAACTATGGATTTGACAAAACTGCTGAAACCGAAGTCCGTAGCAGTCATCGGTGCCAGTGAGAAGGAAGGATTCGGCGGCGATGTATGCCGCAATATCCTTACTTATATGGAAGACAGAAGCCATGTATATTTTATACATCCCAAGCGTGACCAGGTCTTTGGGGTTCCCTGTTATAAGAGTGTGACAGAAGTACCGGAATCTGTGGATCTGATGGTCATCTGTACTTCCCAGAAGACAGTGATCCCTCTGTTAAAAGAAGGGGCTGCAAAAGGATGCGGCGGTGCCGTGATATTTGCCAGCGGATACGGTGAAGTGGGAACCGATGAGGGCAGGGCCAATGAAAAGGAACTGATGGAGACCGCCAGGGAGCTGGGCATTGCCGTTATGGGACCGAACTGCGCGGGATTCGTCAATTATGTGGACAATGTGCAGGCCTTTGCGTTTATCTCTGACAAGAGAGACAGAAAAGGCAGTGTGGGTGTAGTCTCCCAGAGCGGACAGCTCTGCCTGTCCCTGATGGACTGCCCGGGCATGCGTTTCTCCTACAGTATATCAGCCGGAAACGGAAAGATCGTCCAGATGGAGGATTACATGGATTTTCTGGTTGAGGATGCGAATACAAAAGTAGTCAGTGTCTATATTGAGGGCGTTAAAAATGCGGATAAATTTGCGGCAGTTCTGAAAAAAGCTGCGGACAAGAGAAAACCCGTCGTTATCCTGAAGGCGGGAAGAAGTGCCAAGGGCGGCGCCATTGCAGCCTCCCATACGGGAAGCCTTTCCGGTTCCGATGCGTCCTTTGACGCTGTGCTGAAAAAGTTCGGCGCTATCCGTGTGGATGATCTGGAAGAGCTGATGGCCATGTCCCTTATGCTCTCCACCTTAAAACAGATGCCAAAGCAGGCCACATTTGCCTCCATGAACCTCTCCGGAGGGGAGACAGGAATCTGTGCCGATGTGGGAAGTTTAAACGGTATCGAATACCCGGATTTCACGAAGGAGACTCTGGCTTCTCTGAAAGAGCAGCTTCCCTCTTACGCCTCACCCAACAATCCGCTGGATATGACGGCGAGCCTCTCCTATGACGCGGATCTGTACGCGGGAGCGCTTCGCACTGTGATGGATGACCCCAATATCGGTATGGTCCTCATTGGCTATACACTGCTTCTGGAGATCGCGGACCCGGCTATCCACTATATGTACCAGGGAATTGAGAAAGTGGTAAAAGAAAAAGGGGAAAACTGCAAACCGATCGCCATGATCCCCTTTGCGGAAAACACCAGGAATGCGGAATACCAGGAAAAGCTGTTCAATATCGGTGTACCGGTGCTTCCGCCTACGGTCTATGCGTTTAAGATCCTGCGCCACCTGGCTGATTTTATTTCCTATACACCGGAGAATAAGAGCCTGAGTCTTGCAGTGGGCCAGAAGAAGAGCGATGAGACCTATGCCCTGTCCGAGCATGACAGCAAGAAAGAGCTGGGAGCCTACGGGGTTCCGGTTCCCAAGGAAGTCATTGTCACATCTGCGGAGGAAGCGGCAGAGTTTGCCAAGAACACAAAGGAAGCTCTGGTCATGAAAGTGGAATCCGCTGATATTCTGCACAAGAGTGATGTGGGCGGTGTGAAACTGAATATCCATGGTCCTGAGGAAGCGGTTCAGGCATATAATGAAATTATGGAGAGTGTATCATCGAAACGTCCTGATGCGAAGATCAACGGGATTTTAACGGTTCCCATGTTAAAATCAGGAGTAGAGATGATCATCGGTGTGAACAATGACCCGCAGTTCGGCCCCATGGTCATGGTGGGAATGGGCGGTGTGTTCGTAGAGCTGTTCAAGGATGTGGCACTGTACCCGGCGCCCATCAGTAAGGCGGAGGCCTTAGACATGCTCAGATCACTGAAATCCTTTAAACTGCTGAACGGTTACCGCGGCGGGGCAAAATGTGATATTGACGCCCTGTGTGATACCATTGTAAGCATTGCTGATTTCGCCAGTGCAAACAGGGATACCCTGAAGGAATTGGATATCAACCCTCTGTTTGTATACCCGGAAGGGGAAGGGGTAGGCGTAGCTGACGCCCTTGTTGTCAAATACAAAGAGTAAAACCGATGACGGAACGGTTGGCATCATAAAGGAGGGACACGATGTGAAGCTGTTTGAGAAGATTGAGAAGAAAGTTTTTATCCCGGCTGTAGTGATCCTGGCAGTCATAATTATTCCACTGTATCTGGCACCGGAGATTTCCAACCAGATAATTTCAAGTGTATTTGAGTTCTGTACAGGAAGGCTGGGGTTTCTGTACCTGCTGGCCTGTCTTGTATCCTTTGGTTTTCTGATCTGGCTGACAGTCAGTAAGCACGGGAACGTGAAGCTGGGCAGCGCTGAGGATAAGCCGCAGTACTCCAATCTCTCCTGGATCGCCATGCTTTTTACTGCAGGTGTGGGAACCAGCATCGTGATTCTGGGCTTTCTGGAACCGATTTACTATGTAAGCGGCCCTCCTTTTGATCTGGAGCCGTTTGGCAAACAGGCATATGAGTATGCCCATATGTACGGACAGTTTCACTGGGGCCTGAGTGCCTGGGCGTTCTATAACCCGGCTATCATCGCCACAGCCTATATGATGTTTGTACGCAAAAAACCGGGAATGCGTCTGAGTATTGCCTGCGAGCCTGTTTTAAAAAAGCATGCAAAAGGTTTTTTGGGAAATGTGATCGACATGCTTGTTATTTTCGGTATTGTGGGTTCCATTTCCACATCTCTCGGTATCGGGGCGCCTGTACTTTCCGTGATCATCCGGGAAGTATTCGGTATCCCGCAGAACTATGATTTTGTTGTGCGTATCATAGTATTGATCATCTGGGTCTGCATATTCGGAACCTCCGTATATCTGGGCCTGGATAAAGGAATCCAAAAACTCAGCAACATAAATGTTGTGATGGCATTTATCTTTATGGCAATTGTGCTTTTTGTGGGGCCGACAACAGATATTTTTAAGATGGAAGTGAATTCGCTGGGGCTGTACGCTTCGGATTTTGTGAAGATGAGTACATACACAGACCCCTTCGGAAGCGGAAAGTTTACGCAGGAATGGACAGTTTTCTACTGGGGTTGGTGGCTGGCCTTTATGCCTATGATGGGAATGTTTGTGGGACGTATTTCCAGAGGGCGAACCATTCGGAATGTCGTGTGGGGACAACTGATATGGGGATCTCTGGGCTGCTGTGTAAGCTTTATGATATTCGGAGGATACTCTTTATTTCTGCAGGAAACAGGCAGAGTGGATCTTGCGTCCATTCTGCAGAGTGAAGGACAGAGCGCTGCCATTGTAGCGATTCTGCAGACTCTGCCAATGCCTAAGCTTATGATGATATTCCTGTGTCTTGTCTGTTTTGTGTATCTTGCCACAACCATTGATTCCTGTGCCTATGTATTGGCCGGGACAACCATGAAGAGACTGAAAGGAGATGAGGAGCCTGCCAGATGGAACAGAATATTCTGGGCGATTTTGTTCTGTCTTCTGTCAATCGGCCTTATGCTGATCGGCGGACTGGAGGCAGTGAAGACCATTTCCGTACTCACAGGGCTGCCGCTGATCGCGGTGTTGATCTTATTGATCATTTCAGTAAAGAAGATGCTTACCGGGGAAGATAAAAGAAAAAAGGCTGAAAATGCCGAAAATGAGCCCCAGGAGAAAGCAGATTCCCCTGAAATAGAAAAAATATCCCCTGGGGTGGCTTGTAAAACGGAAGAAGATTCGCTATGATATAACCATAGCCGCATCCTCCGCAAACTGCGGCTCCAAATGAATTTGGATTCACGCATGACATACAAAGGAGGCTGTACCCGCTTTGGCGGGGTGCAGCCTCCTTTGTGTATCTGCAAAATGTTTTTCAGGGCAGTATGTCACCAAAGGTATAGCTGTGGTGTGTTATGGATAAAGGAGTTATAAAATAGATATGGAAGAAAGTCGTTTACAGCATCTGTTTCTCAAATACAGCCAGATGTTATATAAAATTTCAGTATTAATGCTCTGTAATGAACAGGATGCCAATGACGCTGTACAGGATACCTTTATCAGATATTTATCTGCAGATAGATGTTTTGGGGATGAAGAGCATGAAAAAGCCTGGCTGATTCGGGTCAATATCAATATCTGCAAAAACATGCTGCGGTTTCGCAGAATGCACCCCACAACCACTTATGAGGATTTGACCTCCTGTCCTCACAGTGCAGAGGATATTGGGTTAATGAATGCACTCCTTGAACTGAAGGAAAAGGACAAGGAACCGCTTATCTTATATTACATAGAGGGATATTCCTGCAGAGAAATTTCCGGATTTTTGGGGATTTCAGAAGGAGCTGTGAAGAAAAGGCTGGAAAGAGCGCGGAAAAGGTTGAGGGATAGGTATGAACAGAACAGGGAATAAAGGTTACGGGAACGTGGATTTTGAAAGGCTGGCACCTCTGGCTGAGGATATTGTATTTTCAGAGGCAGAAAGAGTAAAAGTTATGTCTGCATGTTATTCCGGGCTGGAGGAAAAGAGGAGAAAACAAAGAAAATGGTATTACAGGGCAGCAGCCATTGTCTTAGTGTTTTTAATCACAGCAATCACAGCGGTTATGGTAAGTCCCCCGAATGTTCTTGTGTATGCTTCGGGTATTTCCGGTAAAGTGAGATTAAAAACAGGCGAGAGTGTAATTCTGAAAAAACAGTTTACGCCTCTGGGAATGGGATATATGCTGACTTTGGATACTGGGGAAGCGGAAGCTTTTTATACAATAGAAACCGGAGAGCATATATATCCGGAAAATGTCTTTCAAAACAGTAATACAATTTACTGGCTGCCGGATGGGGTACTGAACGGTAAATTGTCAGATGAAAATGGTGAAATCATACATCTGCCGAAAACAAATAAATCTGTGCTGAAAATAAGAGTGAGCAGCAAGGGTGGACAGAAGGAGGATATTACACTTTCATTAGAGCAAAGAGAAAATGTGTGCAGCGTGGAATTGCTGGAAGAAAAGTAAGAGCGGCAGCCGTGCAGTATTGGAAGACAATCGCTGCCGCACGGCTGTTTTATACTATAAAATATTCAGGTCTGATTTTTCATAACGGTTGTGGCCCGGAAGGCTTTTTTTATATTTCCAGCATTTAATAGCATCCTCCAATGATTTGCCGGTATTTTCCGCATAAAAGTCTCGGATATAGGTGTTGTATTCAAACTGGCGGTTAATGGCTGTTCTGCCTTTTTTCTTATCCTGCTGTATCTGAAAGTAAGCTTCAATGGCCTGCTGATACGTTTTTCCCGTATTGGTTTTCAGCCATTTCTGAAAGGGGACCAGAAAGGTGAAGCCGCTGCCGATTCTGGATTGGAAAAATGCCCGGTGTACTTCAGAGCAGACAAAATTTGGTTCAATGAGGGTATCTTCCGTTATTTCTGTGTACACGGGTTTTGTTTTTGGCTTTTTGGAAGCAGCAGAAATTTCTCCTGTGTCCAGAAAGTGCGCGATCCGGTCAGTCAGCTCCAGTTTTCCGCCTGACGCTGGTATGCCGTTCTGACGGCAGAACGCGGTTAACTCCTCTTTCAGATAGTAATAACTGCGGAAAGTATCTCCGTCCAGATGCTTGTTTAAAACAGGTCTGTCACTCATTTTTCTTCTCCTGACATATCAATTCTATAGACGCCACCATATCGTTTCATCTCTTTTAAACTCTGTGAAACCGCATGTTTTCAATATGTTCTGAGAGGCAGAACCCTCCGGGTCTGTTTCTGCGGTCACATGCTGTACTCCGTCCTGACCAAGTGCCCACCGGCACAGAGCTTTCACAGCTTCCGTCATATATCCGTTATGTTCAAAGGCCTTTCCAAGGCCGTAACCGATCTCCACTTCACCCTTTTCATCGGGAATATCTTTGAAGCTTGCAGAGCCTACAACAGTCCGGTCAGATTTTCGGATCAGAAACCAGAAGGTGTACCACATATAATGTGCGGGATTTTTTTTACACGCGAGAAGCTGTGAGGATACAATTTCCTTAAATATGCCCTCCATGGGTTCGGCCTGATAGGAGCAGTCAAGTTCTTTCTCCAACTGCGGGATACGGTCTGTCCATAATGCAAGCTGGGCGGGGGTAAGGGGGAGGATGGTTAATCGTTTCGTTTCCAGTTTCATAAGCACTCCTGTGATTTGTATTTTGGCGGAACTATTCTGCCGGTTCCTTTGAAATGTTTCCCGAATCTCCATTACGGAGAAATCCGGGGAGCGCAGATAGTATTCTGCCTGATATGGATAAGTCTATCATAGATTGAGGACAGGTGTAAATGGAAACTCTGAGGAGTTGCATTGTCAATAAGCAGGGAATCCTGTATAATCAAAACAAGTGACAGATTCCTGCTGTCCGCAGTGACGCTTCCGTCGGCTTTAAAAATTGCAGAATGGACAGAGTGAAAGGGGAGAGGGGATAATATGAGAGAAAGACTGGAAATAGACCGCCAGGGGAAAGGGATACACGCAGTGAAGGAGAACCGCACAGCAGTGGATTATTTCATCTATCCGGAATACGAAATCCATCTGAACAGTCTTCCGGCAGGGGCGGTTCAGGAGTGGCATTACCATTCGGAAATAGAGGAAATCCTGGTAGTGACAAAAGGAATTCTGACCTGTAAGTGGAAGGAAGAGGGGAAAGTCCGAACATCCCGGGCAAAGGAAAAAGAGATTGTGCGGGTGCAAAATTCGATTCATACATTTCAGAATGACACGGAGGAGAACGCGGAGTTTGTTGTCTTTCGTTTTGTTCCGGATGGAGTGGATAAAAGGGAACAGATAAAAAAAGATAAGAAGCTTGCTGAGGAGGCAGAAGAAATATGAAGGATGAAGAAAGAAGCCGGACCGGCAATCATGCGAAAGCTGATTCCGGCAGCAGGCCGGAAGAGGAGAAAAATAACGAGCCAAAAGGGACGCCCGACAATGAACCGGAAGAGGAACCCGGCAATGAACCGGAAGAGGAACCCGGCAATGAACCGGAAGAGGAACCCGGCAATGAACCGGAAGAGGAACCCGGCAATGAACCGGAAGAGGAACCCGGCAATGATTCGGAAAAGTTCCCCGACAATGATACGAAAAAGACTAACGGCAATGAATCGGAGGAAAGCGAAAAGGGCCGGCGTTTGGCTATGGGTATCAGCATGGGGATTATTTTCGGTGTGGTTTTTGGACAAACCATATTCGGAAACCTGGGTACAGGCATTGCCATAGGACTCGCCCTTGGCGTGGCGCTCGGAAGTATAAAATAAAAGGATTGTTGAAATAAACAGTGGTTTGTGGTAAGCTAAGTTCGGATAATGGAATAACAGATTGAGTGACTGCCGGAATTTATAGAAGTATTCCGGTGGGTAAAAGGGAATCAGGTGAGAATCCTGAGCGATCCGGTCACTGTAAGAGGGAAGTCTGATTTCGCAGTACCATTGCGGCATATGCTGTGAGAAGGTGAAATTAAGGCGTTGATCCTCAAGTCAGGAAACCTGCTCAATATGGGATGAGATGGAGCTTCCGAGGAAAGTAACATCTGGAGTGCATTTCCTGCAGGGAAATGTGCTTTCTGGTGCTTGCTTTTTAGCAGGCATTTTTTATTTGCAGTGATGAAAAAACCAGAATCATGTTCCGCGTTAAAATGTTCTCCCATTATCTACAACAGAGAAAAGGAGAAAAAACATGAAGAAAAAACAAATTGCAAAGAAAATGCTGGCAGTTTTGCTGGCAGCAGGAATGATGCTGGGAACAGCGGCTTGCGGCTCAGATGGAAATAACAGCGGAGATTCCGAGCGAAAGGATGCTTCAAGCATCAAGGAAGAGAACCGGGCAGCCGCAGATGAGACAGATAAGGGTCAGGCTGCTGCAGATGGCACAGACAAGGACAAGACAGGAGAAACAGATGCAGATGATACAAATACAGAGGAGACATCTGCAAAGAAGACCGAGTATCCGCTGACGATCACTACCTACGGCACAGACGGTTCTGAGCTGCAGACCACCTATGAAAAAGCACCGGAGAAAGCTCTTGCCGTATACCAGGGAAGTGTGGAGACCATGCTGGCACTGGGGCTGGAGGACCGGCTTGTTGGCACTGCCGGCCTGGATAATGAGGTGCCGGATGAGCAGAAGGCTGCATTTTCAAAGACAAACTATCTGGATGAGTTTGCGCCGTCCCTGGAGACAGTGACTATGCTGGAACCGGATATGATTTTTTCATGGGGTTCCTATTTTGGTGAGACTACACTGGGAGACGCAAAAGGTTGGGTTGATAAAGGTGTCAATATCTATATAAATACCAACACACGTTCCAAGAAAGACGGAGAATCGTATAAAAGAACACTGGAGAATGAATATACCGATATCTTAAATATGGGTAAAATCTTCGACGTACAGGACAAGGCAGAAGCGATTGTCAGTGACATGAAAGATACAATTTCCAAGGTGGAGAGTAAGACAGCCGATATAACGGAGCGTCCGACAGCCATGATCGTAGAATTTATGGATCCTATCACCAATTACGGGGCAGGAAGCCTGGGCGGTGATATGGTGACAAAGCTGGGCGGTGAACTGGTTAACCCGGATGCCTCCAGTGTCGGCAGGGAAGATATTGTTTCCGCTGATCCGGATGTGATTTTTGTAGTATATATGCCGTATTCCGGTGATGACCCGGAACAGGTAAAACAGGAGAATCTTGATAAGATCCTGAAGGATGAGGCCTATGCAAGCCTGGACGCAGTGAAAAACGGCAGGGTGATCCCTATTATGCTGAGTGAAATGTATGCGAGCGCGACACGTACCAAGGATGGTATTGTCACATTTGCGGAAGGACTTTATCCGGACATTGAGCTGGGTCTGGAAGAATAAGAGGGATAGCAGGCGATGACAGGAACAAAGCAGGGGAAGCAGAAAAAGCTTCCCTTTCAAGTATACATTTTCATTTTGGCAGGACTGCTTTTTCTTTTAGTATTTTCAGTTCTGGCTTCTATTACATTTGGAAATGCGGATATTTCCGTCAGGGAAGTGTACAGTGTGGTGTTATATGAGCTTTTTCACATTGACAGGTTTTCTGCATTTTCAAGCGGTGCCGTGCATGATGTGGTCTGGGTCATCCGTTTTCCAAGGGTAGTCGTTGCTCTGACAGTGGGAATCGGGCTTTCGGTCTGCGGTGTTGTCATGCAGGCAGTTGTGAAAAATCCGCATGCGGACCCCTATGTCCTGGGCATTTCATCGGGTGCATCTCTGGGAGCGACACTTGCGGTCCTGTTTGGTGTCGGATATGTGTTCGGGGCAAATTCCGTGGGAGTCATGGCATTTTTAGGAGCAATGGTCACATCATTTGCTGTTTTATTTATTGCAGGTACAGGAGGGCCCTCCAATGCGGGAAAGCTGATTCTGGCAGGTATGGCTGTGAGTGCGGTATGCGCCGCTTTTTCAAATTTTGCGATTTATTTGGAAAACAACACAAACGCAAATACAGAGATTTTATTCTGGACCATGGGAAGTCTGTCAAATGCAAACTGGAGCAAGGTGACAGTTACGCTTCCTGTTATGATATTAGGTACCTTGATTTTCTGGTCCCAGTTCAGGAATTTGAATCTGATGCTTTTGGGAGATGAAGTCTCAATCACCCTGGGGACGGATTTACGGAGAGTCAGAAACAGATATATGGTTATGGCTTCCCTTATGGTGGGGTTTGCGGTGTATGCTTCGGGAACCATTGGTTTTGTGGGACTGATCATCCCCCATGCGGTCCGCATGATTTTCGGTACAGACCATAAACGTCTGATTCCCCTGTGCGCTTTGGTGGGCGGCATTTTCCTGATTTGGGCGGATGTGCTGTGCAGAGTGCTGCTGAAAAATGCGGAGCTGCCCATAGGGATCCTGGTATCCATGATTGGCGCACCGTGCTTTATCTATCTGATGATGAAGCGTTCCTATGGATTTGGAGGTGGTAAATCATGAAGGTATCCGCTGATAATATCCGTCTGTCCTATGGCGCAGAAGAAATCTTAAAAAGCGTGTCCATTGGAGCAGAGGATAAAGAGTTTGTAGGATTGATCGGCCCGAACGGAAGCGGTAAGTCCACGCTTTTGAAATGTATTTACCGAATCTTAAAACCAAATGACGGCTGTGTTATGCTGGACGGCAGTCCGCTTCAGGATATGAGCTACAGAAGCTCGGCAAAGAAAATGGCAGTAGTCGCCCAGCATAATTATTATAACTTTGACTTTTCTGTCCGGGAGGTAGTTCTCATGGGACGTTCTCCCCATAAAAAAGCAATAGAACGGAATAATGCCCGGGATTATGCCATTGTGGACAATGCGCTGTGCACGGTGGGAATGGAACGTTTTGCAGACAGAAGCTTTTCCACACTCTCAGGCGGGGAGCAGCAGAGAGTGATCCTTGCCAGAGCGCTGGCCCAGCAGACACCCTGCCTGGTGCTGGATGAGCCCACCAACCATCTGGATATTACCCATCAGCTACAGCTTCTAAAAATTGTGAAAAATCTGAATGTGACGGTGATCTCCGCAATCCATGATCTGAACATCGCAGCCATGTTCTGTGACAGGATCTATGTCCTGAAAGATGGAATAATCGCGGCAGAGGGAGCGCCCAGAGAAGTACTGACCAGGAAACTGATCAAAGAGATTTACCAGGTGGAGAGTGAGGTTGTGGAGGACAGCAGGGGACAGATGCACATTTTATTTACATAGGCGGTAAGAGAAAGATATGGAGAAGATAGGAATTTTGACCTGTATCCATGCCAATAATGTCTGTACAGGTGCCGGATGCCTGAAGGCATTTAATCATCGTAAAGATTTTTTCAAAGGATATGCAGCGGATACAGAACTGGCGGCATTTATGACGTGCAATGGATGCAGGGAAGATAATCCGGAAGAGCCGGAGGAAGATGCAGGGATCCGGGAAAAAATAGACAGGCTCTCAGAGGAAAATATTCTGAGAATGCATGTGGGCGTATGCAGACTGGATGACAATGGACAGGAGTGCAGCAGAATTGCTGAGATCTGCAGTATGCTGGAAAGCAGAGGAATCACAGTGATACGCGGGACTCACAGAGAATAAAACAGATGACAACAGGCACCGGCGAAAACCGGTGCCGTTTTTCTGCTCTGCGGCTGTTTTTATCTCTTCCTTTCTGCTATAATAGGAAAAAGCAGACAGAATTACGAAAGGAGCAGCAGACGGGCATAAGCGGCCCACCTGCGATCAAGACATATGAAAGACGAAAAACGAGACTGGCTGGACTGGGCAGTAGAGCTGCAGAGTCTTGCCCAGAGTGCCTTATATTACTGTAAGGATAAATACGATATAGAGCGTTTTGAACGAATCCGGGAAATTTCAGCGGAGATGATCAGCCGGCAGGCAGATATGCTATTTGAGAAAGCAAAAGATTTGTTCTGCTGTGAGGTGGGTTACCAGACGCCGAAGATGGACTGCAGGGCAGCCATAATTGAGGGGGACAAGATCCTTCTGGTACAGGAAAATGACGGCAGGTGGTCCATGCCCGGCGGATGGGTGGATGTGGATCTGTCTGTGAAGGAGAATACCATCAAAGAGGTGAAGGAGGAGGCCGGCCTGGACGTGACGGCTGACCTGGTCATTGCCATTCAGGACAGGGAAAAACACAACCAGCCCCGGTACGCATACAAAATCTGCAAAGTTATCATACTCTGCACCGTGATCGGCGGACACTTTGAAAAAAATCTGGAAACAGTGGACAGCGGCTATTTTTCCATGGATGAGCTGCCGCCTCTTGCGGAGGATAAAAATACAAAGGAACAGATCGCCATGTGCTTTGAGGCAGCCGGAGCAGAGCACTGGAAGACACAGTTTGACTGATTCCGGAAGAATGCCCATGAAAAAGGAGGACAGATAAATGCTTACATATAAAGAAATTGAGAAAGAGGATCTGGCATCCCTTGCAGCCATGTATGTGGAGACCTTTAATGCGCCGCCCTGGAACGATGCCTGGACCCCGGAGACTGCGGGAACCAGGTTGCGGCAGATGGCAGAGGCAGAAACTTTTTACGGCATCTGTGCGTATGAGGAGGACGTGCTCTGTGGTATGATACTTGGGTTTGCCGAGCAGTTTTATGACGGGGTTTTGTTTGAGATAAAAGAATTCTGTGTAAGAAATGCCAGCCGCGGAAATGGTATCGGTTCTGAAATTTACCGGGAATTTGAGCGGCGGCTCCGCAAAAGAAACATTGAGAAGGTTCAGCTCATGACCCTGCGTGGAAATGCGACCGAACATTTTTACGAAAAAAACGGTTTTGAGACAGATAAAGATTTGATCTTTATGAAAAAACAGATTTGATTTAAGTGTCTTTGAAGCG
This sequence comes from Blautia sp. JLR.GB0024, assembly GCF_037000545.1. Lineage (NCBI taxonomy): Bacteria > Bacillati > Bacillota > Clostridia > Lachnospirales > Lachnospiraceae > Blautia > Blautia sp. JLR.GB0024. Next base: position 482,474 of record NZ_JBANBF010000003.1, on the reverse strand, counting down.
TCATTTTGGCAGTCCGCACGCCGCTGTCTGCCGAAAACGTTTTTAAATGCACTTTGACACAGAAATGAGAGGCTGATATGAAAAGAACACTTCCGGAGCGTATAAGAGAATATACGGAACACCGGGAATACAGGAAAGATACCATAGGCAGGTCCGGTTCGGAAATATTCTGCTTTTCTGATATGGTATTAAAAGCAGAGCGGGAGAAAAACGAGTCCCGCAGTGAACACGAAATGCTCAGATGGCTGCAGGGCAGGCTCCCTGTTCCGGAAATCATCTGCGCGGAAAAAAACGGTGATATGAGATACCTTTTGATGACAAAAGTCAGAGGAAAAATGCTCTGCGATGAGCAGTATCTCAGCAATCCAAGACTTTTGGTACATCTTCTGGCAGAAGGACTGAAAATGCTGTGGACAGTGGACATAAACGGCTGCCCGTTTAAGCGGCATCTGGATTACAAGCTGGAACAGGCATCCCTGCGGGTGGCAGGAGGCCTGGAGTTTGACGAAGATCCGGACACCTATGGAAGAGAAGAATTTGAAAGCCCTGAGGAACTTCTTCTGTGGCTGAAGGAGCACAGGCCGGAAGAAGAGACCGTATTCTCACACGGGGACTACTGTCTGCCCAATCTTTTTGCAGAGGATAACACCATCAGTGGTTTTATAGATCTGGGAAGAGCGGGGACAGCGGATATCTGGCAGGATATTGCCTTGTGCGTGAGAAGCTTAGAGTACAATACGGAAAAAAATAAGGGATGTGTAAATCTTCTTTTTGAGGAACTGGGAATGGACCCGGACTGGGAGAAGATTCGATACTATGTATTGCTGGACGAATTGTTTTGACAAGAAAGGAGAACAGGATATGCAGCACAGAGGAACAGTGGAACTGGAGACAGACAGGCTGGTGCTGCGCCGTTTTACCATGCACGACGCAGAGGCGATGTTTCATAACTGGGCAAGGGATGAGCAGGTGACAGCCTATCTCATGTGGCCTGCCCACAAAAGCCCGGAGGTATCCGGGGAAGTCCTGGAGGAATGGATCTTCCACTATGGGGAGAAGGATTTCTACCAGTGGGCGATCACGCTGAAGGAAAACGAAGAGGAACCCATAGGCTCAATCTCTGTCGTATCAAAAAATGATTCCATCGAAATGGTTCACATCGGTTACTGCATCGGCCGGAAATGGTGGCACCGGGGCGTGACCTCAGAGGCCCTGAAAGAAGTGATCCGCTTTTTCATGGAGGATGTGCAGGTAAACCGCGTGGAAACCCGCCACGACCCCCGCAATGTCAACTCCGGTAAAGTGATGAAAAAATGCGGGATGAAATATGAGGGCACCAGGAGACAGGCAGACTGGAATAACCAGGGACGCTGTGATGCGGCAGGGTACGCCATACTGGCGGAGGATTATTTTTCAGAATCTGCACAGCGAAACTCCTGAGGCGTTTTCTTGTAGTGCCGGCGGAAGGCTTTGATGAAGGACGCGCAGCTCGTATATCCCACAGCCTGTCCGACCTTGCGGACACTCATGGAGGTGGAAGTGAGAAGGGCAGCGGCTTTGGCCATGCGGCATTCCTTCAGATACCGGCCGATCGTCATGTGAAAACACATGGAAAAACCGGCCTTTAGTTTCTGTTCATTGAGAAAGACTTGTCTGCTCAACTGTGAAATGGAAGGGGCATTGGCAGGGTCTTCTGTGAGAATTTCTTTCGCCCGCTGGACGGCCAGCAGGTCGAATTCATCAAAGGTGATTTTTCTTTTACCCAAATATACGGTGGGCATCACATCCGGTGCAGAAAACGTTCCCTGTTTTACTGCATTTGTCAGAATGTCCATACACTGCAGCAGGCAGCCTTCCAGCATAAGCAGGGTGAGGCTGCCGTTTTGCGCCACTTTAAATAAACGGTGCAGCATGGTGACGATTTCCGGGGGCAGTGCATGGTATGTGCGGTTTTTGGAGAGACTGTCCAGTACAGAAGCATGAGGGTCAATGGTTTTTAAGTGTCTTACAAAATCAGGAAATACAGCGAACTCGATTCCCCTGCAGTGCTGTCCGGCATTCCAGAACTGCTGTCCTCTCACCTTCTCCTCCCGCACCAGAAAGGATGCCGGGGTGGAGGTGTGGGCAGAGATCCCTTCCATATCAAACCGTGTCCTGCCGTCATAGAAACTGCCGAACCGGAGCTGCGTATCACGGCACGCAAAGGCGAGAGAAAAAGGGGCAGATACCGTATAGTCCGCCACAGTAAAAGCATACAGGCCGGGCCGCTCATATAAAAGGCAGGTTCCGTCTTCCGGCCGATTTTCATTGGCATATCGGGTGCAGTGTTTCTCTTTATGAGAGTCAAATCCCAGGTTCTGCCAAATCCTGTCTTGAAATTCACGATGACTTTGTATACTCATTTTCCATACTCCTTTTCTGAAAATGCGGCAGTCTGCTGTACAGGTCCCGTGTGCGGAAGTCCGTTTTATACAGGGCCGCAGTCTTATTATCCCTCAGCTTCAGAGGTTTACCACAAAAAATATCGTTTTTTCATACGGTGACAGATATATTCCGATCAGGTGCAATTGCAAAAAAATGTTGCCTTAAATAGTATAGTATGCTAGAATGACTGCTGTCAATTAGCTATAACTAACTAAAGAATAAAATATGCCGTTACGAGAAAGGGAAGACATTATGATGAATAGGACGAGAAGACTGGCGCCGGCCATTGCCGTACTTGCCGCTGTGGGCATGCTGACAGGCTGTTCCGGAAAAGGCGGAGAATCGGGAAATAACAAGGTGGACACAGAAAATGAAAGTACCGCTCAGAAAGCCCAAGGCCCTGAGAAAAACGCCGCCTCCCGGGAAGCAGAAGAGGGCATGCGGACAGTGGAGACAGATAAGGGACAGGTGGAGATTCCCATAAACCCGGAGAACATTGTCACGGACTATTATCTGGGTGAGTTTCTGGCTGTGGACGTAAAGCCTGCCATCGCGTCCCCGTATTCCCTGTCGAATCCGTTTCTGGCGGATAAGACAGAGGGAATCCGGGAGATGGACATTACAAGCGCGGAGACTTCCCTGGAAATGATCGCTGCGCAGGAGCCGGACTTGATCGTGACCATCACAGAGGCAGATTATGAGAAATATTCCGAAATTGCCCCTACGGTTTATATTCAGGACGGAAAGCGCAGTGATGAGGAAGTATTCCGGTATATTGCGGACCTGGTGGGAAAAAGCGGGGAAGCGGAGGAATATATTGCTGATTTTAAGGCGCGGGCGCTTGACGTCAAAGAGGAAATCCGGGGAATCGTGGGTGACAGGACAGTATCCATTGTGGAGGTATGGCCTCAGCAGATCTACACCATGGGCAGCCATTTCGCAAGAGGCGGTTCCATTCTATACGATATGTGGGAGCTGAAAGCGCCTGAGGCAGTGCAGGCAGATATGGTGGATGGGGATACCCAGTATCAGGTGGTTTCCCTGGAAGCGCTGCCTGAATACACAGGAGATTTTATCCTGTATGGCGTGCTGGCAGATACGGACAGTGCCTTTGTGGAGGATTCCAAGCTTTGGAACAGCCTGGAGGCCGTGCAGGAGGGAAGAGTGCTCCCTTATGAGCAGGTGTCCTTCATGCACAGGGATCCGATCACCTACAATACGCAGCTTGATATCTTTATTGATTTCTTCAGAGGATTTGAGGGAAAATAATGGGCAGAGATGCGAAAAGAAAGACAGTATGTTTTTTGACAGCAGGAGCTGCGGCAGTTTTACTTGCCGCAGTCCTTTCCATATTATACGGAAGTACGGGCATTCCTCCCGGGAAGATTCTAGATGCGGTGCTCCGGCCGGATCTTACAGACCGGCAGCATTTGGTCATACGGGAACTCAGGATACCGCGGACAGCGGGCTGTATTTTGGTGGGAGCAGCGTTTTCAGCGGCTGGCGCCATGATGCAGGGGGTGACCAGGAACCCGCTGGCAGACTCCGGACTGTTGGGAATCAACGCGGGAGCCTCCTTTGCGCTGGCACTCTGTCTGGCCTTCCTGCCGGGGCTGGGGTTCTCAGGTGTTGTATTTTTTTCCTTTCTGGGGGCAGCAGGGGCTATGTTTACTGTATATGGGCTTATGAGCCTGAACAGGCGCGGGTTGGACCCGGTGCGGCTTGTGCTTGCGGGAAGCGCTGTGAGTATCTTCCTCTCATCCCTGAGTCAGGCAGTGGCGATTCTGTGTAAGATCGGTTACAATCTCACCTTCTGGACTGCGGGAGGCGTGGCGGGAATACGCGGAAAACAGCTCATCTTCGCCGGTCCGGTGATCCTTCTGGGACTGGCCGCAGCCGCGGCTCTTTCAGGAAGAGTTGCACTGCTGAGTCTGGGGGAGGAGGCGGCAAGAGGGCTGGGACTTTCCGTGGAACGCTCCCGGACGGTCTGCCTTTTTGTGGTCCTGCTGCTTGCGGGCGGTTCCGTGGCGCTTGCCGGTCCGGTGGCTTTTGTGGGCCTGATGGTACCTCATGTTGTGCGGTATTTTACAGGTGCGGATTACAGGTCTGTGATTCCCTGTTCCATGGTGGCAGGAGCTTTCTTCATGCTGGCGGCAGATATTCTTTCCAGAATGATAAATGCCCCCGGTGAAGTGCCCATCGGCCTTGTTTTTGCTGTGGTGGGGGTGCCGTTCTTTATCTGGACAGCCAGGAAGGAGGAGAGGACTTTTGAGTGAGAGAAGACGCAGGATCCGTATGGTTACGGTATTTATGATTCTGATCATCCTGCTGTTTGCAGGCATATGGCTGGAGATAAATGCGGGATACCGGAAAATCAGCCCGGAGGAAATGTGGGAGATCTTAAAGGGCGGAGGCACAAAAAGTGTCCGCTATACACTTCTGAACCTGAGGCTTCCCAGAATCTTCACCAGTCTTTTGGTGGGCGTGGGGCTGGCGGTCTCCGGCTGTGTGATCCAGGGTGTATCGAGAAATGATATGGCTGAGCCGGGAATCCTGGGAATCAATGCGGGTGCCGGGCTTTTTGTGGCAGCGTTTCTGGTGTTGGTGCCGCAAAGCTCTGTCAGCCTTACTGTGCTGCTTCCTGTACTGGCTTTTGCCGGTTCCATGGCGGTGGCTGTGTTGGATTACCGGCTGGCCCGCACAGGACAGGGGATTTCACCCCGCAGGCTGCTTTTGATGGGGGTGGCGGTTTCCACTGCCGTGTCCAGTGTGACCACCATTTTAATGCTGCGCCTGCCGGACAGCGATTATGCCTTTGTGCAGAACTGGCTGTCCGGCAGCATATGGGGAGCGAACTGGCAGAATGTGCGGCTGCTTTTTGTCAGCCTTCTGCTCCTTGGACTGTTTGTTTTTTATAAAAGCCGCACGCTGAATGTGCTGTCCTTAAGCTATCAGACGGCTGTGGGACTTGGAGCAGCCGTGTCCAGGCAGACCGTGGTCCTTCTCGGTGCAGCCATCGCCATGTCGGGCCTCTGCTGTGCGGTGGGCGGAGGACTGAGCTTTGTAGGCCTGGTCTGCCCTCATATGGCGCGCCGTCTGGTGGGACCGAACTACAGAATCCTGGTTCCGGCCACTGTGCTTACCGGGTCTGTGCTGATGACATATGCGGATCTGATATCCCGCACGCTGCTGTCGCCGAGGGAGATTCCCGTCGGAATCGTGGCTGCCGTGATCGGAGCCCCCTATTTTCTGTATCTGCTGATTAAAACGTAAAGGAGATTTTTATATGGATGCTGTACTTACAGGAGAAGGCATTTCCGTTGCATACCATCAAAATATTGTCATCCCGGCCATGGATGTGCAGATCCCCGGGGGGAACATGACGTCGATCATCGGGCCAAACGGCTGCGGGAAATCCACTCTTTTAAAAGCCCTGTCCCGCATGACACCTGTCCGGGAGGGCCATGTGTTTCTGGACGGCAGCCAGATCGCCAAAATGTCCACAGTGGAGGTGGCAAAAAAAATGGCGATCCTGCCCCAGGGGCCTCAGGCGCCGGGGGGCCTGACGGTCAAAGAGCTGGTGTCTTACGGCAGATATCCCCATCAAAGAGGTTTCGGGCGGCTGAAAAAAGAGGATTATGAGGCCGTTGACTGGGCGCTCTCCATTACGGATATGGAGGGGCTTGCAGGCAGGGATATGGACGCGCTCTCGGGAGGACAGCGGCAGAGGGCCTGGATCGCCATGGCCCTTGCCCAGGATACGCCTCTCATCCTTTTGGATGAGCCAACCACCTATCTGGACATGACGCATCAGCTTGAGGTGCTGGAGCTTCTGGAGGATTTGAATAAAAAACAGAAAAAAACCATTGCTATGGTCCTCCATGACCTGAATCTGGCGGCCAGATTTTCAGACTGGATGATCGCCATGCGCTCAGGCAGAGTGCTTTATAAGGGTACCCCGGAGGAAATCATGACGAAAAAGACCCTGGCGGATGTATTTTCCCTGGATGCCAGTATCAGCAGGGACCCGTGGACGGGAAAACCCATATGCCTTTCCTATAAGAGAATGAACCGGTCAGTGTATTGAATAAAAAACTTGCATTTCTCCTGATATTTCATAGAATGAAAGATAGTAACTGACCACAGTTACGCAAGATATGTAAACGATAGATTCTAACCATTTAATGTGCGGATAGATGGTATTAGAGCATGATTGAGAACAGGAGATTTTAAATGAGAAGTGTAGAAACCCCGGTAAAGAAGATCAGGCGTGAAGTATTTACAGAAATCTGCAAGGTTGCTTTTGCATCCACAAAGGATAATTTCAATGATGAGATAGAAGCCATCCCGTATCATATTGTAAAGGAGAGGGCAACTTACAGGGAGAGTATCTACAGGGAGAGAGCGGTGGCCAGCGAGCGTGTCCGCCTTGCCATGGGTATGTCCCTGCGCCCGGAAAATGAAGCAGTCCATATCACTGCAGGAATGGAAAACAGTAACATAGATGAAAAATATTATGAGCCGCCTCTTATGCAGGTCATCCCTTCTGCCTGCGATGCCTGCGAGCCCAACAAATATGAAGTCAGCAACATGTGCAGAGGCTGTGTGGCCCACCCCTGCAAACAGGTATGTCCGAAAAATGCCATATCTATAGTGAATGGAAAATCTGTGATCGATCAGGAAAAATGTATCAAATGCGGCAAATGCAAGGCCATCTGTCCCTATGACGCCATCTCCAAAATGGAACGCCCCTGTGCCAGGGCCTGCGGCGTCAAGGCCATCGGAAGCGACAATCTGGGCAGAGCTGCCATTGACCCGAAAAAATGTGTGTCCTGCGGCATGTGTATGGTGAGTTGTCCCTTCGGGGCAATTTCGGATAAGTCCCAGATCTTCCAGCTTTCCAGGGCACTGCGTGAGGGAAAAGAGATCATTGCCGAAGTGGCGCCTGCATTTGTAGGCCAGTTCGGAAAAGACGTGACTGCGGCAAAGTTCAAGGCCGCGCTTTTAAAACTCGGCTTTAAGGAAGTGTATGAGGTAGCGCTTGGCGCGGACATCGGGGCAATCGCGGAAGCTCATCACTATGCGGAAAAGGTGAGCACCGGAGAACTGCCATTTCTTCTCACGTCCTGCTGTCCATCCTGGTCCATGCTTGCAAAAAAACAGTTCCCGGATCTGATCGACAGTGTATCCCAGGAGCTGACCCCCATGGTCGCCTCTGCCAGAAGTATCAAACAGAAATACCCCAATGCCGGAGTGGTCTTCATCGGTCCCTGTGCGGCGAAAAAACTGGAGGCATCCAGAACGGACGTCCGCAGTGATGTGGAATTTGTCATTACTTTTGAAGAACTGCAGGGAATGTTTGACGCAAAGGGGATAGATCCGGCAATGATGGAAGAACAGGGCAGCCTGCACAATGCAACCGCAGCGGGAAGAGGTTATGCCATAGCCGGGGGTGTGGCCCAGGCGATTGAGGAATGCCTGCAGGAATACCACCCGGAAGTCCCGGTACATATTGAACATGCAGAGGGTCTGGCAGAGTGTAAGAAAGTGCTGACCCTTGCCAAAGCCGGAAAAATGAATGGCTGCCTCATAGAAGGCATGGGCTGCCCGGGCGGCTGTATGGCGGGAGCCGGAACCAATATTCCGTTAAAGGAAGCCGCGGCAGAGCTTAAGAAATATAAGGCATCCTCCACGAAAAAACTTCCGGCAGCGGAACTCATTGAAATTGAGCTTGATTAAATAGGGAGAGACCGGAAGTCCTTTTCCGGCCAAAAGGTGAGAAGATGAATATAAAGGAGCTGGAGTATTTTAAAACCGTGTGCCAGCACAAAAGTATCACAAAGGCGGCACACGCTCTGTATATGACACCTCAGGGCCTCAGCAAGATCATAAAAAATATTGAGAGTGAGATGGGCGCCTCTCTTTTAAACAGAACAGGTACGGGAATCAGTCTCACGGAAGCAGGCGCTTATCTGTATGCCAAGCTCCCTGAATTTCTGAATTCTTACCACTCCATATGCAGCGAGATCCGCTGCATTGAACAGCGGCAGAACCATGAGATCGACCTGCTGTCCGCCTACGGCATATTGAGGCTTGTGACTCCGGAATGCCTGGTGGATTTTAAGAAAAAGTATCCTCATATTAAATTCAATTACCGGGAATATCCTGACCGCCAGGTGGAAAGGCTGTTCCAGGAGGGAGAGGGAAATGTGGCCTTTACAGTGGGAAACGGCCTGCTGAAAAACACAAGGGCTACATTTATGGAAAAGTACGAGATCAAACTGCTGGTCAACCGGCAGCATCCTCTCAGTGGGAGAGAAACCGTCTCCATAAAGGATATGGAGGGGGAAAAGCTTTACATTGAAAGCTCGGAATTTAATATCCATAACCTGATACTGAGCCAGTGCAGGCTGGCAGGATTTAAGCCGGATATCGTTTTCGAGACCAGCGGATTCAGTCTGTGCCATAAAATGGTGCAGCAGAACAAAGGCATCTCTGTCACTGTGGATTTTATTTTTGATGACATGAAACAGGACGATCTGGTCATGCTCCCCTTTGAGGAGGGGCCTTTCTACTGGGAGACCTATATGCTGACCCGGGAGGGAAAGGCAGAGAACCCGGATATCAGCCTTTTTCACAACCATGTGATGTACTGGCTGGAGGAAATCAGGAAAAATTCCATACAGAGGTGAAACGCCTCAGAGATTCGTTGCATGCTTGAAACGTTTTGTTTATTATCAGCGAAGAAACGGTATGTTACAATAATCACGAATTCACTCATAAAGAAAGACACATCTCAGAACCGCAAATGAGGTGTGTCTTTCTTTTTGCATACCCCATCAATGAAACGTTGAAGAAAGTCAATAAAACGTTGATGGGAACCCCTGCCCGGGGTTGTTATAATATAGACAAATACAATATTTCAGGAGGATAAGGATGAGTTCGTTTAGGTTGACAACAGTAGAAGAATTCGAGGCAGCCACAGACAGGCTGCTGGAGACAGGGGCAAAGGTCGGTGCGGATTCCTGGCAGATGCGCGTGAAGAACCAGACACCCCACTGCAAATTCGGCGAGGAGGGCATTTGCTGCCGTATCTGTTCCATGGGACCCTGCCGGATCACAAAAAAGGCGCCGAGAGGTATCTGCGGCTGTGACGCACACGGCATTGCGGGAAGGAATTTTCTGCGTTTTACGGCAGGAGGGGCAGCCACCCATTCAGACCATGGGCGTGAGATCTGCCATACCCTGCACACGGTGGCACCGGATGGCAATTATAAGGTAAAGGACGCGGAGAAACTGATCCGCATCGCAAAAGAATGGGGCGTAGAGACAGAGGGCCGGGATATCTATGAACTGGCACATGAGATGTCAGAGCTGGCCCTTATGGAATACGGAAAACCCTTCGGTGTGCAGAGATGGCTGAAACGTGCGCCGGAGCATACACAGAAGCTCTGGCATGACGCGGAGATCGAGCCGAGAGCCATTGACCGTGAAGTTTCCACTGCCATGCATATGACACATATGGGAAATTCCAGTAAACCGGAGGCACTGGTGCGTCAGGCTCTGCGCTCCGGTATGTCTGACGGATGGGGCGGCTCCATGTGCGGCACGGAATTTTCAGACGTCATGTTCGGCACACCGAAACCGGTGGATACAGAGGCTAATCTGGGTGTCATGAAAGAGGATCAGGTCAACATCATTGTACACGGACATGATCCCAGTCTTTCCGAGATGATCTGCGAATACGCCGATGATCCGGAGATGGTGGCACTTGCAAAAACCATGGGAGCAAACGGGATCAACGTTGCAGGCGTCTGCTGTACATCCAACGAGGTTGCCATGCGAAGAGGCGTACCCATGGCGGGAAATTTCCTGCAGCAGGAAAATGTGGTGCTGACCGGAGCCTGTGAAGCCATTGTAGTGGATGTACAGTGCATTTTCCCGGCACTGGGCCCTCTCTCCAAATGCTTCCATACCAAGTTTATCACCACCTCCCCCATTGCGCAGATGCCGGATTCCGATTTCATCCGTTTTAACGCAGAGACAGCAGGGGAGAATGCTAAGAAGATTGTCCGCACAGCGGTTGAGAATTTTGCCAACAGAAAACAGGAGCTGGTACATATTCCGCAGTTAAAGCAAAAGGCCACGGTGGGCTATTCCGTGGAGGCCATAGTCAAGACTCTGGACGGTGTCACAAACTCACAGGTGGACGTGCTGGGCACCACGAAACCGCTGCTGGAATGTATCACATCCGGCGTGCTGCGGGGCGCTGTAGCTATGGTCGGCTGCAACAATCCAAGGGTACGCCCGGACTACGCGCATATTGAACTGATGAAAAAGCTCATCAAAAACGATATCATCGTGATCTTGTCAGGATGTTCCGCCCAGGCAGCGGCAAGGGCCGGACTTATGGATAAGAGGGCAAAAGACCTGTGCGGAGCCGGTTTAAAGAGAGTCTGTGAGCTGGCAGATATTCCGCCTGTCCTGCATATGGGATCCTGTGTGGATATCAGCCGTATGATGGTCCTGGCGTCTGAGCTGTCAAAGGATTCCGGGCTGCCCATCTCCAAGCTTCCTGTTGTGGGATGCGCGCCGGAATGGATGTCAGAGAAAGCCGTGTCCATCGGAAACTATGTGGTTGCCACGGGGATTGATACATTCCTGGGTGTAGACCCGCAGGTCAGCGGTTCCTCTGAGGTCACATACTGGCTGACAGAGGGTGTCCGCAAGTGGGTGGAAGCAGCGTACACCGTGGAGAAAGATATTGAAAAACTGGGCGATGCCATGATCGCCAGAATAGAAGAAAAACGTGCGGCTCTGGGAATATAAAAAGATTCGCTTTTACCAAGAAAATATCATTTGCGGAGGATGAAACAGTGACATTATTTGAAACCGTATTTAGCGGAAATGACGCAGTGTATGGGCTGACAGAAGGCGCTGTCAATGCTGCCATCGAACAGCACGGTGCTGACAAGGCTGTCAGCTTCCCGAACACCGCTTACTGCTTACCATGCTACTATGCAGTGACAGGCGTGAAGGTTAAAACTTTAGGAGAATTAAAAGAAGCTTTAGGTGTAGTGAAAACCCTGATGACAAGAGAGATGAGATTAGATGACGTATTTATGTCAGGTGTAGCTACCGCTCTCTGTGCAGAGTTCATCGAAGTTCTGAAATATATCGACGGCGCAGAGCCGTATACAGAGCCCTGCTACGGACATCTGGCAGATGCTGTGATCCGTGAGCTGGGTGTACCCCTTGTAACCGGTGATATCCCCGGTGTTGCTGTTATCCTGGGAAGCGCTCCTACAAAAGAGGAAGCAGCTGCCCTGGTTAAGAGCTATCAGGCACAGGGTATCCTGGTAACACTGGTCGGCGGTGTGATCGATCAGGTGGCAGAGGCAGGCATGAAGACAGGCGCAAACTTACGTGTTATCCCGCTGGGCAAAGACGTGACAAGCGTGATCCATGTAGTATCCGTTGCTTTAAGGGCAGCGCTTATCTTTGGTAATGTAACACCTGGTGATGCAGCAAACCTGATGAAATACACCTTTGAGCGTGTACCGGCATTCGTTAACGCATTCGCTCCCCTGGACGATGTGATCGTTGCCTGCGGCGCAGGTGCCATCGCACTGGGCTTCCCTGTTATCACAAACCAGGAAGGCGTATCCACAGTACCGAAGAGCCTGATCTTACAGCCGGATGTTTCCAAATTCAACGCTACATCCTTGGAAGCACGCGATATCAAGATCAAGATCACCAATATCGACATTCCGGTTGCATTCGCATCCGCATTCGAGGGTGAGATCATCCGCCGCGGCGACATGCAGGTAGAGTTCGACGGTTCCCGTGTAGACTGTGCAGAGCTTGTTCAGTCAGCAGAGGCTACAGAGATCGAAGACCACAAGATCACTGTGATCGGACCGGAAGCAGATGAGATGGAGCTGGGCAGCAAGAACAGCATTGCTTATGTTGTAAAAGTTGCAGGCAAGAACATGCAGTCTGACTTTGAACCGGTTATCGAGCGTAAGTTCCATAACTACATCAACTGTATCGAAGGTGTATATCACACAGGACAGCGTGATATGCAGCGTATCCGTATCAGCAAGGATGCATTCAATGCAGGATTCCGCCTGAAACATATCGGTGAAGTTCTGTACGCATCTGTTAAGAATGAATTTGATGCTGTTGTTGACAAATGTGAAGTTGTGATCTACACAGATCCTGCAGAGTGTAAGAGGATCCGTCACGAAGTGGCAGTTCCTACCTTCAACAAACGTGATGACCGTCTGAAATCCCTGACCGATGAGTCTGTAGACGTATACTACAGCTGTATCCTGTGCCAGGCATTCTCCCCGTCACACGTATGTGTGGTAACACCGGAACGTCTGGGCCTGTGCGGTGCCGTTTCATGGCTGGATGCAAAGGCGACCAACGAGCTGGATCCAAACGGACCATGCCAGGTTATCACGAAAGAGAAATGTATTGACGAGAGGATTGGTGAGTACGAGGACGTTAACGAAGCCGTACGCAAATTCTCCCAGGGTGCTCTGGAAGAGGTATCTCTGTACTCCATCATGGAAAAACCAATGACATCCTGTGGATGCTTTGAGTGTATCTGCGGTATCGAGCCGTTCTCCAACGGTGTAGTTATCACAAACCGTGAGTATGCGGGTATGACACCGCTTGGAATGACCTTCCCGGAACTGGCATCCATGACAGGCGGCGGTGTACAGACACCGGGCTTCATGGGCCATGGAAAGCATTTCATCGGTTCCAAGAAGTTCATGAAGGCAGAGGGCGGTATCGAGAGGATCGTCTGGATGCCGAAAGAGCTGAAAGAATTTGTTGCTGAGAGACTGAACCAGACAGCAAAAGAATTATACGGTATCGACAACTTCACAGACATGGTTGGTGATGAGACCATCGCAACAGATCCGGAAGAATTAGTTGCATTCTTAACAGAAAAAGGACATCCGGCTCTGGGTCTTGATCCGATGATGTGATTTTGTAAAAAGTTTTAACAGAAGAAGAGCGCGTACCTCCTGGAGAATCGGAGGTATGCGCTTTTTAGCGTGCTGCGCTTCCCACAGGTGCAGCTGACCGGGATATGATTGTAATCATCCATAAAATCCGTTATAATTAGAAAAAGAAAACCGGCAGATATGCCGTCTGCCCCGGAGAAACAGGACAGAAAGGAGAAATAATATGCAGAAGACACAGCAGTCCAATTATGATAAGCTCTGCGAAGACTGGAGAGAAAAATTTCTGCAGATGGACCAGGAGATATTGATGAGAAAGCTGCCGGAAATAAAGGCTGAGGGAGAATATCTGACCATTGTCCATTTCGGAAAAAAGTACGGAATCCACAGAAAAGAAGGATATATCAGAGCAATGGAGGATAACATTCCTCTGCGCAACGGAACGAAAATGAATATTTACAATCTGTTCTGGTATTCCAAAGAGAATGTCAGCCTCCAAGAGCGCTGGGTGCCCTTCAGGGACGTGAGAAACGCGGGACCCTTTGCGCCGGCTTTTGAGAGCAACATACTGAAACCTTTTGCCATGACCTTTGAAGGGAAAACAGAAAAACTCAGGCGTGCAGCCGAAAAGATGGGCGGACAGCCTGTACGGCAGGGCGATGCAGGATATATCGTTCATGCGTTTTCCTGTATCCCCATGCAGTATCTGTTCTGGGATGGCGATGAGGAATTTCCTGCCCAGGGAAATATATTATTTGACTACAGTGTGACGGATTTTATCCATGTGGAGTCCACCGTGACGCTGGCGGAGGAGGGAATCATCCGGCTGGCAGAACTGGCAGGCATTGAGTTAAAGAAGAAAATGTTCGGAATGTAGAGCCTGGGGCGCGCAGATTGCCGGAATGAATTTTCAAATATGCTCTAAGCACAGGATGAAAAAAGGAGAACAGATGCAGATAGAGACAGAACGATTGATCATAAGGCCGTTTCGGGCAGAGGATGAACCAGCAATGTACGAATATCTTTCGGATGCGGAAGTAGTGCGTTATGAGCCGTATCACCCCATGAGTATGGAGGAGGTCAGGGCCGAGGCAGTCAGAAGAGCGGAGGATAAAAGCTTTTGGGCGGTCTGCAAAAAGAATGGAACGCTTATTGGAAATTTGTATTTCGACAAAGGTGACCTTAATACCTGGGAGCTGGGGTATGTGTTTAACCGCAGGTACTGGAAACAGGGATATGCGTATGAGAGTGCGTGGGCACTGCTTGACCTGGCCTTCAGGGAATGGGATGTCAGGCGGGTGACAGCCATGTGTGACCCGGAAAATACGGCATCCTGGCGGCTGATGGAGCGCCTTGGCATGCGCAGGGAAGGGGAATTGAAGCAGAATGTATACTTTTTCTGTGATGAGGAGGGAAATCCAATCTGGAAAGATACTTATGAATATGGTCTGCTCAGGGAGGAATGGAAACAGAGATGACGAAAAAGACATATGAACAGCTTGAAGCTTATATGAAATCCTGTATGCAGGACAGTGCCCATGATATGGAGCATATTTACCGGGTCCTGTATACCGCGCTGGATATTGCGGATCATGAAAAAGACGTGGATTACGATGTTTTGATATGTGCCTGTCTCCTGCACGATATTGGCAGGAAAGCGCAGTTTGAAAATAAAAAGGTCTGTCATGCTAAGGCCGGGGCGGCAATGGCCGTAAGATATCTGACGGAACAGGGTTTTGACAAAGATTATACTGCGAAGGTGGAACACTGCATACTGGCACATCGGTTCAGAAAAGGAAAGGGGAATCAGCCGGACAGCACAGAGGCAAAAATCCTGTTTGACGCGGATAAAATAGACGTTACCGGCGCGGTGGGCGTTGCCAGAACGCTTCAGTATGGCGGCCATGCATCCGAACCCATATACACGCGTCTGCCTGACGGACGCATCGCCGATGGGGAGGAGGAGTCAGCTGATTCCTTTTTTCATGAATACAGACATAAACTATGTAATATCCATGAAAAACTCTATACGAAAAGAGGCCGTGAAATTGCCGGGGAGCGAAAAGCCGCGGCAGAGGCATTTTATAAAAGTCTGTACAGAGAAGTCACCGGTGCTTTTCAAACCGGACCGGAATTATTGGAGCGCAGCTTAAAAGCAGGAGGACAATAGAAATGGAGCTTAAAATCATTGACCAGGATTTTTCCGTCTGTAAAATAAAGGAATTTTCGCCGGATCTGCTGAAAGACGGCTTTTGTTTTATCGGCAGGACAGACGAAGAGCTTTCACTTGTATGTGCTGCGAAACATGTGCCAAAAGACGCACTGGAACGCGATGACGGCTGGAGGGCGTTTCGGATCCAGGGGGTTCTTGATTTTTCCCTCATAGGCATCCTGTCCGCAATTTCCGCTGTTCTGGCGGAGAATCATATAGGTATCTTTGCAGTCTCCACTTATAATACGGACTATATCCTCACAAAAGAGGAAAATTTCCAAAAGGCCGTGGAGTGTCTGAAACAGGCCGGTTACCGGTTCGCCGCGTCATAGGAGGAGATATGCATAAGGTAAATGCAAAATCCATTTTGTCTGCCCAGAACGGCATGAATCTGTACCGCGGCTGCAGCCATGGCTGTATTTACTGCGATTCCAGGAGCACATGCTATGGAATGAAGCATCCGTTTGAGGATATAGAGGTGAAAATAAATGCTCCGCAGCTTTTGGAAGCAGCCCTGAGAAGCAGACGGAAGAAATGTATGATCGGCACAGGTGCCATGACCGACCCCTATCTGCCGCTGGAAAAGGAACTCTGCCTGACCAGAAAATGCCTGGAATTGATTGAACACTACGGATTCGGCGCAGTGCTGCAGACAAAATCCGATCTGGTGCTGCGGGATTTGGATTTGCTGAAGAAGATCAATGAGAAGACAAAATGCGTGGTGCAGATGACGCTGACCACAGCAGATGAGGAGCTGTGCCGTATTCTGGAACCCAATGTGTGCACCACAAAACGGCGGGCAGAGGTGCTGGATATCCTTCGGGACGAGGGGATTCCCACGGTTGTCTGGCTTTGCCCGATTCTGCCCTTTATCAATGACACAGAAGAAAACATAAGGGGTGTTATGGATTACGCGGTCAGAGCAAAGGTGTACGGTGTCCTGAATTTTGGCATGGGCGTCACCCTGCGGGATGGGGACAGGCAGTATTTTTATGAGAAGCTGGAGCAGCATTTTCCGGGACTTCGCAGGAAATATATAGAAAACTACGGAAATGCCTATGAGGTGGACAGCCCCAGCGGGAAAAAGCTGATGTCCGTCTTTTACCAGATCTGCAGGGAAAATGGGCTGGAGAGCAGCATAAACAGGATCTTTGCATGGATACACACATTTGAGGAGAAAAATACAGCCAGTCAGATAGAGCTGTCTGATTTCATGGAGCTGTAGAGATAAGAAGAGACCGGCCGGACGCTGTTCCGACCGGTTGGCTGTGTGTTATAAAAGCCCGGAAATGACCGGCAGCTGCGGACAGCAACTAACAATTGCAATCCCGTAGCATGTAGGGTATACTGTATTGAAAGAATTCAGCTATGTTCGTAACAGGACAGAAAGTGGATTCGGACAATAACATAACAGAGGAGATACCACAAATGGACAAGTTTCAGTCAGGCAGCATTGTTATCATGCTTGTATTTTATGGCATCTATTTCGGCAAAATGCTGGGTCAGAAAAAGAAAGGGATCAGGACGAACCAGATTGCTAAGGGGGACAAAGCAGAGGAGCTTCTATACATAGAGTTCATCATGAAAATAGCAACCATCGGCGTACCTGTTTATGAATTGGTATCTATCTTTTGGGGAATTAATCAGGCATCTGAAAATGTGCGGATCGCGGGTCTGATCATTGCCACAGCAGGTGTTATGGTATTTGCACTTTCCGTATATACCATGCGCGACAGCTGGCGTGCAGGCATTCCGGAGCACGGCAGGACAAAAATGGTGTCAGAGGGAATCTATTCTGTCAGCAGAA
Organism: Blautia sp. JLR.GB0024; assembly: GCF_037000545.1. NCBI lineage: Bacteria > Bacillati > Bacillota > Clostridia > Lachnospirales > Lachnospiraceae > Blautia > Blautia sp. JLR.GB0024. The sequence goes on along the minus strand of NZ_JBANBF010000003.1, from coordinate 465,052 downwards.
ATCCTGCGTTCTGCGGATTTGATCTGACGTATATCGGCATTTTACTTATGTTTTTCAATATTCCGTTGCTGGCATTTACCTGCTTTGCTATTTTTACCCTGCATCTGCAGATCCGGCAGGAAGAAAAATATCTGGAAAAGGTGTTTGGCAGGGAATACAGGGAATACAGAAGAAAAGTTTTCCGCTATGTGGGCAGAAATTTCTGGGCGGACCGATAGGCGGATAAAGTAAGGCGGGGTAAACCCTGCAAAGGGAAAAGGAGCAGTGGAAGGATATGGCATTCGTGATCAGGGAGTTTATCCCCAAAGACATACAGGCGTTAATGGAAATCTGGCTGCAGGCCAACTGCCGGGCGCACAGCTTTATCCCTTCTTCCTATTGGGAGGAAAATTATGAGTATGTGAGCCGGGAGCTTTTGAAGGCGGAAATCCTTGTGTGTGAGGTTGAGGAGCAGATCGCGGGTTTTATCGGCATGCAGGATGGCTTTATTGCGGGACTTTTTGTCCGGATAGAGAAGCAGGGACAGGGAATCGGCACAGCGCTTTTAAAGGAAGCCTGCAGGCGCCATGAGGAGCTGTCGCTCAGAGTGTATGAAAAGAATGAAAATGCGGTCCGTTTTTATAAAAAATACGGTTTTCTCCTCCGGGAGTCAGACACCGATGCAGAAACCGGGGAAACGGAATATCTTATGCGATATACAGGAAAGAAAGAACTCCTGTTTGAACAGATAACCTTACAGGATGGCAGGCGGGTGGAGGAATTGTCACAACTGGCGTCCTCTGTGGTAAAGGAAGTGTTCGACCCCATGATCGGGGCAGAACAAAATGATTATATGATACATTTATTCCAGACGGTTCCCGCCATAAAAGGACAGCTTGAAAACGGATACACATATTATATGGTAAAGGACGCATCCGGGGATGTGGGATTTCTGGCCTTTTATCCCAGGGACGGAATGCTTTATCTGAGCAAATTCTATCTGAAAAGCAGTGCAAGAGGCAGAGGATATGCGGGCCGGATGTTTGATTTTGTAAAGGAAAAGGCAGTTGAGGCGGGATATGGAAAAATTTTTCTGAATGTAAATAAAAAGAATCCGGCAGCAGCTGTCTACAGGCATATGGGATTTCAGCTTCTGCGGGAAGAGAAAAATGATATCGGCAATGGATTTTATATGGATGATTATGTATTTCTGTATCAAATCTGAGGCTGCAAAGCGGTGCGGTTTAAAAGCCAGGGCGCTGAAGGGGGGAAGCTTTTGTGCTGGAGGTAAAGTTTTACAGTGAGGCCGAGGACCGGCTTTTAAAATTCGCGGTGATCTACGCCGTAGCAGGAGAGAAAATGGTCCTGGTCAAACACAGGGAACGCCGGACTTATGAGATTCCGGGCGGTCACAGGGAGCCGGGAGAGACCATAGAAGAGACTGCGGCAAGGGAGCTTAAGGAGGAGACAGGTGCAGAGACATTTACCTTGAAGCCGGTGTCTGTCTATTCTGTCACAGGCCGAAACCGGGTCAATGATACGGGGGAGGAGACTTACGGAATGCTGTTCTATGCTGAGATCACTTCTTTCGGGAAAATCGAAAGCGAGATTGAACAGATCGGCTTTTTCGACAGTCTGCCGGAGGCTCTGACTTATCCGGAGATACAGCCGAAACTGGCTGAGAGAGTAAGGAAAGAAAAGGAGGCGTATGTATTATGAGATATAAGCTGGAGGGCAGTGTTATGCCGGCAGTGGAAGTGCTGCTGAACAGAGGAGAGAGTATCTATACACAGACCGGAGGTATGTGCTGGATGAGTGACGGCATCAGCATGAGCACCAATGCCAGAGGCGGTTTTATGCGCGGCCTGGGCCGTATGTTTTCCGGGGAATCCTTTTTCATGACAAGTTACCAGGCGGAGATGGACGGTGCCATGGTTGCGTTTTCTTCAACTGTACCCGGGGAGATCGTCCCGGTGGACTTAAGGGAATACAGAGGATTTTACTGCCAGAAAGGATCTTTTCTCTGTGCGGAAAGCGCAGTGGAGACAAAAGTGGCATTTACAAAGAAGGTATCTTCCGGATTCTTTGGCGGTGAGGGATTTATCCTTCAGGAGATGCAGGGGAACGGCATGGTATTTTTGGAAGTGGACGGTAATAAAGTGGAGAAAGAACTTCTTCCGGGAGAAGTGATCAAGGTGGATACCGGAAATGTGGTGGCCTTTGAGGGCAGTGTGCAGTATGAGATCGAGATGGTAAAAGGCGGCATGAACATTTTTCTGGGCGGTGAAGGACTGTTCCTCACAAAGCTGACCGGACCGGGCAAGGTGATTCTGCAGACCCAGAACTTCGGGGAATTCTGCGGCAGGATACGCCAGTATATACCATCCCACGACTGAGTTCCAGTAAGTAAGACAGAAGGGCCGGGAGGATAAGAGGAGGATCGTGTATGAGAGAAGAGGCATCGCCAAAGCAGTGGGAGAAATTGTATGAGGTAACCTGTAATCTGAAGGCCCTGGAGCCGTGGAAATATTTCTGGGATACCCAGCTTGTGGCTATATTTTTAAAGGACAGTGAGGAGCCTGTTTTCGCAAGTATTATGGGATGCGGCGGGAACTGTTACGGGATCAGTGTCTACGAAGGGCTGGAGGGGCTCAGGGATTTTGATATGATCGCTTCCACGGAAGAGACCGGTCTTCCTCCCGATTATGCAATGCTGGAACAGCATTCTCTTACCTGTTATTTCGGAGACCGGGAAGAGGTTCCCCCGGACCAGAAAAAGATGATCAAAGAACTGGGATTCCGGTTTCGGGGACGTGGGGAATGGCCTTTCTTCCAATCCTGTGTGCCCCGGTTCGTGCCCTGTACGCCGGATGCCAGGGAGGTGGAGGTGCTTACGGGAACCTTTCAGAATCTATTCATGGCTGTGCGGGCCGTGATAGAGGAAAAAATCTTTGTAGACTGGGATAAGGGGGAGATACTCTTTCGGGCCTACAATGAGAAAACCGGGATGTGGAATATGTTTGCAGAGTCCATTCCCATGGTGGAGAGGGAATATCCGGTGGTTCAGCTTCAGGACGAGGTACTGAGAAGGCGCCTGAAAAAAAGGCCCAAGGTTGGGACAGAGATATCGGTTGACTTTGCCTACGTCCATGCAGGCATAGAGATGGAAGAATATGAGCGCCCCATCAGCCCTCTTCTGTTTGTTACCCTGGACCATGCATCCGGGATGGTTCTGGATATGAAGATGGTGAATCCGGAGGAATCCGAGATTGATGTTGTTCTTGATTTCTTTGTGGATTATCTGCAGAACAAGGGCAGGATGCTGCGCATCAAAGCCAGAAACCCATGGGTGTTTGCCGCCATTCAGGACATCTGCAGGGAGTGCGGTATCCAATTGGTAAGAGATGAGATGGAGGAGATGGACCAGATCATCAGTGAGATCAGGGAGCATATGTTTGAACATTTTTGACAGAAATCCGCTGCCCCGGGCAGTTGTGGTCTGAAATTTGAGTCCGGTTTACCGGGCTCTTTTTAGTTTCGGCACCGCCTCTGGTTTACTCTGTGCCAAGCAGCATACCTCGCGCATTTGTTATTGTTCACTGCGTGCTCAGTAACGCGCATGTGCAGCAAAAGACATTTTTATACGGAAACAACTTGTGAAGAGAACCATACAAGTTGTACAATGAAAACCATAAGGAGGGGCATATGACAAACGAAAACGGAAAGACAAAATATTATGTGCTCATGGAGGAATTAAAGCAGTCCATACTGAGCGGAGAAATCAAGCCGGGGGAGAAGCTGCCCTCGGAAAATGAACTGTCTGCCCGCTATCAGATCAGCCGCCATACGGTGCGCAAGGCCCTGTCGATTCTCATAAACGAAGGCTATATCGAGGCGGAACACGGCCGCGGAACCTTCTGCTCCCAGCGCATGGGACATATGAAGAATTCAAGGAATATCGCGGTTGTTACAACCTACATATCCGACTATATTTTTCCCCGCCTGATACAGGGCATGGACAAGGTGATGACAGCCAACGGATACAGCATCATCCTGAAGAACACAGCCAACAGCCGGACCAAGGAAGAGCGTGTCCTGGAGGATATTCTGACCAAGGATATTGAGGGACTGATCATTGAACCCAGCAAGAGCCAGATTTTCTGCAGACACATGAACTTGTATGCAATGCTGGACCAGTATGAGATCCCCTATGTATTTATCCAGGGGGTATACCCCCAGATGATGGACAGGCCCCATATCCTCATGGATGACTGCAGGGGCGGTTATCTTGTCACGAAACATCTGCTGGATCTGGGGCACAGTAAGATACTGGGTATTTTCAAGGCAGACGATTTTCAGGGAAAAGAACGGCACAAGGGGTATGTAAAAGCGCTCCAGGAGGCCGGGCTGTCCTATGATCCCGATATGGTGGTGTGGTTCCACACAGAGGACCGGAAAATGAAGCCGGCGCAGATGATAGAGATCCTTCTGAAGCAGCAGGTGGAGATGGACGCAGTTGTATGCTATAACGACCAGATTGCGCTGGAGGTCATCCGTTCCCTGCAGAAGAACGGGAAACGGGTGCCGGAAGATATTTCTGTGACAGGGTATGACAACTCCGTCATCGCGGAGGGGACCGTAGGGCTGACAACCATTGCGCATCCCCAGGAAAAGCTGGGCGAGATGGCAGCGGAGCTGCTTCTTGAGAAAATCCGTAAGGTGCCGGAGGAAAAAAGCCGGATTCCCCGTCTGATCCAGCCTGAGCTGATCGTGCGGGGCTCCACCAAAGACAGGAATACGGAGAATGGATAGGAGATAAGGCGGATGAACAGAAAATACGCAATCGGTGTGGATTACGGCACACAGTCCGGCAGGGCAGTGCTGGTGGATGTATCTGACGGAACCGTAATTGCACAGAGCACCAAAGCTTACACCCATAAAGTGATGGAGGAATACCTGCCGGACGGAACCAGACTGCCCCCGGACTGGGCTCTTCAGCATCCCCTGGATTATCTGGAGGTGCTGGATATGACCATACCTGCTGTTCTTAGGGAAAGCAGGGTGAAACCTGAGGATATCATAGGTCTGTCCATAGACTTTACCGCTTGTACTGTCATGCCGGTGGACAGGGAGGGCACCCCTCTCTGTATACAGAAGGAGTGGGAGCATGTTCCCCACGCATGGCCGAAACTGTGGAAACACCACGCGGCGCAGGAGGAGGCCAATATCTGCACCCGTATTGCGAAGGAACGGGGCGAGACATTCCTCTCACGATACGGCGGAAAGGTTTCCTCAGAATGGATGATCCCAAAGCTCATGGAAATCCTGAAAGAGGCACCGGAGGTCTATGAAGAGGCAGACCGGTTCGTGGAGGCTGCGGACTGGGTGGTCTTAAGGCTGACCGGGCAGGAAAAGCGCAGCGGATGCGCAGCCGGGTACAAGGCTTTCTGGAATAAAAAGGAGGGGTATCCTTCCCCCGCATTTTTCAAAGCACTGGATGCGCGCCTGGAGCATGTGGCGCAGGAGAAGCTTGGGGCAGAGGTCTATCCCCAGGGGGCAAAAGCCGGTGAGCTGACAAGAGAGATGGCAGAGCGCCTGGGTCTCAAAGAGGGCATGGCAGTGGGGACAGCCAATGTGGATGCCCATGTGTCTCTGCCGGCTGTGGGAATCACAGAGCCGAATAAGCTTCTGATGATCATGGGCACTTCCACCTGCGGCATTATGTGCAGCAGGGACGAGAAAATGGTTCCCGGAATCTGCGGCGTTGTGGAGGACGGCGTTCTCCCGGGCCTCTATGGATATGAGGCTGGACAGCCCTGTGTGGGGGACCATTTTGAGTGGTTTGTGAAAAACTGTGTGCCCGCGGGATATGTCAGGGAAGCAGAACAAAGGGACATGAATATCCACGAGCTGCTCACTGAGAAGGCATCCCGGCTGAAGGTCGGAGAGAGCGGCCTGATTGCCCTGGACTGGTGGAACGGCAACCGCTCCGTTCTGGTGGACGCGGACCTGACAGGCATGATCCTGGGCCTGACACTGACCACAAAACCGGAGGAAATCTACAGGGCATTGATCGAGGCCACAGCCTACGGCATGCGCACCATTATTGATAATTTTGAGCAGGCAGGTGTACCGGTGGAGGAACTTTACGCCTGCGGAGGCATTTCCAAGAAAAATGCCATGATGATGCAGATTTATGCGGATGTGACTAACCGGGAGATTTCCATCGGTGCCTCTGACCAGTCTCCGGCCCTTGGCTCAGCCATGTTCGGCGCCGTGGCGGCAGGAAGGGAGAAGGGCGGTTATGATACCATCTTTGAAGCAGCCAAAGCCATGGGACGCGTGGAGGAGAGAACCTACAGGCCGGACCCGGAACATGCGGCAGCTTATGAAAAGCTGTATCATGAATTTAAGATCCTGCACGACTATTTCGGGCGGGGCGGCAACGATGTGATGAAGAGACTGAAAAAAATAAAAGCGGAAGCGAGGAGATAAATTATGTTGGAAGAACTGAAAAAAGCGGTATACGAGGCAAATATGCTGCTGCCAAAATACGGACTGGTAACCTTTACCTGGGGAAATGTAAGCCAGATTGACCGCAGTACCGGCTATTTTGCCATCAAACCAAGCGGTGTGGATTATGATAAACTGACACCGGAAGACATGGTGATCATGGATTTAAACGGTAACAAAATTGAGGGGAAATATAATCCATCCTCCGATACACCCACACATGTTGAGCTGTACAAGGCATTTCCAAACATCGGCGGAATCGTACATACACATTCTTCCTGGGCTACAAGCTGGGCACAGGCGGGAAGAGGCATTCCCTGCTACGGCACCACCCATGCAGACTATATGTATGGGGAGATTCCCTGCGTCAGATGCCTGACAAAAGAGGAGATTGACGGGGCGTATGAGAAGAACACGGGCCTTCTCATTGCGGAATATTTCCAGGACAGGGACTATGAAGCGGTTCCTGCAGTCCTGTGCAAGAACCATGGACCCTTTACCTGGGGCAAAGACGGACACGAAGCAGTCCACAATGCAGTCGTTCTGGAGGAAGTTGCCAAGATGGCAGCCCGCTGCGAGACCATCAACCCGCAGGTACAGCCGGCTCCCCAGGAACTGCAGGACAAGCATTATTACAGAAAACACGGTGCAAATGCCTACTACGGACAGAAATAAAAATATATCGGAGGTAAGATTTCATGGGTTTTGATTTGGAAAAGGCAAAAAGTGTAATTGAAAGCGGCAACGCGGTTCTGGGGATTGAATTTGGTTCTACCCGCATCAAGGCAGTGCTGATCGGCGAAGACAACGCCCCCATCGCATCCGGAAGCCATGACTGGGAAAACCGTCTGGAAAATAATATCTGGACCTACACCCTGGAGGACATCTGGAAAGGACTGCAGGACAGCTATGCCAAAATGGCGGAGGATGTAAAGGAAAAATACGGCGCTGTCATCACAAAACTGGGCGCTGTGGGTTTCAGTGCCATGATGCACGGCTATATGGTATTTGACGAGAAGGATGAACTGCTGGTACCGTTCCGTACATGGAGAAACACCATGACGGAGGAAGCTTCGGATAAGCTGACAGAAGTATTTAATTTTAATATTCCCCAGAGGTGGAGTATTGCCCATCTGTACCAGGCTGTCCTGAACCAGGAGGAGCATGTGGCAAAAATCAAATTCCAGACAACACTGGCCGGATACATCCACTGGAAACTGACCGGACAGAAGGTGCTGGGCGTAGGCGAGGCCTCCGGTATGTTCCCTATTGACATGAACACAGGAGATTTTAATGCCCGCATGATAGAGCAGTTTGACGCCCTTGTCGCTGATAAAAAATATCCCTGGAAACTGAGAGAAATCCTTCCGAAAGTATTAAGTGCAGGCCAGGATGCCGGTGCTTTGACAGAGGAGGGCGCAAAACTTCTGGATGTGAGCGGAAATCTGCAGGCAGGTATTCCGGTTTGTCCTCCGGAGGGAGATGCCGGTACCGGTATGACTGCAACGAACAGCATCGCAAAACGTACAGGTAATGTTTCTGCCGGAACATCTGTATTTGCCATGGTCGTTTTGGAAAAGGAGCTTTCCAGGGTATACAAGGAGATTGATATGGTGACAACACCCACCGGCAATCACGTGGCAATGGTGCACTGCAACAACTGCACCTCTGATCTGAATGCCTGGGTATCCCTGTTCAAGGAATTCGCAGAGGCATTCGGGGTGGAAGTGGACATGGATAAGCTGTTCAAAACCCTGTATAACAAAGCTCTTGAGGGAGATGATGACTGCGGCGGCCTGCTGGCTTACAACTATTTTTCAGGGGAGCACATCACCGGATTTGAGGAGGGACGTCCCCTCTTTGCCCGTATGCCGGAGAGCAGATTCAATCTGGCTAACTTTATGAGAGTACACCTGTTCACAGCCCTTGGTGCTTTGAAGACAGGTCTTGATATTCTGTTAAAAGATGAAGGCGTGAAACTGGACAAGATTCTGGGTCACGGCGGTCTGTTCAAGACGAAGGGCGTGGGGCAGAAGATCATGGCAGGAGCCATTGACGTTCCGGTGTCTGTTATGGAGACTGCAGGAGAAGGCGGAGCCTGGGGAATTGCCCTGCTGGCTTCCTATATGGTCCACAAAGAGGAGAATGAAACTCTGGATGAGTATCTGACCAATAAAGTATTTGCAGGAGAAACGGGAAGTGAGATGGCTCCCGACCCGGCAGATGTGGCCGGATTTAATAAATTTATCAAACGGTATCAGAAAGGACTGGCTATTGAGAGGGCGGCTGTTGATGCTATGAGATAAGTGATAAGAGGCACACAGAGGCAGTAAGATGCGTTTGTGTGCCTCTTTTATGCGCGTTTTGGCAGGGAAGAAGAAGCTATTTAAAATGTACGGCTCTCCGGAGAAAGAAAATCATAGTGCCTGCAAGATAGAGCATCGATACAGGCAGGAACCACGCCCCTATATCGCGGCAGAATACGGTGCAGTAATTTATATAGAAGAAGATAAAACAGACACCGAACTTTTCGGAGACAAGCATACTTTTTACATTTCCATAGATCCATCCGATGTTCTCAGGCGTCACATGACCGGGCACATTCCAGAGTTCGGGAAATTTTTCCACAAATATCATCAGCAGATAGATCAAAATACTTATGACCGGCAGAAGGATCACAGACCCTTTGGAACCGTAGGCATCCGCCTGTCCACTCAATCCAAAATGGGTGGGAATCTCATCAGGCAAATGATTCCAGCGCAGAATAAGACATAAGATCTGTCCGGCCAGAAGCAGGAAGGACAATATGCTTAAAATACGCTGGTAAAGTGTAACCGGTAATTTGATTTTCATGAAACAGCCCCCTTCACAGCTACTTTTACTGTTACTATAGAGAATCGAAATCAAAGAGTCAAGAGAGACATCATAAGAGACAGAAATGAGAGGATAAAAGAAAAAAGCAGAGAAAGAAATTGATTTTCTTCGGAAAACTGTCTATGATATTTAAGGATACATTGTTTTTACAAAGGGAGGTTACATATGAAACTTACAATGCTGGGCACCGGTCATGCTACGGTGACAAAATGCTACAATACCTGTTTTGCCCTTACTGAGGGAAACCGGCACTTTCTGGTAGATGCAGGAGGCGGTAACGGAATTCTGGAAAGACTGAAAGTGGCAGAGATTCCTGTTACAGATATACATGATATTTTTGTAACCCATGAACACGTGGACCATCTTCTGGGAGTTGTGTGGATGATACGCATGATCGGCACAGCCATAGAGCAGGGAAAGTATCAGGGAGAACTGCGGATCTACTGTCATGAGGACTTGAAGCGGATTCTCACCACCATCACGGAAATGACCATACAGAAGAAAGTGACCAGGCATCTGGGGGAACGCATCCGTTTTGTCACAGTGGAACACGGAAGCCGGGCAGAGATTCTGGGATGCGAGACTGTATTTTTTGATATTTTTTCCACCAAGGCAAAACAATTCGGATTCACTCTGAAAACAAAAGAGGGTATCAGACTGACCTGCGCCGGAGATGAACCTTATAACGAAAAAGATGAGGAATTTATAAAAGGCAGCGACTGGCTCATGCATGAGGCGTTTTGCCTCTACGCACAGAGGGATATTTTCAAACCTTATGAAAAACACCACAGCACGGCAAAAGACGCCTGCATAACCGCCCGGGAACTGGAGGTGCCGAATCTCATCCTGTACCACACGGAGGACAGAAACCTGGCTGACAGAAAACGCCTCTATACAGAGGAGGGCAGGGAATACTACAGCGGAAATCTTTTCGTACCGGAAGATCTGGAGACATTTGAAATTTAGGCGGTTATGCACAGGCGGGCAGTGGCGGATACAAGACGGCAATCTTTTTTACAAATCTTCTTGACACACGCTATGAAACTGTGTATAGTATATGACATAAGTTAGCTGTAGCTAACCAAAAGAAACACCACTCCACATAAACATACACAACCCAATCAGCGGATGTACGCAGTTGCATCCGCTCTAATAAAAACTATGAGTTAGATACAACTAACTGAAAAAGGAGAATTTGCCCATGAGTATTGTCATTGTAGGCGGAAATGAGAGAATGGTCTGTCAGTATGAAACTATCTGTAAGTGCCATGGCTGTAAGGCCAAGGTTTTTGCCAAGGAAAAAGGCGCCCTGAAGAAAAAACTGGGCTGTCCGGATTTGATGATCCTGTTCACCAACACGGTTTCCCATAAAATGGTGGTGAGCGCTCTTCAGGAGGCAAAGAAGAATCAGATTCCGGTGGCCAGGGTGCACACGAGCAGTGCCGCGGCCCTGCACAATGTCTTAGAAGAATATGCAGGAAAGGAATAAAACCATATGCTGGAACGTTATCTGGTAGAACATTGTTCACCGACGCTGGCATCCATCAAGACGGCAAATCTTTTTAATATGCCTTATGCTTCCTGGAAGGAGCTGGATGGCCAGCTTAAAAGCCTGAAACAACAGTTTGCCGAGAAAGGAATCTCCCTTTCCGTGGTGAGAAAACGGGAAGGGACGGCACTGATTTACGTCTACAGAAGGCAGAAGCTGAAAGAAGATCTGACAAAACCCGGTGTGGCAGAATTTTTACAAACATACGGATATGAGAATACTGACGTTGACCAGGCAATTGAACGGCTGCACATACGGCTTGAGAAAGGTGGGAACTTCCCTCACGAGATAGGCCTGTTTTTGGGATATCCCTTAGGCGATGTGAAAGGATTTATTGAAAACGCCGGGAAAAACAGCAAATGTGCAGGCTGCTGGAAAGTGTACTGCAACGAGTGTGAGACCATGAAGCTGTTTGAGAGATTCCGGAAATGCAGGGAAATCTATCTCAGGCTGTGGCAGCAGGGAAAACCTGTCTGGAAACTGGCAGTGGCGGCATAAAAAGCTTCTGCCCAAGATGATGCGATATGGAGGATATTATCATGAGTAAAATAGCAGTTGTATACTGGAGCGGAACCGGAAATACCGAGAGGATGGCTGAGGCGGTGACAGAAGGTGCAAAAGAAGCAGGGGCGGAGGCCTTTTCTTTCACTCCTGAAACATTCAGTGCAGAGAAAATGGATGAATTTGACGCAGTGGCCTTCGGATGCCCGTCCATGGGAGATGAGGAGCTTGAGGATACAGAATTTGAACCTTTATTTACGGACTGTGAACCAAAGCTGAAAGGCAGGAAAATCGCTTTGTTTGGCTCTTACGGCTGGGGTGATGGAGAATGGATGCGCACCTGGGAGGAAAAATGCAGAAAGGACGGCGCAGAGCTTGTCTGCGACAGCGTGATCTGCAGCGAGGAACCCGGTGATGATGAAAAAGAAGCCTGCAGAAAACTGGGGAAATCATTGGCTTCATAATTTAAAGGTTACATATTTCAAAGGTTACAGACGCAGACCCTGTAAAAGAGAACGGCCGCACAGCTGTTTCTTTACAGGGTCTTTTTCTGTAAAGAATGTTCCGCCTGCCCGGCTGCCCGGGTGTTTTTATGCTTTTGGCCTGAAAGCACCTGACGGGACAGCGGCGTGCGAACCGTTAGGAAAGGAATGGAAGCTAACAGAAAACTTAACAAAATTAGTGCAAATTAGTCTGGATTATGCTACAATAATTTTAACATTTGCCGGTATCCTATAAACCGCAGAACAGAGCTGCGTAAACAGACATCGGCAAATCTACGAATAAAAGAAAAGCAGGTGATAAAATATGAATACATTTCTGGGAATCTTAATTCCCTTTGCCGGAACTACACTGGGAGCTGCCTGTGTGTTCTTCCTGAAAAATGAGATCAAACCCCTGGTGCAGAAAATGCTTCTGGGATTTGCGTCAGGTGTTATGATAGCCGCTTCCGTGTGGTCGCTGCTCATTCCCTCCATGGATATGTCGGAGCATATGGGAAAACTGGCTTTCATACCGGCGGCTGTAGGCTTTGGACTCGGAATTTTGTTTCTGCTTGCCATGGACCGCCTGATTCCCCATCTGCATCTGGGATGCAGCGAGCCGGAGGGAAAAAAATGCAGTCTGAAGAAGAATACCATGCTGGTCCTGGCAGTCACCCTTCATAATATACCGGAAGGTATGGCAGTGGGCGTGGTGTTTGCCGGTATGCTGGCGCAGAATTCAGACATCAGTATGATGGGAGCTTTTGCCCTCTCCATCGGTATAGCCATCCAGAATTTCCCGGAGGGAGCCATCATATCCCTTCCGCTGAAAAGTGAGGGAAATACCAGAGCACGGGCCTTTACCATGGGCACCCTCTCCGGAATCGTGGAGCCTATCGGAGCGCTTTTGACAATACTTCTGGCTTCCTATATCACACCGGTTCTTCCGTATCTCCTGTCTTTTGCAGCAGGTGCCATGGTATACGTGGTGGTGGAGGAGCTGATCCCTGAGGCCAGTGAGGGAGATCATTCCAATATTGCGACCATCGGATTTGCCGTTGGATTTGTAGTCATGATGATTCTGGATGTAGCACTGGGATAAAAGGACTGTGTGAAAGGGGGATTTTGTATGCAGAAAAAACTGGAACCCGGGAATCTGCTGGACGAATACGGAAATCTGGCGCAGGCCGGATATGCCCTGTCACTGGTAAAAAAATACGACAGGGATAAGATTCAGGCCAATCCTTTCCGAATTAAGGAATGGGATTACTATCTGATCCATAATTCTCATTTCGGGGTGGCTCTGACTGTGGATGACAACAGTTATATGGGGCTTATGAGCATTTCTTTTCTGGACTTTGATGCCCGGACAGAACGGACCGTGAGCCCTATGACGGTTTTTCCTATGGGAAAGACCAATCTGCCGCCGGATTCGGGATACGGGGAGACAAAATATCACGACAAAAAGTGTTATTTCTCCTTCCGTGTCGAGAAAGGCAGGCGTGTTTTGAGGGCCTGGATGAAGAATTTTGAGGACCATGAGCCGATCAGAATGAAAATCATCCTGGATAAGGAGCCGGAGGACAGCATGGTGATCGCCACTCCTTTTGAGAAGGAGAAGGCGTTCTACTACAACCAGAAGATCATCGGCATGCGGGCCAGAGGCGTAGTGGAATACAAAGGCCGCCGCCATTACCTGAACCCGGAGGACAGTTTCGGACTTCTGGACTGGGGACGCGGTGTCTGGACCTACAGCAACACCTGGTACTGGAGTGCCATGCATGGATGGATCGACGGTAAAGTGTTCAGCTTTAATCTGGGGTATGGCTTTGGTGATACCTCCGCAGCGTCTGAAAACATGCTGTTCTATGACAGTCACGCCCATAAGCTGGAACAGGTCAGGTTCCATATTCCGGGGGAGAAGGAGGGCAGGGAGCAGTATCTGAAACCCTGGTACTTTACCTCCTCAGATGACAGGCTGGATCTGACCTTCACGCCGGTCCTGGACCGCAGGGCATATACCTCGGCAGGAATTATCTTAAGTGACCAGCATCAGGTGTTCGGCCATTTCGACGGTACAGCAGTTCTGGATGACGGTACAGAGCTGAAAATCCATCATATGCTGGGATTTGCGGAAAAAGTAAGAAATAAATGGTGACGAGGCAGCAGCGTGGGAACAGTAACATTAAAATATAATACTGCCGTAGGAAAGAAAATGGAGTAAAAGTGTTGACTTTTGCTCCGTTTTTTGTTATTGTATTTTTGAAAGAGATAACACCCCCCAGGGGTGTAGTGGTAAAATGGAAGTCCACATAGGGAAAGGAGCTGTGCAAATGCAGGCAGATAAAGCGAAGATCAGCCGTCTTCTGAAAACAGCCCGGGGGCAGATAGACGGGATTCTGAAGATGGTGGAGGAAGACAGGTACTGTATTGACATTTCCCAGCAGCTCATGGCAACAGAAGCCATTCTGAACAAAGCGAACAAGGAGATTCTCACAGCCCATCTGAAAAACTGTATTCGAAATGCAGATACTGATGAGGAAAGAGAAGAAAAGGTGGATGAACTGGTGACTATGCTGGGTAAAATATTAAAATAACCCGTATACCGCTGCGGTTTCTGTGCAGGCCATGGTCTGCCGTGTCGGAATCCGTACAGCAGTGTAACGGGAGCACGCGGAAGGGAGCGAAATATTATGAAACAGAAATTTGACGTGACAGGCATGACCTGTTCCGCCTGCTCGTCCCGGGTAGAGAAATGTGTCAGAAAGCTGCCCGGCACGAAGGATGTCAGCGTAAACCTGCTGACAAACAGCATGCAGGTGGATTTCGATGAGTCCGCACTGTCTGTGCAGGATATAGAAAATGCAGTGGAACATGCGGGCTACGGCGCCGCTGCCGCAGGAGATCATAAGGCAGCGGAAAAGACCAAAAGTGCCTCCGAAACAAAGACATCCCGGGCAGATGCCGCTGAGCCGGGAGAGTCACCGGTGGAAAAACATATGCATGAGATGAAGAACCGGATGATTCTTTCCTTCCTGTTCCTGATCCCGCTTATGTATGTCTCCATGGGGCATATGGCAGGGCTGCCGCTGCCGGGATTCTTAAGCGGGCCTGAGAATGCGGTGGGATTTGCCATGACCCAGTTCCTTTTATGTCTTCCGGTGGCATATGTGAACCGGGCTTATTACACAAAGGGCTTTTCCACCTTAATGCACGGGGCGCCCAATATGGATACCCTGATCGCCATCGGCTCAACCGCGTCTTTGGTTTACGGCATCTTTGCCATATACCGCATAGGCTACGGCCTGGGCGTGCAGGATACCGCTTTGGTGAACCAGTACAGGCATGACCTTTATTTTGAGTCTGCCGTGATGATCCTGGCATTTATCAATGTGGGAAAATACCTGGAGGCCCGTTCCAAAGGAAAGACCAGCGAGGCGATCCGGAAACTGATGGATATGGCACCAAAAACGGCTGTTGTGGAACGTGACGGCCGTCAGATAGAGATTCCGGCTGAGGAGGCTGTGGCCGGCGATATCTTTATCGTAAAACCGGGCAGCAGCATTCCCGCTGACGGCATTATAATCGAGGGCAGCACCAGCGTGGATGAGGCCGCCATCACAGGGGAGAGCATTCCCGTGGAGAAGAACGTGGGAGATACCGTGATCGCAGCGACCATGAACAAGGCGGGATTTATCCGTTTCCGGGGAACAAAGGTAGGGGATGACACCACCTTTTCCCAGATCATCCGCCTGGTGGAGGAGGCCAGTTCCAGCAAAGCGCCCATTGCCAAGATTGCGGATAAGATAGCAGGTATTTTTGTGCCGGTGGTCATGGGAATCGCGCTGATCACAGCGGCTGCCTGGATCATTGCGGGGGCCACCTTTGAATTTGCACTCTCCTGCGCCATTGCCGTGCTGGTCATCTCCTGTCCCTGCGCACTGGGACTGGCGACACCTGTTGCCATCATGGTGGGAACGGGAAAAGGCGCGGAAAACGGAATTCTTATCAAATCCGGGGAGGCACTGGAGATCACCCACAATATAAAGAGCGTGGTGCTGGATAAAACAGGCACCATCACCCAGGGCAAACCCCAGGTGACCGATATCCTTCCAAATAAACGGACAGAAGAGGAGCTCCTTCAAGTGGCGGCTGCCCTGGAAGAAAAAAGTGAACATCCCCTGGCAGAGGCGATCCTTGAAAGAGCCGGAGCACAAGGGATAAAAGCTGCCAGAGCGGAGAATTTCCTTGCCATATCAGGCCGGGGCGTGCAGGCAGAGATAAACGGAAAACTGTACTTTGCAGGTAATGAAAAGTTCGCCGGGGAAAAGGGACTTGCCACAGAGACGCAGGCGCGTGACATGGAACGCCTGGCAGAGGAGGGCAAGACACCGCTTCTGTTCTTTGACGAAAAGGAAATCCTGGGCATCATCGCCGCCGCCGATGTGGTGAAGGAGACAAGCGCCCAGGCCATCCGGGAGATGAAGAAGCTGGGCATAGAGGTCATCATGCTCACAGGGGACAATAAAAGGACTGCAGAGGCCATCAAACGGCAGCTGGATATAGATACCGTCATTGCCGAGGTACTGCCTCAGGACAAGGAACGGGAAGTGGCAAGGCTTCAGGAGGGCGGAAGGACAGTGGCCATGGTAGGCGACGGAATCAACGATGCCCCCGCGCTTGCCAGAGCTGATGTGGGAATCGCCATCGGCGCAGGTACGGACGTAGCCATTGAGAGCGCAGATATTGTGCTGATGAAGAGTGATCTTCTGGATGTGGTGACCGCCGTGGGCCTCAGTAAAGCGGTGATCCGCAATATTAAACAGAATCTGTTCTGGGCATTTTTCTATAACGCCTGCGGAATCCCGCTGGCGGCAGGACTTCTCTATCCCATGTTTGGGTTAAAGCTAAGTCCCATGTTCGGCGCGGCGGCTATGAGTCTCAGCAGCTTTTTCGTTGTGACCAATGCCCTGCGGCTCCGCTTCTTCCATGTACTGAAGAAACCCGTCAAAAAAGAACAGACAGAAACCGTCAACACAGCAAATAAAGGCAGAACACTGCCGGAAAATAAGGAGGAAACCAATATGATCACCATGAAAATCGAAGGAATGATGTGCCCGCACTGCCAGGCAGCAGTGACAAAAGCCCTGAACGCAGTGGAGGGTGTGACTAAGACAGAGGTAAGCCTGGAGGACAAAGCTGCGTATGTGGAAGCAGGCGAAGGCATATCCAGGGACGCACTGAAAAAAGCGGTTGCGGATGCAGGCTATGAAGTGACAGGAATAGAGTAGGCGTTCGGAGCATGCACACAGACTGCAGAAGGCTGAACGGCAAGAAACAGACATTTCATAGAACAGAATGAGGAAAAGAGGCAGAATATCCAAAAAAGCGGTATTCTGCCTCTTTTTGGCCATGTACAGAACAGCCTTGTCATGCAGACAGCTTATCTGTTATACTTTGCGTATGGCCGAAATCTGCGCAGACAAGCGCAGGGCCGTATAGTTATAAATTGAGAATGCGGGTAGTCTGTCCGCAGAACAGATAAAACGACGGCGGGAAAGGAGAACGACTATGATACGTGTAGGTATGGGATATGATGTACACAAACTGGTAGAGGGAAGGGATTTGATACTTGGAGGCGTGAAGATTCCCTGGGAGAAGGGACTTCTGGGGCATTCCGACGCGGATGTGCTGCTGCATGCCGTTATGGACGCACTTTTGGGCGCTGCGGCCCTTCATGATATCGGCAGGCATTTTCCGGATACGGACCCAAAATACGAGGGGGCATCCAGTATGAAACTGCTGGCGCATGTGGGAAAGCTTCTGGAGGAAAACATGTATGTGATCAATAATATTGATGCCACCATCATCGCGCAGAAGCCCAAGATGCTGCCTCATATAGATAAAATGACAGAGAACATCGCGGAGGTCCTGCATCTGGAGAAAAACCAGGTCAACATAAAAGCGACCACAGAGGAGGGACTCGGCTTCACGGGAGCCGGCGAGGGGATTTCTGCCCAGGCCATCTGCGCGCTGACTGACGCAAGGGATTTGATGCCGGATGACCGCTCAGGCGGCGGCTGCGGCGGATGCTGCCAGCGGCAGTAATAAACAACAGGAGAGGATCAGGAAACATGAGTATTTTAAACGTAGAACATCTGTCCCACGGCTTCGGTGACAGGGCTATTTTTCAGGACGTATCTTTCCGCCTTTTAAAAGGCGAGCATATTGGCCTTGTGGGTGCCAATGGGGAGGGAAAATCCACTTTCATGAATATCATCACCAACAAACTAATGCCCGATGAGGGTAAGATCGAGTGGGCGAAGAATGTCCGGGTTGGCTATCTGGACCAGCACACCGTGCTGGAAAAAGGCATGACCATCCGTGATGTGCTGAAATCTGCATTTGCCTGGCTTTTTGAGATGGAGGAGAATATGAATTCCATCTGCGACCGTATGGGGGACGCCTCTGAGGAGGAGCTGAACCAAATGATGGAGGAGCTGGGCACCATCCAGGATATGCTCACCATGCATGATTTTTATATCATAGATTCCAAGGTGGAGGAAGTGGGAAGGGCACTGGGACTTTCAGACATCGGGCTGGACAAGGATGTGACGGATTTGAGCGGCGGACAGAGGACCAAGGTGCTTCTGGGCAAGCTGCTGCTGGAAAAACCGGACATTCTGCTGTTGGATGAGCCAACCAACTATCTGGACGAGGTGCACATTGAATGGCTGAAACGGTATCTCCAGGAATATGAGAATGCGTTCATCCTCATTTCCCATGACATCCCCTTTTTGAATCAGGTGGTGAACCTTATCTATCATATGGACAATCAGCAGCTTAACCGGTATGTGGGGGATTATGACCACTTCCAGGAGGTCTACGCAGTGAAGAAGGCTCAGCTTGAGGCGGCATACCAAAGGCAGCAGCAGGAGATCAGTGAGCTGAAGGATTTTGTTGCCCGCAATAAAGCCCGTGTGGCTACCAGAAACATGGCCATGTCCAGGCAGAAGAAGCTGGATAAGATGGATGTCATTGAGCTGGCAAAGGAAAAGCCGAAGCCGGAATTTCATTTTCTGACAGCCAGGACACCCAGCCGTTTTGTGGTGGAGACAAAAGAGCTGGTGATCGGCTACGAAGAGCCGCTGTCAAAGCCTTTGACTCTCACGGTGGAGAGGGGAGAGAAGATTGCCCTTGTGGGTGCCAACGGCATCGGCAAGACCACACTTCTTAAGAGTATTCTGGGCCTGATCCCCGCGCTGTCCGGCAAAGTACATCTGGGTGATTATCTGGAGATCGGCTATTTTGAGCAGGAGATGCCCCAGGGAAATAAACGTACCTGCATTGAGGAAATCTGGGAGGAGTTCCCCGCCTATACCCAGTATGAGGTGAGAGCAGCCCTGGCAAAATGCGGTCTGACCACAAAGCATATCGAGAGCCTGGTGCGGGTACTGAGCGGCGGGGAGCAGGCCAAGGTCCGCCTCTGCAAGATTTTGAACAGGGAGACCAACCTGCTGCTTCTGGATGAGCCTACCAACCATCTGGACGCGGATGCCAAGGCAGAATTAAAGCGCGCCCTAAAGGAATATAAAGGGACGATCCTCATGGTATGCCACGAGCCGGAGTTCTATGACGGCCTGGTTTCCAAGGTATGGGACTGCTCAGAGTGGACGACCAGAATCTGATATTTGTTTTGTATTGTCAATACGCTACAAATAAATCACTTTAAATAGAAGAAGTATATGACACTTTCACGAAAGAAAGATTCACTTTTCTTTGGAAAAGTCCGGAAAAAGTAAAATTTATGAAAAAATCTGCAGGAACTAAAAATAAAACTTGCAAAATCTGGCAACAGGTTTTATAATAACCTACATAAGTTTTACACATATCACTATAGGAGGATCGTCATGTCATACGTAGATGAGGTAATTGAATCAGTAGTTAAGAAAAATCCAGGTGAACCGGAATTCCATCAGGCTGTCAGAGAGGTCCTGGAGTCCCTGAAACCTGTTGTTGAAGCAAACGAAGAAAAGTACCGCAGAGAAGCACTGCTGGAGCGTCTGGTTGAGCCGGAGCGCGTGATCATGTTCCGTGTACCGTGGGTAGATGACAACGGCAATGTGCAGGTGAACAAAGGTTACCGCGTACAGTTCAACAGTGCCATCGGACCGTACAAGGGTGGTCTCCGTTTCCATCCGTCCGTATATCTGGGAATCATCAAGTTCCTGGGATTTGAGCAGATTTTCAAAAACTCACTCACCGGACTTCCTATCGGCGGCGGCAAAGGCGGTTCTGATTTTGATCCGAAAGGAAAATCAGACAGAGAGGTTATGGCATTCTGCCAGAGCTTCATGACAGAGCTGTACAGACACATCGGTGCAGACACTGACGTACCTGCAGGTGATATCGGTGTAGGCGCAAGAGAAATCGGCTATATGTTCGGCCAGTATAAGAGAATCCGCAACGCTTACGAAGGCGTTCTCACAGGAAAGGGCCTCACATACGGCGGTTCCCTGGTGAGAACACAGGCTACGGGATACGGTCTGTTATACCTGACAGAAGAGCTGCTGAAATTAAACGGCAAAGAGCTGGCCGGCAAGACCGTTGCCGTATCCGGCGCAGGAAATGTTGCCATTTACGCTATTGAAAAAGCATACCAGTTAGGTGCAAAACCGGTGACCTGCTCCGACTCCGCAGGCTGGATCTATGATCCCGAAGGCATTGACCTGGCAGCGTTAAAAGAGATCAAAGAAGTAAAACGTGCCCGTCTGACGGAGTACAAGAACTACAGACCGAATGCAGAATACCACGAGGGCAGAGGTGTGTGGAGCGTAAAAGTGGATGTTGCCCTTCCTTGCGCGACACAGAACGAGCTGCAGCTTGAGGATGCAAAACAGTTGGCAGCTAACGGATGCTTTGCAGTATGCGAGGGCGCCAACATGCCTACCACACTGGAAGCTACCGAATATCTGCAGGAGAACGGCATTATCTTCGCACCGGGCAAAGCTGCCAATGCAGGCGGTGTTGCCACATCCGCACTTGAGATGTCCCAGAACAGCGAGCGTCTGAGCTGGAGCTTTGAAGAAGTAGATGCAAAATTACAGGGCATCATGGTTAACATCTGCCACAACATGGTAGATGCAGCTAAGAAATACGGCCACGAGGGCAACTATGTAGTCGGTGCCAACGCAGCCGGATTTGAAAAAGTTGCAGAAGCAATGCTCGCTCAGGGCATCTGCTAAGTTTTGTGATTTGAACAGCCTTCCTTGAAAATAAAAATACAAAAATCAGCCTCTTGTAAGAAACGGGTGCAGAATCGCAGGATTTTGTACCCGTTTTTGTCCGGAAAAATCTTGTTTGCAGGCGTACTGTGAGCTATAATAAAAGATAGTGAGGACTGCAGAGAAGATGCAGGATATGATAGAAAGATTCTGCAGGGCACCAAAAGCTTTTGAGAACAGACAGGAGAAAAACGAGGAAGGGTTATAAACAGATGCAGAGAGAAAAGACCATGCTGATTGCAGATGACGTAGAATTGAACAGAGCGCTCCTGGAGAATATCTTTGATGACGAGTACAGCATTCTTCAGGCTGCAGACGGAGTGGAAGCCATGGAGATCCTTCGCAGCCAGCCGGTGGATGTTGTCCTGTTGGATATTGTCATGCCGCGCATGGACGGGTTCGAGGTCCTGAAAACCATGAAGGAGGAGGAGACACTTTCGGGTATTCCGGTCATCATGGCAACTTCAGAGAAGGAAAATTCGGAGGAGCGGGCCCTGCTGCTTGGGGCGGACGATTTTATCAACAAGCCGTACCGGGCCATGGTGGTAAAAAAGCGTGTAGAAAATATTGTGGTTAAGCATATTCTGGAGCGGAAACGGCTGGAAAATGCCCTTTTTGAGACCAGGAATGAATTGAACTCCCTGATCGACTCTGTCCCGGGCGGCATTGGTGTCTGGAAGGTGACGGATAAGGTGCAGGTGGAGTATTTTAATGACGGATTCTGCCGGCAGTTCGGCTATGACAGGGAGGAGTTCCAGGAGAAATTCAGCAGTGATCTGACTGCTCTGTGGGTTGGCGGCGATACAGAATATATTCTTAACCGGCTGCGGGAAAACAAGGACAGTAATGACAGGATCTCCCTGGTCCATCAGGTGAGAAGAAAGGACAAAAGCCTTCGGTGGTTCAGTCTGAATGCCCTGAAATACAAGGTGGAGGACGGGGTACCTGTCTTCCGCATCGTGAATATCGACGTGACGGAGAGCAGGGAGAATGAACTTCTCATTGAGCAGAAGAATGAGGAGCTCAGGTACCTGCTGGATCATGATGCCCTCACAGGCCTTTATAACCGCTCCACTTTCTGTCGGAAGACCGCGGATTTCCTGAGACAGAATCCTGAGGGGACCTACAATATGGTGCAGTTTGATATTGAGCGCTTTAAGGTGATCAACGAGCTTTACGGCAATTTTATGGGAGACAGGATACTGCTTCTGATTGCCGAGGGGCTTCAGAAATGCCTGAAAAGTAAGGGGACCTACGGAAGACTGGAGGCAGACCATTTTGCCGTATGCCTTCCGGCAGGGACAGAGGAGCTGCAGCAGGTGCGGGACCAGATGGAGAAAAGCCTGGCGTCTGTGAAGATAGAGCAGAAGATCAATCTCTATTACGGGGTTTACACCATTGAGGACAGGGGCATGTCCGTGGATCTCATGTGTGACAGGGCAAACCTGGCCCTGCGTACAGTCAAGGGAAATTCAAACCGCGCTTACGCAGTGTACAATGACGAGCTCCATCAGGTCGTTTTAAGTGAGCAGCAGCTTACCAACTCCATGGAGGAGGCACTTCTCCAGAGACAGTTTGAGGTTTATTACCAGCCGGTTGTGGACCTGAACACAGGAGATGTGGTGAGCGCTGAGGCGCTGGTGCGGTGGAACCATCCGGAAAAGGGTATGGTGTCGCCCGGATTTTTCATTCCGTTTTTTGAGCATAATGGCTTTATCATCAAGCTGGACGCCTACATCAGGGAGGAAGTCTGCAGGAATATGATGGAGCTCAGGCGCCGCGGCTTAAAAAACATTCCGGTGTCTGTAAATGTATCCAGGCTGGAGTTCTATGATCCCAATCTCTGCAGAAGCATCATAGACCTGACAGAAAGGTACCGGCTGGAGCCGCAGATGATGCGGCTGGAGATCACGGAGAGTGCCTATACGGATAATCCCCAGCAGCTTCTGGCAGCCATGAAGGAACTGCAGAACTACGGGTTCCAGGTGCTGATGGATGATTTCGGGAGCGGATATTCCTCTCTGAACATGCTGAAGGATGTGCCTGTGGATATCCTGAAAATGGACATGAAATTCCTGGAAGACCAGGGGATCTCCGGCAGAGGCCCTGAGATCCTGGCCTCCCTGGTACGCATGGCAAAAAAACTGGGCATGCGCACCATTGCAGAGGGTATCGAGACGAAGGAGCAGGGAGATTTTCTGCGCTCTGTGGGATGTGAATACGGACAGGGCTATTACTATGCAAGACCTATGCCGGCAGATTCCTTTACCAGTCTGCTGATGGCAAGAGAAAACGTAAAGTGAAAAAATCCATTGACAAACAGTCCATTTATGCATAAACTAGAGAAAGATATGGAAAAAGCTGTGAACGGAAAGAGTAACCTGGGAATTTTTACAGAGAAGGACAGTCACCGGCTGAGAGCTGCCCGAAAAGGAAAAGGTGAAAGTGCATCCGGGAGCTGACCAGCCTGTCATACGGGAAGGTCCGTGTACCTGCGTTAAAGGTGTGAGCGGGGGACTGATGTCCTCAAATAGAGTGGAACCGCGGAGTGATTTCTTCGTCTCTATATGGCAGTAACAGCCATATAGAGGCGTTTTTTATTCCATATTTACCATAGAAAGGAAATAAACCATGGGATTTGTCAAACATATAAAAGAAGAATTTCAGGTTATCCGGGAAAGGGACCCGGCCATCAAAACGCCGCTGGAAGTCCTTCTGTATCCCAGTTTCCGGGTCATGATCCAGTATAGAAGGGCGCATAAGCTTTATGAAAAAGGCCACTATTTCCTTGCCAGATGGATTTCCCAGAGGGCAGCCAGAAAAACAGGTATTGAAATCCATCCCGGGGCAAAAATAGGAAAGGGACTGTTTATTGACCACGGCACCGGTGTTATCATCGGTGAGACAACAGTCATAGGCAACAATGTGACGCTTTACCAGGGCGTGACCCTGGGCGGTACCGGCAAAGAGACCGGCAAGCGCCATCCCACCCTGAAGGACAATGTGATGGTAAGTGCCGGGGCGAAAATACTGGGCTCCTTCACCATTGGGGAAAATTCCAAAATCGGTGCGGGAAGCGTAGTGCTGGAGGAGATTCCTCCCAACTGTACCGTAGTCGGTGTTCCGGGCCGTATTGTGAAGCGGGAGAACCAGAAAGTGCCAAGAAGTGATATGGACCAGGTTCATCTGCCTGACCCGGTACTGGAGGATATCAGAAAACTGCAGAGTGAGAATGAACACCTGAAGTCAAAGCTGCAGAAGCTGGAATACGAACTTCAGGAATTAATAGAAGAAAAGGAGTAGAGACATGAAGATTTACAATACCCTGACAAAGAGAAAAGAAGACTTCGTTCCCCTGGAGGAAGGAAAAGTAAAAATGTATGTGTGCGGCCCTACCGTATACAATTTTATCCACATCGGAAATGCCAGACCCATGATCGTTTTCGACACAGTGAGAAGATATATGGAGTACAAGGGATATGAAGTAAACTATGTATCCAATTTCACGGATGTGGATGACAAGATCATTGCAAAAGCCATCGAGGAGGGTGTACCTGCGGAAGAGATCTCCGAGCGCTACATCAAAGAGTGCAAAAAGGATATGGCTGATATGAATGTAAAGCCTGCCACCACACATCCCCTGGCAACCCAGGAGATTGACGGCATGATCGACATGATCCAGACGCTCATTGACAAAGGATTTGCCTATGCGGTGAACGGCACTGTCTACTTCCGGGTAAAGAATTTCAGCGAGTATGGAAAACTCTCCCACAAGAATCTGGATGACCTGCAGTCAGGATTCCGTTCTATCCAGGTATCAGGGGAGGACCAGAAGGAAGATCCCCTTGACTTTGTTCTCTGGAAGCCGAAAAAAGAAGGGGAGCCTTACTGGGTATCACCCTGGAGTGAGGGAAGGCCGGGCTGGCACATTGAGTGCTCTGTCATGTCTAAAAAATATCTGGGCGAGGAGATTGATATCCACGCAGGCGGTGAGGACCTGGTATTCCCGCACCACGAGAATGAAATTGCCCAGTCTGAGTGCTGCAACGGCAAAATCTTTGCAAAATACTGGATGCACAATGCATTTCTGAACATTGATAACAGAAAGATGTCAAAATCTCTGGGCAATTTCTTCACGGTCCGTGAGATCGGCGAGAAATATGACCTGCAGGTACTGCGCTTTTTCATGCTGAATGCCCATTACAGAAGTCCTTTAAACTTCAGCGCCGAGCTGATGGAGGCTTCCAAGAATGCGCTGGACCGTATTGTGACCTGCGTGGACCAGTTAAAGCATCTGCTTGAAAATGCCCGGGATGAAGAGCTTACGGAGGCGGAAAAGGCGCAGCTTCCGGAAATCGAAGGCCTTGTGAAGAAATATGAGGAGTCCATGGAAGATGACTTCAATACAGCAGATGCCATTGCGGCTGTTTTTGAGCTTGTAAAATTCACCAACACCCAGGCGGGAAGCGGCAGCACAAAAGCATTTGTAAAACTGCTCTTTGACAAGATCACAGGCCTGTGCGATGTACTTGGCCTGATCGTGAATAAAAAAGAAGAAGTGCTGGACTCTGTAGTGGAAGGCCTGATCGAGGAGCGCCAGGCAGCCAGAAAAGCAAAAGATTTCGCGCGGGCAGATGAGATCCGTGACCAGCTTGCCTCCATGGGCATCATCCTGAAGGATACAAGAGAAGGTGTACAATGGAAGAGAGCTTAAGAAAGTTAAAAGACATGTTCTGTCTGGAGGATACGGATATCAGAACGTATTCTCCCCTGACCCTGGCTTATATCGGGGACGCTATCTACGAGCTGGTGATCCGCACCATACTGGTGGAAAAGGGCAATACACAGGTGAATAAACTGCACAACCGGGCAAGCAGGCTTGTAAAGGCCTCTGCCCAGTCCTCCATGATCGAGAAGCTGAAACCGCATCTCACAGAGGAGGAGGCAGCTGTATTCAAGCGCGGCAGAAATGCGAAATCTTATACCATGGCGAAAAATGCCAGTATGTCAGATTACAGAAGAGCAACCGGTTTTGAGGCACTGATGGGATATCTGTATCTTACGGAGCAGTGGGACAGAATGCTGGAGCTGATAAAAACAGGTTTGGAAGAAGGAGAAGCAGATGGAAGAGAAATTCCAGGAGAGTAAAGTAGAGGGCCGCAATGCAGTGCTGGAGGCATTCCGTTCAGGCCGCGTGGTGGACAAGCTGTTTGTGCTGGAGCGATGTGAGGACGGTCCTGTCCGCACAATTTTGAGAGAGGCGAAAAAGCACGATACCATGGTGCGGTTCGTGAAAAAGGAGCGTCTGGACCAGATGTCAGAGACCGGAAAACACCAGGGAGTCATTGCCGTGACAGCGGCCTATGACTACGCGGAAGTGGATGATATTCTGAATAAGGCCAGGGAAAAGGGAGAGGCTCCCTTTGTGGTGCTCCTTGACAACATCGAAGATCCCCACAACCTGGGAGCAATCATCCGTACTGCCAATCTGGCAGGCGCCCACGGAGTGATCATACCGAAAAACAGAGCAGTGGGCCTTACCGCCACCGTTGCCCGCACCTCAGCGGGAGCCCTGAATTACACGCCTGTGGCGAGAGTGACCAACATTGCCAGGACCATAGAGGAGCTGAAAAAAGAAGGACTGTGGTTTGTCTGCGCAGATATGGGCGGCACCAGCATGTACCAGCTTGATTTGAAAGGGCCGATCGGTCTTGTGATTGGAAATGAAGGGGAAGGCGTATCCCGCATGGTTAAGGAGAAATGCGACTTTGTGGCATCCATACCCATGAAAGGTGATATTGATTCCCTGAATGCTTCCGTGGCTGCGGGAGTTTTGGCTTATGAAATTGTGAGACAGCGGCTTTTGGGATAAAATATGGATAATTACGAACAGTTTACGGACGAAGAATTGATTGAGCGGCTGAGGGACGGTGAGCAGGAGCTGGAGGACTATCTCATGGAGAAATACAAGGGGATGGTACTGAAAAAGGCCCATGCCATGTTCATTGTGGGCGGCGAGCGGGAGGATCTGATCCAGGAGGGCATGATTGGCCTGTTCAGGGCTTTGAGAGATTACCAGCCGGGGAAAAGCGCCACCTTTGCCACCTTTGCCAACCTGTGTGTGGAGCGGCAGATCTATAAGGCCATAGAAATGTCGGGAAGGCTTAAAAATAAGCCGCTGAACTCCTACATTTCCCTCAGCGAGGAGGAAAGTCCCATTCTTGACAGTCTGGCCTTTGAGCAGCAGGACCCTGAGGCCATTGTCATTGACAGGGAGAACGTAAATGTCATGCAGGAGAAGATCCGGCAGCATCTGAGCCGTTTTGAAACCCGGGTGCTGGACTCTTATCTGGAAGGTATGACCTACACCCAGATTGCGGAGGCTATGGGGAAAAGCCCCAAGTCCATTGACAATGCCCTGCAGAGAATCCGGGGGAAGATCAGGGAATTCTTAGAGTGAACAGTCACAAAAGAACAGCATTGACAGGTGCGCGTTTTAGTGGTATCTTAATACACAATAAGAGGAAAGGATGTGATTGCGCACATGGAGGATAGCGACGATAGTGATAGTGCATTTAGCAGATTAGCTGCCCCATGTCGTATTATGGATAGATAAGGCGTGGTCTGTATACGGAGAGGTCCGGATACAGGCTGTGCCTTTTTGTGTTTTTTCATACTTCCCATACAGATGGGGAGAAAGATTCCATAATACGATTTCAGGAGGTATAGGATAATGATAGGAGCTTTACTTTTACAGGTTGTTTTGATATTTTTAAATGCGACTTTTGCCAGTGCGGAGATCGCGGTGATCTCTATGAATGAGACACGGCTGCGCAAGCTGACTGCGGATGGGGATAAGAGGGCTGTGAAGCTGTCTGCCCTGACGGAACAGCCCGCCAGGTTTTTAGCCACCATTCAGGTTGCCATCACGCTGGCAGGACTGCTGGGAAGTGCGTTTGCAGCGGAAAACTTTGCCGGACCCCTGGTGGGGTGGCTGACGGCAGCAGGGGTGGCCATTCCGGAATCCGTGCTGAAATCCATTGCCGTATTTTTGATCACACTGATACTGGCTTATTTTAACCTGGTATTCGGAGAGCTGGTTCCAAAGCGTATTGCCATGAAAAAGGCGGATTCCATGGCGCTGTCCATGTCGGGCATGCTTTATGGAGTGTCCAGGGCATTTGCGCCGCTGGTATTTCTCTTGACAGTATCCACGAACCTGATCCTGAAGCTGATGGGTATTAACCCGGAGGAAGAGGAGGAGAAGGTTTCTGAGGAGGAGATCCGTATGCTTCTCATGGAGGGAAATGCCCAGGGAACCATTGATGCCCGGGAAAATGAGATGATACAGAATATATTTGATTTTGACGATATGGATGCGGAACAGATCTGTACCCACCGTATTGATGTGGATGTGCTGTATCTGGAAGATGATATGGCAGAGTGGGAGGATATGATAAGACGTACCCGCCATTCCTTTTATCCTGTGTGCGGTGAGAGCTGTGACGATATTGTGGGTATTTTGGATACCAGAGATTATTTCCGCATGGAGGACAGATCGCGTGAGGCTGTCATGGCGCAGGCTGTGGATAAGGCCTGGTTTGTGCCGGACGGCATGAAGGCGGATGTGCTTTTTTCCAATATGAAGAAGAACAGGACATATTTTGCCGTGCTGGTGGACGAATACGGCGGTGTCTCCGGCATCATCACGCTTCATGACCTGATGGAGGCCCTGGTAGGGGAGCTGTGCGAGGAGGAGGAAGCGCTGCGCCCCAGGGAAATCGAGAAGATCAGTGACAAGGAGTGGAAGGTACAGGGCTGTGCCCCGCTGGACGATGTGGCGGAGGCGCTGGGTGTTCATCTTCCCACAGACACGTATGACACATTCAACGGATTTATCTGCAGCATCATAGGAAGGGTGCCGAAAAACGGCGAGAGATTTGAATGTGAATTTTCAGGCGTGCGGGTCTTGGTCCACTCTGTGGAAAATCACAGAATCGGCACTACCACACTCCATTTGATTGACGAAAATCCTTTGCCCTGTTAAAATAGTAATAATTAAAACATTAAAGTGTTACAGCAGAAAGAACGGGAGGTAGCAACATGAGGGAAAAAACAATTCTGGTAGTGATACCTGTGAGAGAAGAACATAGAGAGCTTCTGGAGGAGGCGGCACCGGGGAATCATTTTGTATATTCCTCGATCAGGGAAGTGAGCAGGGAACAGGTGCAGGAGGCGGATATCATTCTGGGAAATGTCCCGGCAGATAAAATCGGAGCTTCCAAAAAACTACAGTGGCTGCAGTTAAACTCTGCCGGTGCTGACGCTTATACAGGCCAGGGCATTCTGGATGAAAATACAGTTGTCACAACAGCAAACGGAGCCTACGGAAAGACTGTTTCCGAGCATATGTTTGCCATGCTGTTAGCCATGCAGAAGAAACTGCATCTCTACCGTGACAGTCAGAATAAGCATATCTGGGACGAACACGGAACCGTGACTTCCATTGCGGACTCTACAGTGCTGATCTTCGGAATGGGGGATATCGGCCGCCACTTTGCCAAGATGGCCCATGCCCTGGGCGCTTATGTCATTGGTGTGAAGAAAAGTCCGGGAAACTGCCCGGAGTACATTGATGAGCCGCATCTGATGAAGGACTGCAGAGAACTGCTGCCCCATGCCGATGTGGTGGTCTCCTTCCTGCCCAGTACACCGGAGACGAGGGGCCTGTTTGACAAGGAACTGTTCCATCTCATGAAGCCGGGTGCCTTCTTTTTGAACGGCGGCCGCGGCGATGCGGTCTGTACAGAGGACCTCTGCGATGTGCTGGATGAGGGCCGTCTGGCAGGCGTGGCCCTGGACGTGACAAAACCTGAGCCGCTTCCGGCTGACCACAGACTGTGGGATTATCCCAATGTATTTATCACGCCCCATGTGTCAGGCTTCTATCACCTTCCGGAAACCCTGGATAAGGTGGTAAATATCTGCACGGAGAACCTGAAACGGTACATGCAGGGACAGAAGCTCAGAAACATCATGGATTTCCAGGCAGGCTACTGCAGCGGAAACAAAAAATAAAGCGCTGCATTGATAAACAGCAGTGACAATATGACCTGTGCGGTGCACAAACCGGGCACCGCACAGGGGGCATATTACACCGTTCTGGCTGCTGCGACAAAAAAATAAAAAAGTTTTCAAAAATATCTTGACATTTGACACAACTTTTGTTAGAATTCTTAATTGTGATGACGAGTTACACAGCACATCACTAGGAATGCTGCCTTGGCTCAGTTGGTAGAGCGTCGCCTTGGTAAGGCGGAGGTCGGCGGTTCAAATCCGCTAGGCAGCTCGATGAAAACCCTTGAATTTTCAAGGGTTTTTTTCTTTGATTTCTTCTTTCATTATCTGCCGAATGGCTTCTAAATCTTTTGCTTCCAGCATAAGATACCTCCTAAATTCATTTTTGTTTCCTGAGCATAACATGATTAAAACTTAATCCATTACCTGTCTGCTGCATTGAAACTACAGTGCATTTGCATATTCAGATTAAAATAAAGAAAAAGGATTACCCTGTCTGTGTCAAATGACACAAATGGTAAAAATTGGAAAAAATAAAATATGTAGAAAATTTAAGTATAAAATTGTGGAAAATTCATAATTGACCGGCATAATTAATTGTGATAATATGCAGTTATAAACAAAAAAGTTCGTTTTTATAGATGCATCTGAAAAAATGAATGGTAACAGAACTAAAGAAAAGTTAGTGTCATATGACACAAAGGAGAAGGAAATGAAGAGAAGCGATTATGACAAGATCAAAAAGGAAGGTTTGGAACTGATGAAAAAAGCCGGTATCTATCTGACACCGGAAGAACAGGAAAGGATGGAGGTTACGGATTTCGGCCTGAATGATCCTTACCGCGAAGGCCTTATGCTGCATGTATATGTAAATACAAAAAGATGCTGTGCCAAAGAACTGCCCATGCTTCCCGGACAAATCTGTGCAGAGCACAGGCATCCGCCGCTGGGACCGGAAAATCCGGGAAAAGAAGAGACTTTCCGTTGTCGTTATGGTGAAGTATATGTTCATGTTCCCGGAGAGCCCACCGAGAATCCGAAGGCGAAAATTCCTGATGGGAAAGATGACGTTTATACTGTCTGGCATGAGATTGTTCTGAAACAAGGAGAGCAGTACACCCTGGCACCTAATACAAAACACTGGTTCCAGGCAGGGCCGGAGGGAGCAGTTGTCTCAGAATTTTCATCCTACAGTGATGACGGCACAGATGTCTATACGGATCCTGAGATTTCAAGATTTACTACAATAGAAGACTGAGAAGCGGGGGCTGTATATGATCGTACAAGGGCTGGGAGGTTTGGAGTGGAAGTACAGAGATACACAGGAGAACGAATGGCATCATGGGGAAGTGCCCGGTTCCCTGTTTCTGGATATGATAAAAGAAGGGAGAATTAAAAAGCCATTTTATCGTTTCCAGGACAGAGAGTTTCATGAACTTGCTGAAAGGGATTATGAATATAAGCTGCATTTTTCAGTAAGGGAGGATGTGCTTCTCAGGGAAAAACAGTTTGTGGTATTTGAGGGAATTGATACCATAGCTGATATTTATCTCAACGGCGTGAAGCTTGCCCGCACGGAAAATATGCACCGCACATATCGTTTTCCGGTAAAAGATATACTGAAGGCCGAGGATAATCTGCTTCAGGTGATTATATATTCATCGGTGCGCTATATAGAAGAACAGCACAGGGAACATCCTCTGCCTGAATTTAATACCGCAAGTCCCCACGGATTTTCCCAGATAAGGAAAACACACAGTTCTTTTGGCTGGGATGCGGAGCCGAATGTACCGGATCTGGGCATTTGGAGAGAGGTATACATAGAAGCGTATGACAAAGCAAGGATTTCCCATATCTATACCAGGCAGAGACATGAAAAGGGAAAGGTTTACTTGAAAACAGAGACTTTGACAGAAGCAGCATACGGAGAAGAAGTCTGTGTGGAGGTGACTGTATACGATCCTCAGGGGGAAGAGATATTCAGGGAAAAGACAAAGTGCAGAGAATCTCTGGCAGAAGTATGGACAGAGATAGAAAGTCCGGAAATATGGTGGCCCAACGGATATGGAGATCACCCTCTCTATGAGATCTGTGTCAAAATGCAGTGCAGAGATGAACAGGAGGAAAAAAGATTCTTTGTTGGACTTCGTACTATGGAGGTGAGAAGGGAAGAAGATGCGGATGGGGAAAGCTTTGCCTTTTATGTAAATAACGTTCCTGTATTTGCAAAAGGCGGAAGTTATACGCCGCCGGACAAATTCCTGACAGCCTGCAGGGGTCAGCGCCACCGGGAACTGATACGTCTTTGTAAGGAGGCAAACTATAACTGTATCCGTATATGGGGCGGGGCAGTATATCCTGATGATGAACTGTATGATCTGTGCGACAGAAACGGACTTTTAGTCTGGCAGGATCTGATGTTTGCCTGTGCCTTATATCCTTCAAACGATGAGTTTTTGGAGAGCATCAGGGAGGAAGTGAAGGACAATGTGATCAGGCTCCGTAATCATGCCTGCCTTGTGCTCTGGTGCGGGAATAACGAAAATGAATGGTTTCATGACTATGAGCATCATGCAGAGGGACTGACCCATGAACTTAGGATGAAAAACCTTCAGCAGTATGAAGTACATTTGGCTGAGATAGTCAGAAAGTATGATCCTGACAGATTATACTGGCCGAGTTCTCCCTCCAGCGGAGGAGGTTATTATGATCCCAATGGATATGAGAAGGGAGATGTGCACTGCTGGTATGTCTGGTATCTGCCGGCAAAACCCTATACATTTTACAGAGACTGTACGGGAAGGTTTATCAGCGAATTCGGTCTGGAATCATTCCAAAATTATAAAACACTGTGCAGTTACCTGGAACCGGAGGATATGAGTCCGAATTCGGAAGTGATGGATTATATGCAGCACTGCAGTGACAATTACTGCAATATGGGAAATGGCAAGATCATGAATTACATATTCCAGGAAGTCCGGGCTCCCAAGAATTTTAAAGAATATATTTTCGCATCCCAGTATGCGCAGGCTGAGGGTATTAAATATGGGACATATCATTTCCGCAGTATGAAACCGAGATGTATGGGAGCACTTTACTGGCAGATTGTGGACTGTTTTCCGGGCACAAGCTGGTCTGGGATTGATTATGAGTATCGGCTGAAGGTTCTTCACTATTATGCCAGACGTTTTTTCAGTCAAGTTGTCCTGTGTGTGAAAGAGGACAGATTTGAACCGCGGAGACTGGAGATATTTGTGGTGAATGATCATCCTGAAGGATTTACAGCAAACCTTATATGGGCATTGAGGGATTCTGCGGGATGTGTAGTGAAAGAAGGGAAAAAGGAAATACAGATACAGGGTTCCTCCTCTTCTGTCTTTCAGGAGATGGACTGGACAGAGGAAATCAGGGAGGAGGACAAGAAGCAGTATTATCTGGAATTTTCGTTATGCAGTCAGGATGGGAAAAGAATCAGTGAGGAGACCTATCTGTTTGTAAAGCCAAAACATTTCCATTTTTTACATCCCGAGTTTCGTGTGGAAGTACAAAATGATAAGGAAAAGTATATCTTAAATATTCAGACATCTTGCTTTGCGAAATGTATAAAAATGGATTTGAACGATAATGACTGTGAATTTTCGGATAACTGTTTTGACTTATCGCCGGACAGAATAAAAACAGTGGAAATCAGCAAAAACAGTTTTCGCCGGCCGGTTACAATGGAGGAGCTGAAAAAGCAGTTGATTTTTGAAACAGTAAACGATATCGGCAGAATATTATAATGTGAATTTGGGAGGAAAACAATGAGAAAAAGAATTGCTGTATTATTGGCAGGTGTGATGGTCTGTTCTATGCTGACTGCTTGTGGTTCCACAGAAGAACCGAAAGAGGAGCCGGAAGCAAAACAGGAGGAGACAAAAGAAGAAAAGCCGGAAAGTAAAGAAGAAAAAGAGCCGGAAGCGGAAACAGACGCAAAGTCCGACGGAGATTTTACTGAGGAGGTAACTCTTGATGTTGCTATGATGTGGCCTCTTGACAGTACCACAGATGCAAAATCATATGCACTGAACCATGCCATTGAAAGGCTGGAGAAGGATTATCCGAATATTAAGATCAATTATGACGGTTCCGTGCATGATGATTACCAGACGATCATGATGACTTATGCTGCAGCAGATACGCTGCCTGATGTGTTTAATGTAAAAGGAGCATGGATTCCCAATCTGGTGGAGAATGAACAGATTGGAACTGTAGATGAATTTTTTGAAAATGACAAAGACTGGTCAGGAAAATTTGATGATGAAGTTCTGTTTGATATGGAGTATGACGGTCATTACTATGGCGCGCCATTCCAGAACCTCTGCTGCTCTCTTGTAGTATACAATAAGGAGATCTATAAATCTGTGGGATACGAAAAGTTCCCGGAGACCTGGGAAGATATGATGGACTGTTTTGCAAAGCTGAAAGACGCAGGTTATGTGCCTTTGGGTGTGGGAAACAGCGGACAGTGGGTTGCCAATTCCTGTATTTTCGGGGCTATGGGAGACAGAGGAGCCGGTACAAAATGGTATGATGACATCATGGAAGGCACCGGTGACGGATTCTTAGATAAAGATATGTTAAAAGGTGTTGAGAAAATGGCGGAACTGGCTGATAAAGAATATCTCAATACAAATCTCAACAGCATTGACCAGTTTGAGGTTATGCCGCCGTATCTGAACGAAGAATATGCTTCTTATGTAGATGGTTCATGGACATTTGCAACACTGATTGCAACCGCAGGTGATGACCAGAGCGTGATCGAGAAATCAGGCGTGGCTGTTCTGCCGGCTATTGACGGAGGAAAAGGGGATTATCCGGCAACACCGGGCGGCTCCGCATGGGGACAGGCATACAATGCCAAACTTACCGGTGCCAAAAAACAGGCTGCAGAGTTATTTATCAAATATACTACAGATGAAGAATGGTGTAAAGATCTTGCAGAAAAAGGTGACTTCGGCGGTATGAATATTGATTATGACTACAGTGCGATTTCTCCTTTAGTTCAGGAATATGCACAGCTTAAAAGCAGTGTGAAGAAGACTCCGCAGTACGACTGTCACTTTGACACCTCTGTGATAGACGCCATGAATACAAATTTCCAGGAACTGCTCATTGGTGAGATCACTCCCGAGGAATGGGGCGGACGTGTACAGGAAGAATATGAGCTGACTCTTGACTGATAACAGGTAAACAGTATTGTGTACAGGGTTACTGTTCACTTCGTGCCCGGTAACTATACAGGAGACCGACTGATAACGGCCGGTCTCCGCAGATAAATTTAGAAAGGCGGTGGCTGCCAAATGGCAAACAACAAGGTACTGCAGCCTAAGAAGAGAACTCTTTTTCTGTATATGTTTCCAAGTGTAGTGCTGTTTCTGGTATTTACAGCAATACCGATCATTATGGCAATTTATTATTCTTTATTTAACTGGTCCGGAGGAAAGAAGAAGATATTTCTGGGTCTGGGCAATTATTCCAGGTTATTGGGGGATTCCATCTTTGGAAAAGCACTGCTCAATAACTTTATTCTGGCAGCCTGCTGTGTGGTTTTTCAAGTAGGGATCGCTTTTATCATTGCTTCCCTTATCTGTTCCAAAGGTCTCAAATTAAAATCCTTTCACCAGTTTGCAATCTTTATGCCGGTAGTTCTTGCTCCCGTTGTTGTGGGATTTTTGTGGAAGATCATCTATAACCAGGATTACGGACTCCTTAATTTCCTGCTGCATTCGGTTGGACTGGAGAGTTGGATACGGCCATGGATCGACGATGTGGATATTGTTATGAAGTGTATAACTGTCCCCATTGTATGGCAGTGGATTGGATTGTATGTGGTTATTTTCGTCAGTGCGATGAAAAACATACCGGAAGAAATTTTTGAGAGCGCTGCACTGGATGGGGCAGGGGGAATCAAAAAGGCATTTTTCATTACCTGGCCCATGACAATGGATACAGTGAAAATTTCAGTTATTCTGGCTGTGTCAGGGTGTATGAAAATTTTTGAACATATTTACATTATCACAAGCGGTGGTCCGGGTACTGCATCCATGGTGGGGGCCATGTATGCATACAAGACTTCCTTTATAAAACAACGGTTCGGCTACGGCTCCACCATATCTGTTGGAATCATGGCAGTGAGTCTGACACTGGTGTTGATATGTAATGTGATATTTGGGAAGGGAAAGAAGAAATATGAATAAAACTTATGGAGTGACACAAATATCGAAGAAAATACTGATGCTGCTGGTAAATGTGCTCATAGCTCTTCTGTCTCTTTTCTGTCTGTTTCCTGTAGTGTGGATGATCTATTCTTCTTTGAAGGATGAGCCCTCTTTTTTAAGGAATCTGATCGGGCTTCCGACTTCCTTTCATTTCAGCAATTATCTGTCAGCCATTAAAACAGGAAAGATGGATGTGGCGTTTGTCAACAGTGTGTTAGTCAGTGTTACGGCTGTAGCAGCTTTGGTCTTTATTGCTTTTGTAGCAGGAGTGGTATTTGCAAGGTATCAGTTCAGGGGGAAAACAATTCTGTATACCATGTTCCTTTCCGGGATGCTGATACCTGTACACAGCCTCTTAATACCGATTTTTGTGGAGCTAAAGCTATTTACACTGAATAATAATAGGTTTATACTGGCTCTAGTCTATGCCGCTTTCGGGCTGCCAAAGGCCATTTTCCTGGTGACGAGCTTTGCAGCCACCATACCAAGAGAAATTGAAGAGGCTGTAATCATTGATGGGGGAAATACCCATGATATCTTCTTCAAAGTGTTTCTGCCCATATCCAAACCTATACTTTCGACCGTGATCAT
This sequence comes from Blautia sp. JLR.GB0024, assembly GCF_037000545.1. Classification (NCBI taxonomy): domain Bacteria; kingdom Bacillati; phylum Bacillota; class Clostridia; order Lachnospirales; family Lachnospiraceae; genus Blautia; species Blautia sp. JLR.GB0024. The sequence continues at coordinate 427,941 of NZ_JBANBF010000003.1, read as the reverse complement.
TTTAAGCTTTTTGGATGCCTGGAATGAATTTCCGTTCTCTTTGGTACTGATGGGAAAACCTGAGCTGAAAACGCTGCCGATTGCGCTGACATATTTTACAGGACAGCACTCCGTCCAGTATACGCCTATGATGGCAGGGCTTACCATAGCTACCTTGCCGGTTGTGATCGTATATTTCCTGTTTCATAAAAAGATTATGGAAGGGATGGTGGCCGGTTCTGTGAAGGGATAAAACTTCAGCAGACAAGGAGAAATTAAATATGGTAAGAGATCATTTAAAACTAGAGGTAGTAAGACTTTATTATCTGGAGAATTTAAGTCAAAATCAAATAGCAAAGCAGATGGAGATTTCACGTTCCTATGTTTCAAAACTGCTTATTGAGGCGAGAAAAGAAAAACTCATAGAGATAAGAAGCAGCAATCCGTGGCTGATCGAGACGGAAGAGGAAAAATACCTCAGAAAAAAATACGGGCTGAAAAAAGCCTTTATGGTATCAGCGGGCAGAAAGAAGGACGAAGGAAAAAGAGAGGCTTATTACCAGGAGCTCGGACGGGTTTTAAATGATATTCTGAATGCCATCGTAAAGGATGGAGATACAATCGGCGTTGCATGGGGCCGGACAATTTATGAGTGTTCCAAAAGGCTTTCAACGGAACAGGAGTATAAAGGGATAAAAGTTGTCCAGTTATGCGGCGGGCTGAGCCAGAACCAGAACAGCACATTTTCAGGGGAGATCAGCAATAATTTTGTCTCCGCATTCGGCGGGGATGCATACGCCATGACTGCGCCTGCTATTGTGGAAAACAAGGCATACAAAGAAATTTTTTTGAAAGAGCATGGCATAAGTCAGGTTATGCAGCTCTGGGAGAATATGAATATTGCTGTATTTACGGTAGGTAAATGTGAACAGCAAAGTTCGCTGGTCCGTTCCGGTTATATTCCGGATCATATGATAGAGTATCTGAAGGATACCGGAGCCGTGGGAGAGGTATGTACCCATTTTATTGACAAGGATGGCAGATGTGCCAATCAGGACCTGGAGGACAGGACCATAGCGGTTCCCATGGAACAGTTAAAAAATTGTGAATTCCGAATTGCTGTAATCCTGGGGGAGAAAAGGCTGGAGACACTGCGTGCAGTTCTTAAAGCAGGCTATGCAAATGTCCTGATCATTGATGAAGAAGCAGCAGAGAAATTGATTCAAGAATAAAAGGAGAGGTATGTTAGCTTACATATTCGATAAAAATGGAAAACCGAGATTGACCGAAAAGGAAAAGCCGTCCCTGCAGGCGGGGAACGGGGCAGTTATCAAACTGGAAGCCTGTTCCATCTGCGGTACGGATATCCGTACCTACCGGTTCGGAAGCAATAAAATTCCGGATGGAAGGATTATGGGACATGAGATCGTGGGGCAGATCATAGAAGTGCGGGATGAGTTTAAGAAGAAATTTCCCGTAGGAACCCATGTATCCATGGCACCTGCCATAGGGTGCGGAAACTGCAGAAGCTGCAGACAGGGATTCACGAATATGTGTGATGACCTGAAAACCATAGGGTTTGAATATGACGGGGGTTTTGCAGAGTATATGGCAGTTCCGGATTGTGCCTTTGAAATGGGAAATGTCTATACTCTGCCGGAGGAGAACTCCTATACAAGGTATGCCCTTAGCGAACCTCTTGCCTGTGTCATGAATGCCCAGTCTTATCTGAATATTGCACCGGGAGAATGTGTTCTTATCATCGGAAGCGGTATTATCGGGTGTATGCATGCGGAGCTTGCCATGCATGCAAAGGCAGGGAAAGTTGTGATTGCAGAGACATCACAGGAGAGAATCAGCCAGGCAGAGAGATTACTGGAAGGGGTAACCTTTGTAAATTCCTCTAAAGAAAATCTGGAAGAAAAGATCAGAGAGTTAACGGATGGAAATGGTGCGGATGTGGTGATCACTGCCTGTTCAGTCGGAAAAGTACAGGAGCAGGGCATGGGACTTTTAGCAAAGAGGGGCAGAATATCCCTGTTTGGAGGGCTTCCCGGAGAGTCTAAGGGATTCATCGACAGCAATCTGATCCATTACAGGGAATTATCAGTTTTTGGTGTCCATGCATCCACACCGAAGCAGAATAAAAGGGCAATGGAATATATCCGGGACGGTGTTATAGATGCTGAAAAATATATCAGTGCCTGTTATCCGCTTAAACGTGTGGAGGATGCTTTTGCGGAGGCCGAAAAAGGAGAAGCCATGAAACTGGTGGTAACGATGTAAAAAGGTGAGTATAGAGTCAAGAAGGAGAGGGAAGACAGCTTATGAAAGCAGTTAGAATGTATGCACCGGGGGATTTGAGAGTGGAAGAGGTTTCCATTCCGGAAATAGAAGAAGATGAAGTATTGGTAAAGGTAATGGCTGTGGGAATCTGCGGTTCGGATATTCCGCGTGCGAATAAGTATGGAGCCCATGTTTCCCCTATTATTCTGGGACATGAATTTGGGGGGATCATTGTAAAAAAAGGTGAGAAAGCAGGAAACTTTGAAGTGGGGGACCATGTGACTGCCACGCCGTTGATCCCCTGTTATTCCTGTCATTGGTGCAGGGAGGGGCAGTATTCCCTGTGTGATCATTATGATTATTACGGCTCCAGAAGAGATGGCGCCATGGCACAGTATATTGCGGTGAAAACAAGCAACCTTCTGAAAGTGGACAGGAAAGTTCCCTTTGAAGATATAGCTACGGTGGATCCCTGTGCGAACGCGCTTCATGCAATGTTCAAGGCCGGGTTTAGGCCCGGTGAGACTGTGTGTATTTTCGGAGCGGGAGCAATTGGACTTTTCGCGGTACAGTATGCGAAAATACAGGGTGCAGGCAAGATCATTACCGTGGACGTGTGGGATAAGAAGCTTATTATGGCAAAAGAAGCAGGGGCAGACTGTGTTATGAATTCCCTGCATACAGATGTCATACAGGAAGTAAAAGATGTAACCGGAGGAATCGGGGCAGACGTGGTGATCGACTTTTCAGGTTCTCCGGCTGCACAGAAGCAGTGCATCCGCTGTGCGAGAAAGCAGGGAAAGGTAGTGCTTCTGGGTATCTCTCATCAGGGCCTTGCATTGTCTGAAGAGGAAGTGGACTATGTTATGAGGAGCGAGATTGAGATCGTAGGTTCCTGGAATTCTTTTACCAAGCCATTTCCGGGAAGAGACTGGACGGAATCTATCAAGCTGTATGAAAATGGTATGTCCGCAAAGGGCATCATCAGCCATAGAATAGGTCTGGAGGATGTACCTGAAGTCTTTAAAAAGATTGATGCAGGCGGTTATTTTTTCAGTAAAATCATGATTTTTCCAAACGGTCAGGAGGCAGCATGAGAGAGAACAGAGAGATATTAAGGCATATTGACCATACCCTTTTAAACGCATCGGCAAGCTGGGAAGAGATTCAGAGACTTTGTGAGGAAGCTGTTGCATATGGCACCGCGTCTGTCTGTATACCGCCCTGTTATATAGAAAGGGTACGGGAAACTTATGGGGACAGGTTGAATATTTGTACAGTTATCGGATTTCCGCTGGGATACAGTACCAGGGAATCCAAAGTGTTCGAGGCAAAAGATGCAGTGGAAAAAGGCGCCCAAGAAGTGGATATGGTCATCAATATAACGGATCTGAAGAATGGTGATATTCAAAAAGTGACGGCAGAAATACGCGCTGTGAAAGAAGCTGTGGGGGATGCTGTTTTAAAGGTTATTATTGAAACCTGTTATCTGACAGAGCAGGAGAAGACTGCCATGTGCAGAGCAGTTACCAGTGCCGGTGCAGATTATATTAAGACTTCAACAGGATTCGGCACAAAAGGTGCGGATATTGAGGATATCCGCCTGTTCAAAAAATATATTGGGGAAAACGTAAAAATAAAAGCAGCAGGCGGAATCAGGACCAGGGAAGCGTTAGAAGCCTTTCTTTCAGAAGGATGCGACAGAATCGGAACAAGCTCGGCGGTAAAGCTTCTTACGAAAACAACAGGTTGTGAATAGATGGCAGAAAGCAACAGTTCCGTATATCGGAACTGCTGCGGCAGAAAAATGCTGTAAGGGGGATTAGAATTGGACAGGTATTTACTTATGGCGGTGGATTTGGGGACCAGTTTTATTAAGTGTGGTGTATATGATACGCAGAGCCGGTGTGTGGAAGAGGCCATGGAGCCGGTGAAAGATGAAAGGCCGTCACCGGGTGTATTTATTCAGAGAGGTGATGAACTGTATTCATCGGTGCTTAACTGCATGAAAAAGGTTTCACAAAAGCTCGGAGAACGGGCGCAGGATATTGCAGCTATTGCGTTTACCGGACAGATGTCAGGATTTATGGGAGTGGGAAAAGACTGGGAGGATATTACCACATGGTCCTGTTCACTGGATTCCCGGTATATGCCATATGCGAAAAGACAGATGCAGGAGCTGAAAAATGAATTTCTGGAAATCAGCGGGACGAATTTTCCGCAGATGGCTCCCAAATATGAATGGTTCGCTGCAGAATACCCGGAACTCTCTAAAAAAATAGAAAAGTATGTGATGATCAGCGGCTATGTGATTGGCAGACTGGGGAATCTTGGAATGGATGAAGCTGTGATGGACCGCTCCTATGCAGCCTGGACCGGACTTGCAGATATCAGAAACGATGCCTGGTCAAAGGAGATCTGCGGCAGTATTGGGCTGAAGGAATCATATCTGCCTAAAATGGTGGAATCCAATACAATCTGCGGATATCTGAGCGGGCAGGCAGCAGAGATAGTCGGATTAAAGAGTGGAATTCCTCTTGTCTCCGGAGCAGGGGACAAAGTGGCAGGATGTCTGGGAGCGGCTAACGTAAAGGCGGGAGATATTGTATTTGAGGCGTCATCGTACGGGGAAATAAGCTGCTGCGTGGAAGAATACAGACCGGATTTGCAGGAAAAGCGCCTGGATGTACTGGCAGCAGCGGTACCGGGTAAATATTACGCAACGCATTTTATTGCCGGTTCAGGTATTACACTGGATTGGTTTGTAAATCATTTTATCAGAAAAGAGGAGTCATTAAAAGACGCCTTCAGCAGAATTGACAGAGAGGCGAAACTGGTCCCGGCCGGATGTGACGGTATGATGGCCCTGGGACTTCTGGGCGGCAGTTCCATGCCTTTGATCGAAGAGCTGAAAGGGCTTTTTATGGGATTTGACTGGAGTCATGACGCAGGACATTTCTACCGTGCACTTCTGGAGAGTTTTTCTTATGATTTTTCCCTTGCACTGGAACGTGTGGATTGTCTGTATCCGGAATATACGTGGGATACAGTTAAGATGATCGGCGGAGGGGCCAAGTCTGTCCTATGGCCGGAAATGGCTGCTGACATTACAGGGAAAAATCACTGTACCATGAACAGAGGAGATGTATCCATGTGGGGTGCGTGTATACTCGCAGGTAATGCAGTGGGGCTGTTTGACAGTCTGGAAGAAACTGCGGAGAAATATGCGGCAGTTTCCAAAGTATATGAGCCATCTGCGGCAAATTATAGATTGTATAAGGACAGAAAGCAGCTGTATAAATCATTTATGCAGGAACTGCCGTCGTTTTATAGGAAACTTGAGAAATGTTCGTGATGAATACGGAACAAGTTACACGTGAGGGTAAACTATGGAGAAAATAAATCTGAATCGGGGATGGAAACTGCATGATTCTCCCCTTTGCTGGGAAAAGGAAAAGCTGGCAGAAGTTAAATTATATCAGGATGGGTGGCTTACATGTGATATACCTGCAGATGTCAGAATGCCGCTGATCGAAAAGGGAATCATCAAAGATCCGGTAGTGGCAGACCACTGTCTGGAGTCGGAGTGGGTGGAAAAGCGTGCATGGTGGTTTTTGAAAGAGTTTGATCTGCCTGATTTATCAGGAAAGACGATCGAGCTTGTTATGGAAGCTTTAGACACAAAGAGTGATATTTTTATAAATGGGCAGTATGCAGGCAGCCATAGAAGTGTGCATTATCCATTTGTCTGTCCGGCCGGGCATATGCTGAGAGAAGGGAAAAATGAGATTGCAGTGCGGGTAACCACAGGGCTTGAAGAGGTTACAGATGAACAGCTCTCACAGATTAACTGGGCAGTATGCCGGGAAGATGACAATGGAGGAAAATACAGAAGTGATTACCGCAGGGCTTTTGTGCGCAGACCTCAGTACACAGTAGGATGGGACTGGGGACCGCGGGTTGTCACCTGTGGGATTGTGGGAGATGTATATCTTCAATGCAGTGAAAAAGCGGTGATCAGAAATGTAGAGATAAGGAATCGGCTGCAGGGGGAAAAAGCATTTCTGGCAGTGACGGCAGAGGTGGAAAGTCTGCCGATGATCTCCACACAGAGCTGCGATTTACAGGTGAGCGTTTCTTACGAAGCGCAGGTCTGTGCGGTATCTGTATTGAAAAATCAGCTGTTGACCTCCGGTACTAATTATTTTTGTGTGGATTTGGAAATAGATCATCCCATGCTGTGGTGGCCGAATGGATATGGTGAACAGCCATTATACAGGATTGCAGTAGATATGGTGCTGGATCATGATATAAAAGAACACAGGGAGATCACATATGGCATTCGTTCACTGAGACTGGACACATCTCCCCTGGAAGGGGAGAACAGAAAGTTTCAGTTCTATGTAAACGATGTTCCTGTCTTTTGCAGAGGCGGGGACTGGATTCCAAATGATTCTATTTATGCAAGAGTGACGGACCGGAAGATAGAAAAGCTTTTGGAGGAGGCGGTGAATGCTAATTTCAATATGCTGCGTATCTGGGGCGGAGGGTTATATGAGAGAGAATATTTCTATCAGCTCTGTGATCAAAAGGGCATTTTGATTTGGCAGGACTTTATGTTCGCCTGTGCCACATATCCGGACCATCTGGAATGGTTCCGCGCAGAAGCCGCAAAGGAGCTGGAATACCAGACCAGACGGCTTGGCAGTCATGCCTGTATGGCATTGTTCTGCGGCAGCAATGAGAATCACTGGCTTTTTAATCCCCAGGATAATCCGCAGTGGCAGGTGGATTTTACCAGGGAAAAGCCATTGGGGTTATATATCGCCAATGTATTGGCAAAAAAGATCATACATGCAAACTGTCCGGATATCCCTTATTGGAACAGCTCACCGTACGGGGGAAAACTGCCAAATGATGATTCCTGCGGGGATGTGCACAGATGGCATAATGGGTTTATGAGTAAGGATATGGAAGAACGGATAGAGCCGGTTTTGTACGATGAAGTACGTTCCAGATTTGTGAGCGAATATGGTTGTGTCGGTCCATGCTGTGTGGAATCCATACAGGAATATATGGGAACGGATGAATATGAAAGAACCGGCAGAGCATGGGAAATGCACTGCAATGTCTTTGAGAAGGACAGTGTATATGCAGGTATCCGGAAGCATTATCTGGATGATCCGGAAAAACTGGAAATGGAGGAATATGTTCTCTATGGAGGAATGTTCCAGGCTCTGGTTCTCGGCTATTCTCTGGAGGCCATACGGGCACGAATGGATTGTTACGGGGCTTTATTCTGGATGTATAACGATACCTGGGGAGAGACTGGATGGACGATAGTTGATTATTATCTGAGAAGAAAAATTTCTTATTATGCAGTGAAGAGGGCGCTTGCTCCGGTTAAATTGATCATGCGCTGCGATAAAGGCGAACTGGTGGTATGGGGACTTAATGACAGCAATACCTGTGCAGAAGCAGAAGGTGAACTGGGATATGTTTCTTTTGACGGAAGCATCAGGAAACTCCGCACGGTTGTCTTTAAGCTTCCGGCAGCCTCCAGGCAGTGTGTACTGCGGGAAAAACTTCCGGTGGAGGATTACAGGAAAGGCAGTATTATGTTTTTGGCATCCGGAGGTGTGGAGGACAGCGTATGTCTGAGAATGGATGATATGCGTAATCTGGAGTTTGAAAAAAGTCAGATCGAGATAGTACAGACAAAACAAATCGGGCGCTGTACGCATGTCACACTAACAAGCAGAGGCTATATACATGGAGCGTATGTAAAGGGAAATTATTTATGTTCAGACAACTACTTTGATATACTTCCGGGTGAAAGCAGGGAAATCCTGGTAGAAAACCCGAATGGAGAGGAACTCCGATTTGGGCAGGTAAGGTAAAGGGGGAAAGATGATGAATCAGACAGATAAACTTAAGATGCTGTTTCCAATTGGAACCAAGTATTCCGCTTACCGGGACAGAAGCAGCCGAAACTGGGAGTATGACTTCCGGAATATGAAGGACTGTGGCATGGACACGGTAAGGGTTCATGCTACCTGGGGAACGATTGAGCCATCAGAAGGGGAATTTGATTTTTCATATTATGATGCGATTTTGGAAACTGCGGTGAAACATGGACTACAGGTGATTTTTACCTTATATCTGGTATGTACTCCTGAGTGGGTCTATGAAAAACATCCTGACAGCAGATATGTATCAGCAGCCGGATCTATTTGGACACCCCATCAGCAGGCAGATGCTGCAACAGGCGGATGGCCGGGATTGTGTCTGGACAGTGAACCGCATCGGGAAACCATCGAGAATTTTATCAGGGCATTTACAGAGCATTATAAGGGAAATGAAAATATTGCAGCTTTTGATGTATTCCATGAACCGACAGAAGAGCCTTCCCAGCAGTATTACCAAAATGAATGGAGAGAGCTGGTATACTGCTATTGTGAACATTCAAAAGAAAAGTTCAGGACATGGTTGAAAGATAAGTACAAAACTCTGGAAAAACTGAATGAAACCTGGACGAGACAGTATCAGAACTGGGCACAGGTAGAGCCGCCGCGCTCTGTGGGAATCTATACGGATTGGCTGGACTGGAAATATTTCCGCTCGGATGCTCAGGCGGATGCTATGAAATTTTTAAGTGATACGGTTAAAAAGTATGATGAGAACAGGTGTACCGTGGTACATACAGCCATATATGAGACAGGGCATCCGGTGGTCACATCCAATGACCATTACAAACTTGCGGGGACTACCGACATGCTTGGAAGCTCCATGTATGATTTCATCAATCCGGAAATTACAGCCTTTGTCTGCGATCTGCTGAGAAGTGCCGGGAACAATGGACCATACTGGATCGGAGAGACCGGAACCGGGGCAGGCCCCATGTATGTTTTTATAGGGGAGAGAACCGAGGACAGTTTCTGTTTTTCAATTCCGATCACCGGACAGGAGATCAAGCGGCAGACCTGGGGACAGATCGCCAGGGGGGCAAAGGGGATTCTCTTTTGGGGATGGAGGCCTGAGCTTTCCACTGTGGAAACTATCTCCCTGGGATTTACGGAGAGAAATGGGGAGCCAACAGAGAGATGCCAGGCACTGAAAGAGTTTAATCAGGTCTTTTCGCCATATAAAGAGCAGATCGCTGAGGCAATGGCACCAAAAAGTCAGGCTGCGATTCTGTATAATCTGGACAGTATCTTCACAGAGGGCCTTATCTCTCTGGGATTGTCAGGAAGCTGTATGATTCGGAAGCAGAACAGATTTTATAAAGATTCCCTCTCCTTAATGGGAGCGTATAAATTATGTATGCAGAACCAGATACAGCCGGATTTTGTGAGCAGGGAGCAGGTTCTTAAGGGAGAACTTGAAAAATATCAGCTTCTGCTGCTGCCCTACAGTATCAATTTGTCCTCTGAGATGGCAAAGGCTATTGAAGGATATGTGCGCAATGGTGGAAAAGTGATCAGCGACGGCCTGTGCGGATATTTTACAGACAAAGGATGGGGAGCGGAAGTATGTCCTGCAGGAGGTCTTGACCAGGTGTTTGGACTGCATGTAAGGAGTGACTACAGAACCATCAATGAAGAAGATATTATTCTGGATGGCAGACGGTATGAGCATACGGCAAAGGTGATTGCAGAAAAACTGGTTCTCCATGACAATGCAGAGGCAGTGGCAACACTTGATGACGGGCTTCCGGTTATGACAAAGAGTACATACGGCAAAGGAAAGACCGTTTATCTTGGAACACTGTTTTTTGCAAACGCCATGTGGAACTATTCGGCAGATACAAACAGATTGTTTAAGAAAGCGCTCGATATGGCAGAATACCATTCTCAGATACTTCTAAGCGGGCCTAGAGAAGAACAGAATGTGGAAGTTCGTATTTTGGAGCGGGAAAACGATAAGTTTGTCTTTGTGATCAACCATGAAGCAGAGCACATAGGCGTCAGCCTTGGCTTAAACCTGGGATGGGACGCAGAGGTGACCGATATAGTCACAGAACAGAAATGGGGTTCGGAAAATGTGCTGAGTCAGACATTTCATCTGGAACCACAGGAAGTAAAGATCCTCTATTGCAGGAAAAAATAAGGAAAATGAAAAAGAGCCGTCCGCTTTTAAGCCGGATGGCTCTTTTGATCAGGCGTCCTGAAGTTTAAACCAAACCTCCACCGTCCTGTCCACAACTTCATCAATCCTGGTGTGATCCCTTTTCTCAATGACCTCATAAACCGCCATATGGGTATTGTACACATACTCCCCATTCTGATGCTTGTGGGTATTGGTGATAGAAGCCTGCATAAAATCCATGACAAAAGCATAAATCCTGGCAGCAATCTGGTTATGGCAGGCAAGTCCTAAGAGGCGGTGAAAATCCAGATCATTTTCTGTTATTTTAGACTGGGGAGCACCGCTGTCGATCAGCGCTTTTAACTCTTCCAGGTTTTCTGCAAGCTTTTTGCGTTCTGCGGCATTCTCGTCATAGTGCTCCAGAATCAATTCAAGAATATCGGTCTCGAATATTTTCCGGAATTCATAGAGATTGGAGATGTCAGGATTGGACACGAAAAAGCTGAACAGAAGAGAGTCAATCAGCTCATTTCCCGGTGTTTCACAGACATAAGTGCCGTTACCCACCCGGATGTCCACCAGCCCGAAGGCTGACAGGATTTTCATGGCTTCCCTTACGGAACCTCGGCTGACACCTAATCCTTCGGAAATTTCCAGTTCATTGGGGAGCTTATCCCCCGGTTTCAGACGCCTTTCCATCAATAACTGCTTGATACTGTTCACTACAATATCTACAGCAGATTCACGCTTGCTGGCCTCAAACAAATTACTCATAATGTATTCCACCCCGATCGTTGTTAATTATAGTTATTCTATCAAAAAAAACATAATACGTCAAACAAATGGCGGAAATCCTTATTCTCCCCATGGATTCAGGGAAGGCTGGAGTATGGACCAGGTATCTACGGATTTTGTGATGGCTTCATCAATTCTGCCCGCGTCTTTTGATTCGATCAAATCCACAATATCGCGATGAATTTCATAGACAATCTCTCCGCTGCGGCCCTTATGGGTGGCAGCAATGGAGGGTTCCATAAAGTCTATGATAAAATTATAAACCCGTTCAGCCAGGAGATTTTTGGATGCCTGGCCTAAAATTCTGTGGAATTCCAGGTCGTTTTCTGACAGCTTTTTGTCGGATGCGCTGTTGGCCATCAGGCGCTCTAACTGCTCCAGATTATCACGGAGCGCTTTTCTCTCTTTTCCATTGTCATCGTAGTGTTCCAGAATCATAGTAAGAATATCGTTTTCAAAGATATGTCGGAACTCATAGAGGTCATCAATTTGCGGATTGGAGATAAAGAAACTGAACAGAAGGGAATCCATAGTGGTATTTCCCGGTGTTTCACAGACATAAGTACCGTTGCCCACCCGGATATCCACCAGTCCGAAAGCAGAAAGAATCTTCATCGCCTCCCGGACGGACCCGCGGCTCACCCGCAGTTCTTCGGATATCTCCAACTCACTGGGAAGTTTATCGCCTGGTTTTAAGGTCCTTTCCATTAAGAGCTGTTTAATACTGTTTACAACCAGATCGACAGCGGATTCCCGTTTGCTTGCTTCAAATAAATTACTCAAGTATTCACCTCCGAATCTATTATTATTCTCAAAAGTCAAAAATGTTTAGTTGTTGTAACTATCTTATCATGGGGAATCATCATACGTCAAATAATAGATATAAGATATTATGCATAAGATTTCCATGGGTAATTTATTTATATTTAACAAAATACACATATAATAGAAAAAAGTTTGGAAAATTCATTGACAAATCAGTCGATAAATGATATACATAAAACATCAGATGTTTAACGAACGACAAATGAAATGAGAGAAAAGGAGAATGGACATGAAAAACAAGATCTTAGCAGCAATTCTGACTGTAACATTGGCAGGCGTTATGACTGCATGTGGAAATAACGGCGGAGGAGGAAACGCAGATGCCTCTGGGACGCAGTCCTCCAAAAGTACATCCGACAGCGGGACGAAAAGTGAAGACACCATGCTCGGGGCGGACAGCGCCACACTGCGCCTGAAGGTGGGAACCACCACAGCTCCCGAAGGTCATTATGTGAAAGGTCTGCAGGAAATGCAGAAGCTGTTGGAGGAGTACAGCGACGGTGAGATGACACTTGATATCTATCCAAACTCCCAGTTGGGAAATGAAAGAGACATGATGGAAAATGTGGGGATGGGAGTACAGGAGATGTGCCTCATATCCACAGGACCCATACCGAACTTTGTCTCTGACTTTGCGGTGCTGGACCTCCCTTACTTATTTGAAGATGAACAACATGCCTATGAAGTATTGGACGGTGAAATCGGAACTTCCCTTCTGGGTCAGCTGGAGAGCCAGGGAATCAGGGGCGTTGGCTTCTGGGAGAATGGTTTCCGTGAGGTGACCAACGACAAAAAGGAGATCAAAACACCGGAAGACTTAAAAGGAATGAAGATCCGTACCATGGAAAACAGCGTACATATGGCAACCTACCAGACATTGGGTGCCACAGCAACACCAATGGCATGGAGTGAGATCTTCACAGCGCTTCAGCAGGGAACCGTGGACGGACAGGAAAACCCCATTGCCATCATAGAATCCGCCAAGGTGTATGAAGTGCAGAAATACGTTTCCATGATTGATATTTTCTATTCCCCCTGTGTGCTGATGATCGCCCAGAGTACCTACGATGGGTTTACGGATGCACAGAAGGAAGCTTTCGACAAAGCAGCAGAGGAGGCAAAGGATTATCAGAGGGAATACAGCAGCAGCTATAATGAAGAAGCAATTGAAAATATGAAAGAAGCAGGCGTTACGGTGACAGAAGTGGATAAAGAAGTGTGGAAGAGTGCAGCGGATGCGGTCTATGACCAGTTGGACAGCCTGAAGCTGAACAAGGAGCTGGTAGAGAAAATTCAGTCATCTAACTAAACAGAAGGAGTGGACATTTTGGAAAAGCTATTTAACGGACTAAAGAAAGCGGAAGAAATACTTCTGGTAGTGTTAATGGTTATTATGTGCGCAGTCATATTTATTGCCACAGTGGCACGTTTCACCGGTTTGTTTGTGATCCCATGGGCAGAAGAGCTGGCAAGGTACTGTATGATATGGGTGATTTTTCTCGGAATCGGTGTTGCGGCATGCAATGGGGAACATTTCTGCGTGGAAGCCCTGGAGTTGTTCTGCTCCAGGACAGTGCTGAAAATCATTTATGTGCTGGACTCTGTCCTGGTGGTTGCGTTCAGTATCTTCGCTTCCTATTATGGAGTGACCATACTGCAGAAACAGATGGCAAGCGGGCAGGTAACGCCGAGTCTTCGGTGGCCTATGTGGATCATGTATCTCTCCATTCCTCTGGGATTGATTCTTATGGCTCTCTGCTACGCATGGCATACATTTGAGAAGGTCACGGGAAAAGAAAAACCAGAAGAGATCGGGCAGAAGGAGGAAGAGAAAAAATGATTATAGGAATGTTGTTCGGAGTTTTATTTGTCATGCTGTTTCTGGGAGTCCCCATTGCCATCTGCCTGGGAATAGCCGTGTGCGTGGCGATCGTAGCCAGCGGGAACCTGAATCTGCTCCCTGCAGTTGCCCAGAGAATGTTTACCCAGGCGGATAATTTTACTCTGATGGCTGTTCCCTTCTTTATACTGGCCGGAAACATTATGGAAAAGGGAGGCATTTCCAAACGGCTCATAGATTTTATTGAAATACTGATGAGAAGAATACCCGGGCGTCTGTCCTGTATCACAGTCGTGGCCTCCGCGTTCTTTGGTGCCATCTCCGGTTCCAATCCGGCAACAGTCGCTGCCATCGGCGGTATCACAGTTCCGAGGATGAAGCAGAAGGGGTACCCGGAAGATGTGGCTGCAGCCGTTGCAGCATCCGGCGGAACACTGGGAGTTGTCATTCCGCCCAGTATTCCTATGGTAACCTATGCGGTGACAGCATCCGTATCTGTGGGAACCATGTTCATGGCAGGTGTCATTCCGGGGCTTTTGCTTGCGGCAGTGCTGATCGCAACCAATATTGTGATCTGTAAAAAATACGACGCCGCAGAGAATGGCAAGGTTACTTTAAAAGCCTTTGCTCACTCTTTTAAAGAGGCACTCCTCGCCATTTTTATGCCTGTGATCATTCTGGGAGGCATTTACGGCGGTTTATTTACACCTACGGAATCCGCGGCGGTTGCCTGTGTGTATGCTTTTATCATCAGTGTATTTGTATATAAAGAACTGACATTAAAGGATATCTACGAGATTTTCCGTAAATCTACCGTGAGTTCAGCGGTGGTATTGTTTGTGGTCAGCATGTCAGCACCCTTTGCCTGGTTTATGACGAACCAGAATATCCCCACTTTTATCGCGTCCAGCGTACTGGGCCTGTTTACCAATAAGGTGGCACTGCTGCTGATGATCAATGTGATCCTGCTGTTTTTGGGATGTTTCCTGGAGACACAGTCCATCATTCTGCTGGTAACCCCGATTCTGCTGCCCATTGCAGCTTCCCTGGGATTATCACCAGTCGCTTTAGGTATCATCATTATTATCAATACCTCCATCGGTATGATCACACCGCCGATGGCAGTGAACCTGTTTGTCGCTTCGGGTATAGCCAATACCAGTATAGGGAAGATCAGTAAACGGATTATTCCCTACCTGTGCATTGAAGTGGCAACACTGCTGGTAATGACCTTCATTCCGGCAATTATCACCTGGCTTCCGGGTATTATGGGAGTTTGATAGTAACTGATAAAATATATAAAAATTCAAGGAGGTTTTCGTATGAACAGCGCAGAATTGAAACAGATGGCAGATCATCTTCGGATGACAGCCGTGGATATGGTCTATAAAGGAAAGGACGGACATCCGGGCCCGGCACTGTCAATAGCGGACATTATGGCAGTCCTCTTCTTCGATGAGATGAGAATAGATCCTGCCAACCCCGACTGGGAGGACAGAGACCGTTTTATCCTGTCAAAAGGCCATGCATGCCCTATTTACTATGCGGCATTATCTGAGAGAGGTTATTTCGGAGAGAAAATTGAGGACTTTAAGCTGAGAGCACTGGGAAGTAAATTCCAGGGGCATCCGGTCATGAACAAGACAAAAGGTGTGGATATGACATCCGGCTCCCTGGGGAACGGTATTTCCATCGCCGGAGGTATGGCACTGGCGGGAAAATACAGAAGGAAAGACTACAATGTGTATGTGATCGCCGGGGACGGTGAGCTTCAGGAGGGTGTGTGCTGGGAGGGAATCAATTCCGCAGCAGCCCACAAGCTTGATAACCTGATCGTATTCGTGGACAAGAACGGATGGCAGAGCGGTGCTTCTGTACAGGAGACCATTGGCTCCAACAATATAAAAGAGCGTTTTGAGGCGTTCCAGTGGGATGCCCAGGAGATTGACGGCCACGACGCGGACGCGATCAAAGCGGCCATTGCAAAAGCAAAAGAGACAAAGGGAAAACCAAGTGTCATTGTATGCGACTGTGTGAAGGGAAAAGGACTCTCCTTTATGGAAAATGATAACGCATGGCACAAGGGAGTTCCCACAGAGGAACAGTATCAGCAGGCAGTAAAAGAATTAGGAGGTGCAGAATAATGACAGAATTCAAGGGAACGCGGGAGGCCTTTGCTGCGGCGCTTATAGATCTGGCAGCAAATGACGACAAGATCATGTTTGTTTCACCCGACTCATTAAAAGCGATGCGTGCAACAAAATTTGCAGAGCTGTATCCTGAGCAGTATGTGGAAGTGGGAATATCAGAGCAGAATGCAGTGGACACCGCAGCAGGTCTGGCGGCGGCAGGATTGACCCCTTTTGTAGGTACATATGCAGGGTTTATGACCATGCGTGCCTGTGAGCAGATGCGCACCTTTGTTGCGTATCCGAATCTGAACGTAAAGTTTGTGGGCATCAATTCCGGACTTTTGGGAGGAGAGAGAGAGGGGGTTACCCATCAGTTCTATGAAGATCTTGGGATCCTTTCCAACATTCCCAATTACACGATCCTGACTCCGGCAGACGGTTATCAGACATACAAAGCAGTACAGATGGCAGCTAAGATCAATGGACCTGTATATGTAAGGGCAGGCAGCGGAAGAGAGGCAAATGTGTATGAAAAAGACGCACCCTTCTCTTCGGACGGCATTACTGTCTTAAGAGAATACGGAAATGACACACTTCTGTTATCCAGCGGATTTGTTCTGGACCGTGTCCTGGCAGCAGCGGATCTGTTAAAAGAGCAGGGTGTAAATGTAACGGTTGGGGATATTAACATCTTATATGGAAAGAATCCGGAGAAGATCATTGAGGCTATCAGGAAAGCGGAGAAGATCGTGACAGTGGAGGACCACAATATTAACGGCGGTCTGGGTGCATACATAAGCAGGCTTTCAGCAGAGAACGCGCCGAAATTCGTAAAACGCATAGGTCTAACCACTTTCGGGGAATCCGGCCCTGCAAAAGAGCTGGCTGATGCCTATGGATTCTCTCCCGAGAACATTGCAAAGACAGTAAAAGAAAATCTGTAACAGGCAGGATCGTTCCGGACAGGAATGAAAGACAGAATATAGGAATTGGAAAAGAGGAAAATAAAATGAGTAAAATCGTAGTTAGTGTAATCGGTGCAGGCGGTAAAATGGGAACAAGGACAAGCAACAATCTGGCAAAGAAACCGGAAGAATTTGAGCTGCTTCTGGTGGAAGCCACGGACGCGGGAATTAAGAGCATCAAAGAAAGGGGATTTGAGCCTGTTCCTGTGGAGGAGGCCCTGGCAAAGGCTGATGTGGTGGTATTTGCTGTGCCGGATACTCTGATCGGCAAACTCTCCGCTGTTTATGTGCCACAGTTAAAACCGGGAACCGGATTCATTATCCTGGACCCTGCAGCAGCGGTTGCAAGAGAACTGACCCTGAGAGAAGACTGCACCTTTGGTGTGGCTCATCCCTGCCACCCGTCCTATTTCCTGGATCAGGATACCTTTGAGGCGCGCCAGGACCGCTTTGGCGGAATGGGCGGAAAACAGGACATTGTCATGTCAAAGATCCAGGGCGATGATGACCGTTTTGCCCAGTGCGTGGAGGTGGCAAAACAGATGTATGCCCCTGTGGAGCATGCATATGTCATGTCCTCAGAGCAGATCGCATTTTTGGAGCCAACCCTTGTGGAGCTTTTGGGAGCCACCTGTCTGTATGCCATGGCGGAGACCGTGGAGGAAGCAGTGAAGAGGGGAATACCCAAGGAGGCAGCAGTCTCCTTCCTGACAGGCCATATTTATAATCTGTCCGCAAACTTCCTGGGATATATTCCCGGAAATCCGCCGGTTTCAGATGCCTGCAAAGTGGCGATCGGACTGGGGAACCGTCTGGTCATGAGGGAAAACTGGAAAGATATCTGGAAAGATGAAGTGCTGGATAAGGTCATTGCCACCATGCTGCATCCGGAGAATCCACAGATCTGACACAAAGAAGCTTTTTTGGAAAGGAAGAAATGAGTATGAAAATTGTTGTTTTGGACGGTTATACGGAAAATCCGGGAGATTTATCCTGGAAAGATATGGAGGCACTGGGGGAATTGACGGTTTATGACCGCACATCCCTTACGGATATGCAGGAGGTCATAGACAGGATCGGTGATGCGGAGGCTGTTATAACCAATAAAACACCGCTTCCCAGGGAAGTGTTTGATGCCTGCAGAAATATCAGGTATGTGGGAGTCCTTGCCACAGGATACAATGTGGTAGATGTGGAAACGGCAAAGGAGAGAGGCATTCCGGTGTGCAACATTCCAACCTATGGTACAGCGGCTGTGGGACAGTTTGCCATTGCCCTGCTGCTGGAAATCTGCCATCACATCGGTCATCATGACAAAGCTGTCCATGAGGGCAGATGGGAAAATAATCCTGACTGGTGCTTCTGGGATTATCCGCTGATCGAGCTGGCTGACAAGACCATGGGTATCGTGGGATTCGGAAGAATCGGACAGGCAACAGGGCGTATTGCCAAGGCTCTTGGAATGAAGGTCATTGCCAATGATGAATACCCGAATGACAGCGGGAGAGAGATTGCGGAATATGTGACCAGGGACGAGTTATTTGCCAGGTCGGACGTGATCGCCCTGCACTGCCCTCTGTTTCCCTCCACACAGGGGCTGGTGAACAAGGAGAGTATCGCAAGGATGAAAGACGGCGTGATCATTATCAATAATTCCAGAGGGCCGCTGATCGTGGAAGAGGATCTAAAAGATGCGCTGAACAGCGGTAAAGTTGCCGGTGCCGGTTTGGATGTGGTATCCACTGAACCCATCAGAGGGGACAACCCGCTGCTTAAGGCAAAGAATTGTATCATTACACCGCATATTTCCTGGGCGCCGAGAGAATCCAGACAGAGGCTCATGGATATTGCAGTGGAGGACCTGAAAGCATTTGTGGAGGGTCATCCCATAAATGTGGTAAATAAATAAATTTCAGAAATATCAACCTAATAAAGTGATTCCGATAACATCCCCGGGTACTGCCATGTCCGGGGATGTCTGTAAAAAAACACCCGGCAGGCACAAAGCGGAGAAATGAGCCTTCCGGGTGTTTTTATCTGCAGTCACAGTCTGTCGCAGATGACAGTTCCTGTTCTGCCTTCAATTCCGTCTTTTGCTTTCTGAAGCAGAGTGATCAGAGCTTTTCTCCCCGGCTTCGAGGAAGCGAAGTCAATGGCTGCTTCCACCTTGGGAAGCATGGAGCCGGGGGCAAACTGTCCCTCCCGGGCATATTTCCTGGCCTCAGAGGTGGAGACAGCGGACAGCCAGGTCTCATCCTGTTTGCCGAAATTGATGGCCACTTTTTCCACGGCTGTAAGGATGATGAGATAGTCAGCATCCAGTTCCTTAGCCAGCAGGCAGCTTGCAAAGTCCTTGTCGATCACTGCGCTGGCGCCTTTTAAGTGGTTTCCCTTCAGCGTCACGGGGATTCCGCCGCCGCCGCAGGCTATGACAACTTCACCGGAGTCCACCAGGGAGCGGATCGCGCCGATCTCCACGATCTCCTGAGGTTTCGGGGAGGCGACGAAGCGGCGCCAGCCTCTGCCTGCATCCTCACGCATGATGTGGCCGTATTTTTCGGCAATGACCTTTGCCTCCTCCTCGCCCAAAAACTTTCCGATCGGCTTGGAAGGAGAGGAAAATGCCGGATCATCTTCATTGACACGTACCTGTGTGACCATGGTGGATACGGGAATGTTGTCAATACCCCGGTTCAGCAGTTCTTCCCGGAGCGCATTCTGCAGATCATATCCGATATAAGCCTGGCTCATGGCAACGCAGACCGAAAGCGGAGTGTTGGGCTGTGCTGCGTCTTCCCTTGAAAGGGCAGCCATGGCATTGTTGATCATGCCCACCTGAGGGCCGTTGCCGTGTGTGATAATGACCTGGTGGCCCTCCTCGATCAGGTCTACAATGGCTTTGGCTGTCACTTTCACAGCCGCCATCTGTTCCGGAAGGGTATTGCCCAGGGCATTGCCGCCCAGAGCGATAACGATTTTTTGTTTCTGCATAGTAAAAACCCCCTGTTCTTACAATTGACATTTTGAAAAGAGAAAGGGACAGGGTAATGGTGTCCTGACCCCGTCCCGGTTTCTTTCAGAGTGACCTGTTTTATTTGAATTTACGCGGCTGGTCGCGTTCTTCCAGTTTCTTTAAAACTTCTGCCGGGTCATCAAATTTGCTGAGCATGATCATGGCTGCAATGATGTATGGCTTGAAGCTGGCTTCCTTGTAAAGCGGTGTGCGGTAGCGGTCAAATACAGAGGCATCCACCTCACCGGATTCACAGCTTAAGCCTGTGATATCAGCAGGCAGGCAGTGCAGATAGAGGGCCTTGCCGTCCTTTGTGGTCTTCATCAGTTCCTCTGTGCATGCCCAGTCTTTGTGCTGTGCATTCTGTGCCAGAAGTTCTTTTTCCAATTTATCAATTCCTTCAAAGTCACCTTTTCCGTATAAGTCGGTTCTCTCTTCCATAGCTGCAAATGGTGCCCAGCTCTTGGGATATACGATGTCTGCGTCTTTGAATGCTTCTTCCATGCTGTTGGTGCGCTTGAAGCTGCCGCCTGTCTTTTCTGCGTTCTTCTTAGCCACTTCCTCAACTTCCGGCATAACCTCGTATCCTTCCGGATGAGCCAGAACCACGTCCATGCCGAAACGTGTCATCAGGCCGATCACACCCTGGGGAACAGACAGGGGTTTGCCGTAGGACGGAGAATAAGCCCATGTCATGGCAAGCTTTTTGCCTTTTAAGTTCTCCACTCCGCCGAACTCGTGGATGATGTGGAGCATATCAGCCATACACTGGGTAGGATGGTCAATATCGCACTGCAGGTTTACAAGTGTGGGGCGCTGCTCCAGAATGCCGTCCTCGTAGCCCTCTTTGACAGAATCGGAAACCTGATGCATGTAAGCATTTCCTTTTCCGATATACATATCATCACGGATACCGATCACATCAGCCATAAAGGAGATCATGTTGGCTGTCTCGCGGACCGTTTCCCCGTGTGCGATCTGGGATTTGCCCTCGTCCAGGTCCTGTACTTCCAGGCCCAGCAGGTTGCAGGCGGAAGCAAAGGAGAAACGTGTACGGGTGGAGTTGTCACGGAACAGGGAGATGCCGAGGCCGCTCTCGAATACTTTTGTGGAGATGTTGTTCTGGCGCATGAAACGAAGTGCGTCTGCCAGGGTAAATACAGCTTCCAGCTCATCATCTGTCTTCTCCCAGGTGAGGAAGAAGTCGTTTTCGTACATTTCTTTGAAGTTCAGTTTGTTTAATTTATCAATATAATCCTGTAATGTTTTCATGGTATGGATATCCTTTCTTTATATAAATTCAAATGATTCGGCAGCAGTTATCTGCAGTATTCAGAGGGGAGTGCAGCGTACACGGCAGCACATCTTACAAGGTCTTCTTTCCAGGTCTTCTCATTGGGTGCGTGCGCCTGCGCTTCCTTGCCCGGGCCAAAGCCGATGCATGGGATGCCGAAACGGCCCATAATGGAAACACCGTTGGTGGAGAAGGTCCATTTGTCAATGCGCGGCTCTCCGTACAGCTCAGTGTAAGCGGCTGCCATAGCCTCTGTCACTTTGTGGTCCTGGGGAATGACCCATGTGGGGAAGTAGCACTCGGTAGGATAGGAAAGTCCGGTCCAGGACGGGCGCTCATAGTTGTACATGGATACCTTTGCGCCGTATTTTTTCACGGACGGAAGGGCACGGATCTCATCCAGGCAGCTTTCCCAGGTCTCACCTGCAGTCATGCGGCGGTCAAGAGAGACAGCACAGGAGTCTGCAACTGCACAGCGGCTTGGGGAGGTGAAGAAGATTTCGGATGTGGTCACTGTGCCGCGGCCGAGGAAACGGGCTTCTTTCCACTCTTTGTTGTATTTTTCGTCCAGCATTTTTACAAGACCTTTGATCTCTGTGGAGTCCTCAGCGTCGTTTTCATTGAGGGCGCGCACTTCCTGGAGGATGTCAGCCATTTTGTAGATGGCATTGTCACCGCGCTCCGGAGCGGAACCGTGGCAGGAAACACCGGTCACATCTATGCGGATCTCCATACGGCCCCTCTGGCCTCTGTAGATGCCGCCGTCTGTAGGCTCTGTGGAAACTACGAATTCAGGTCTTACTTTGTCTTCGTTTACAATATACTGCCAGCACAGACCGTCACAGTCCTCCTCCTGAACAGTTCCTGTTACCAGTACGGTATAGCGGTCATCCAACAGTCCCTGATCCTTCATGATCTTGGCGCCGTACACAGCGGAGACAATGCCGCCGAGCTGGTCAGAGGTACCGCGGCCGCCGATCTCCGTGTCGGATTCGAAACCTTCATAGGGATCAAAATCCCAGTTGTCACGGTTGCCGATGCCAACGGTATCAATGTGGGCGTCAAAGCCGATGAGTGTTTTGCCGCTTCCCATATATCCTAAAATGTTTCCCATGGGGTCAATGACAACTTTGTCAAATCCCAGGGCGTTCATTTCCTGCTCGATTCGTTTTACATGGCCTTCCTCGCCGACACTTTCGCCGGGAATCCTTACCAGGTCCCTTAAAAATTTTGTCATAGCCTGCTCGTAACCCTGTGCTGCTTCTTTGATTTTACCGTAATCCATAATCATATCCTCCCAATACATTTATTCTTAATTATAAAATGGTTTCCTATATCAATTATACTGTTTTCCGTCCCACACGATTTCTTTATAACGCTGGGGGTCTGTGTCTCCCTCTGTTGAGAAGAGAAGCACCTTTGCGTTCTCATCCAGTTTCAGGAAGTCCCGCAGTTCCCTGTATTCTTCCTGCTCCATGATGGCGCTGAGAAGTCCCATACCCACAGCACCGGATTCCCCGCTTGTCACCTGGGGGTCTCCTTTTACGGGAGCTGCCAGCATGCGCATGCCTCTGGCGGATACCCAGTCAGGACAGGATGTAAATACAGATACATGGTTCTTTAAGATATCCCATGAAATGGTGTTCGGCTCTCCGCATGCAAGACCTGCCATAATGGTTGGCATATCGCCGTCCACAATACGGATCTGGCCGTCAGCAGCCTTGGCGCCTTTGTAGAGGCAGGCGGCTGAATCCGCTTCCATGACTACGACTACAGGCGGATTGTCGGGATAGCGGTTTGCGAAATATCCCTGTACGGCTCCGGCCAGGGAACCCACGCCTGCCTGGATGAAGATGTGGGTGGGGCGGTCACAGCCGTATTCGCCGAGCTGTTCGTCGGCCTCGGAAGCCATGGTTCCGTAACCCTGCATGATCCAGGATGGAATCTCCTCATAGCCGTCCCATGCAGTATCCTGCACCATGACACCGTTTGGTGTCTGCTCTGCCATGGCGTTTGCCCGGCGGACACATTCGTCATAGTTCACATCTGTAATGGTGGCATCTGCGCCTTCTTTTAAGATATTTTCAAGACGTGTCTGGGTGGAGCCTTTTGGCATGAGGACTACAGATTTCTGTCCCAGCCTGTTTGCTGCCCAGGCAACGCCGCGTCCGTGATTGCCGTCCGTTGCGGTGAAGAATGTGGCCTGCCCGAATTCTTTTCTGAGCTCCTCAGAGGTGAGGACTGCGTAGGGCAGTTCGCTTACATCCCTGTGGGTCTGTTTGGCAATGTAGTTTGCCATGGCGAAGGACCCGCCCAGCACCTTGAAGGCATTCAGGCCGAAACGGTAGGATTCATCCTTTACGAAGAGTCCTCCCAGGCCCAGATATTCGGCCATGTGGTCAAGCTTTGCAAGCGGTGTTTTGCTGTACTGCGGAAAGCTCTGGTGGAAAGCTCTGGCTTTTGCTACATTTTCCAGTGACATGATCGGAAGAGAGGTGTCTGCCGTCTTCGGCATACGGTTCTCTGCCCATTGGATTTCTTTCATTTTTTTAGTTCCCCCTTTTCTTTGTTCACATCGGTATAGCTATATAAAGTATATTTGGAAATGCCGAAATAATTTGCCACCTTGTCGCCTGACTTGGTGATGAGGAAGGCGCCGGAGTCATTCAGAAATTGGATGGCTTTTACCTTGTCTTCCTTGGTCATCAGTGCCACCGGTTTGCCTACCAGGTTTACGGACTCCTCAATGAGGTGGTCTAAAAGGTCATTTACATTGTGGGTGATCTCCGGGGCAGCTTCTTTTTCTTTCTCCTCATCCGTGTCCGTCAGGTTGTGGATGGCGGCTTCTAAGGTGAGAAGCTTGGTAATATCATAATTAATACCGAGAATGTAGTGAAGCTCCTCCGCTTCGTCTTTTATGTAGAAAGTGGAAGATTTTAAAACTCTTCCGTCTGCCGTCCGGGTCAGATAACCGGCCCTGTCCGTCAGATTTTCCGGATGTGTTTCCTTTAACGCTTTCAGCACCACATTCGACGGGCCGTCCCCAAGTTGTCTGCCGGAGACATGACCGTTTTCCAGATAGACGATGGAGTGTTCCAGGTCTTTGGTCTTTAAGTCATGTATGACGATTTCGCAGTCCGGTCCGAACTGTCTGGCAAGACCGGCTGCCACCTGTTTCAGTAATTTCAATCTGCCCATAAGAAAGCTCCTTTCTGACAGGGTTCATTTTTTCTTGTTAATTCCATCATAGCATACTTTTTGGAGATTGCAAGAAGTTTTTACAAAAATTTTTAGGTTAACTAAAATATTTTTTAAAAAGTGTCCCGAATCCCTTGTAATAAGGGTCTGCAGGTGTTATAGTTAGACTATCAAAGCCAGCGTATGCAGCGAAAGGAAGGCAGAATTATGAGAGAGAGAACACTGAAGCTGGTGGTCACGTTCGGAACCACAACCAGGGCTATGGCAATGGAGAAAATGTGCAGGGAACAGGGGCTTCCCGGAAGGCTGATCCCTCTGCCGAGAGCAGTGTCAGCCGGATGCGGCCTGTCCTGGTGCACAGAGGTTCAGGAAAGAGAAAGAACGGAGAAAATGATGCAGGAGCAGGGTCTCCTGTATGAGGGTGTTTACGAAGTATTGGTGTAGGAAATGGGAACCATATGGGAGGTTCCGGATGGGAGGTTTTTATGTATACGTTCTATGTAAATGGAAAAGAGTGCAGAACCGAGAAGGAGGGCAGGCTTCTGGATTATCTAAGGGATGAGTTGGGCCTTACCGCGGTCAAGGAAGGATGCAGCGAGGGTGCCTGCGGAACCTGTACCGTGCTGGTGGACGGGAAGAAGATGAAAGCCTGTGTGGTCAAGCTTTCCAAGGTGGACGGCAGGCATGTGACGACTGTGGAGGGAATCCCGGAAGAGGAGATGAAGGTGTATGTGCACTGCTTTGCGGAAGCAGGAGCTGTACAGTGTGGTTTCTGTATACCGGGCATGATCATCTCCGCCAAGTCTCTGCTGGATGTGAACTTAAACCCCTCAAGACAAGATGTGAAAAAGGCCATCCACGGCAATATCTGCCGCTGTACAGGATATAAGAAGATAGAGGATGCCATTCTCATGGCAGCAGATTTTTTCCGGGAAAAACGTGAAGTACCTGGGGCAGAGGAAGATGGCGGCATAACCCGCAGATTCAAGCGTGTGGATGCAGAGGAAAAGGTCCGGGGCACGGGAAAATATGTGGATGACATCGTACTTCCGGATATGGCCTATGCAAAGGCTCTCCGTTCCCCATACCCCAGGTGCAGGATCAACGGCATTCATATAGAAAAAGCGCTGGCCCATCCGGACTGTGTGGCTGTCTATACGGCAGAGGATGTGCCGGAAAATATCTGCGGTCATATTAAGAAGGACTGGGATGTGATGATCCCCGTAGGCGGGATCACAAGATACGTGGGGGATGCCCTGGCGCTTGCCGTTGTGAACCATAAGGAAAATCTGGATGAAGTGTTAAGCCTCATAGAACTGGATGCGGAGGAACTGCAGCCGGTGACAGATCCCAGAAAGGCTCTGGAGGAAGATGCACCCAGGGTGCATGAGGAAGGCAATCTGCTGGCAAAGAAACAGTGTATCCGCGGGGATGCGGACACTGCCATCAAAAATTCCAAATATGTTGTGACACGCCACTACAGTCTTCCTTTTACAGACCACGCGTTCATGGAACCGGAATGTGCTATTGCTTTCCCTGAAGGAGAGGACGGTGTGCATCTGTACACCTCAGGACAGTCTGTGTATGATGAACAGAGGGAGATATCCGGGATCCTGCAGATTCCCCAGGAGAAGGTGGTTGTGGAATCCATGCTGGTAGGCGGCGGCTTCGGCGGCAAGGAGGATATGAGCGTGCAGCATCACGCAGCCCTCTGTGCCTGGCTCTTAAAGCGGCCGGTGAAAGTACGTTTTTCAAGGGCGGAGAGCCTGATGTGCCATGTGAAGCGTCATGCCATGGAAATGGACTTCACCACTGCCTGCGATGAAAACGGGTATCTGACCGGTATGAAAGCAGTGCTCTATGCGGATACGGGAGCTTACGCTTCTTTGGGAAGCCCGGTACTGGAGCGCGCCTGTACCCATGCAGCAGGACCTTATAATTATCAGGATGTGGAGATCATCGGATATGGTGTATACACCAACAACATTCCTGCAGGCGCATACCGGGGGTTTGGCGTGACCCAGAGCTGCTTTGCCACAGAGTTCAATCTGGACCTGCTGGCAGAGCAGGTTGGCATTACCCCTTGGGAGATCCGTTACAGAAATGCCATCCGTCCGGGACAGACGCTTCCCAACGGACAGATCGCCACACCGGACTGTGCCCTGGCGCAGACCCTGGAGACGGTAAAGGAAGTCTATGATTCCCATCCCTATGCGGGAATCGCCTCCTGTATGAAGAACAGCGGAATCGGTGTGGGGAACCCCGATGTGGGGCGCTGTAACCTGAGGATACGGGACGGAAAAGTCCAGGTGCTCACCTCCGCTGCCTGTATGGGCCAAGGTGTCGGCACAGTGGCGATCCAGATCGTCTGCGAGACCACAGGACTGAAAGCAGACCAGGTGACACATAAAAAGGCAAACACCATTGACACTCCGGATTCCGGCACCAGCACAGCATCCCGCCAGACTCTTTTTACCGGGGAGGCCACCCGGAGAGCTGCGCTTCAATTAAAGGATGCCCTGCAGGATAAGGGTTCCCTGGAAGCGCTGGAGGGAGAGGAGTTCTATGCAGAATATACAGGTGAGACGGATGCCATGGGTTCACCGAAAGAGCATCCTGTCAGCCACATAGCGTATGGATATGCGACCCAGGTGGTGATTCTGGATGAGAGCGGAAAAGTGACAGAGGTTGTGGCAGCACACGATGTGGGCACTGTGATCAATGTACAGTCCTGTGAGGGACAGGTGGAAGGCGGCGTAGTCATGGGACTCGGTTATGCTTTTACGGAGGATTTCCCCATGGTGGACGGAAGGCCTGTGCTGAGCTACGGAAAGCTGGGGCTTTTCAGGGCAACCGCCGCGCCGGATATCAAAACCATTCTTGTCACCTCCCCGGAGGTGCTCACAGAGGCATACGGGGCGAAGGGGGTGGGAGAGATCTCCACTGTTCCCACGGCTCCTGCATGTGCCCATGCCTATTACAGACTGGATGGGGTGGAGCGGAGAAAACTGCCCCTGGAGAATACATTTTACAGGAAAGAAAAGAAGAAAGGGTGAGGTCATATGAAGCTGCTTTTACAGAACGGAACGGTTGTAAGCGGACAGGAAAGCGGAAAAAAAGATATCCTTCTTGACGGGGAGATTATCTGCAGGGTGGATACGGAGATATCTCCTGAGGAAGCGGATGAAGTGGTGGATCTGGAAGGAAAGCTGGTGTTTCCGGGATTCATAGACGCTCATACCCATTTTGACCTGGAGGTGTCCGGCACCGTAACGGCGGATGATTTTGAAAGCGGAACCCTTGCCGCCATAGCCGGAGGGACCACCACCATCGTTGACTTTGCCACACAGAATAAGGGGGAGACGCTGCGGGAGGCCCTTGCAAACTGGCATAAAAAGGCAGACGGAAGATCTTCCTGTGATTACGGATTCCACATGGCTATTTCTGACTGGAATGAGGAGACATCGGCCCAGATAAAGGATATGATCGAGGCGGGGGTAACGACCTTTAAGCTGTATATGACATATCCTGCCATGAAGCTGAATGACGGTGAGATCTACGAGGTCCTGAAACGGCTGCACGATATGGGCGGAATCGCCGGAGTGCACTGTGAGAATGCGGATATCATTGACGCTCTGATCCGGGAAGCGAGATCACAGGGCAGGCTGGATGCCGACACACATCCCAGGGTGCGCCCTGCCCAGCTTGAAGCTGAGGCTGTGCACCGCCTGCTTGTGACAGCGCGGACTGCGGGAACACCCATTATTGTGGTGCATCTCACCTGTGAGGAGGCGTACCGGGAGATCGAGCAGGCCAGAGCCGGCGGGCAGGAAGTGTACGCGGAGACCTGTCCCCAGTATCTGCTCATGGATGACAGCCTCTATGTGCAGGGCGGCGCGGAGGCGGCAAAATACGTCATCTCTCCGCCCCTCCGAAAGAAAAAGGATCAGGAATGCCTCTGGAAAGCATTAAAGGAGGACCGTATCCAGACCGTATCCACAGACCACTGCAGTTTTACCACCGGGCAGAAGGCCATGGGAAAAGAGGACTTTACAAAGATACCAAACGGCATGCCGGGTGTGGAGACAAGGGGAACTTTACTCTACACATACGGGGTGAGGGAAGGAAGGATATCCCCGGAACAGATGTGCCGCGTTCTGTCTGAAAACCCGGCTAAACTCTATGGCATGTACCCGCAGAAGGGATGCATCGCCGCGGGAAGCACAGCGGATCTGGTCATACTGGACCCGGAAAAGGAAGCTGTGATCTCCGCAGATACCCAGCACTATGCCATGGATTATGCCCCCTTTGAGGGAACAAAAATAAAAGGATGTATTGACAAAGTTTATTTGCATGGTACTCTTGTAGTAGACGAAGGTACCGTACAGGTGAAAAAAGCGGGCAGATATGTGCCCAGACAGAAGTATACGGCGCCTCAGTAAAATAGAAAAAGGCGTAACAGCTCAGGTATCTGAACGGTTACGAAAGGGTGACATATGGAACAGAGAATAGACGCAAAAGGACTTGCCTGCCCGAAGCCGGTGATATTAGCAAAAAAGGCCATGGACGCCTGCGGCCGGAATGATGTAGTCCTCATCACAGTGGACAATGAGATGGCAGTGGAAAATCTGCGAAAACTGGCGGCATCACAAGGTGCGGAATATGCCTCCGAAAAGCTGGGGGAAAAAGAATACAGCGTGAGAATAACCGTGACCGGAGAAAATGAAAATAAGACGCAGACAGAAATCCCGGTGACCTGTTCGATTCCCGCCGCGGACAATACCGTTGTGGTCATCTCCTCGAGAGAGATGGGAAACGGGGATGGGGTTCTGGGAAAAATACTGATGAAAGGATTTATCTATGCCCTGACACAGCTTCTGAAACTTCCGAAAACGGTACTGTTATACAATGGCGGTGCCTATCTGTCCTGTGAGGATTCTGAGTCTCTGGAAGATTTGAGAAAGCTGGACGGGGAAGGCGTGGAGATCCTCACCTGCGGAACCTGTCTGAACCATTACGGAATCACGGAAAAACTGGCAGTGGGCAGAGTGACTAATATGTATGAGATTGTGGAAAAACAGGCAGATGCCGGTAAGATCATACGTCCATAGAGCAGCATAAGACTGGTTAGGAGAACGGATTATGAGACCAATTGTAGTAAGAGGAGGAGGCGATCTGGCAACAGGGACCATTCATCGTCTCAGCAGAAGCGGATATCCTGTCGTCATTCTGGAGACTGACAGGCCATCCGCGATCCGCAGGCTGGTGGCTTTTTCCCAGGCTGTTTATGACGGGGAGACAGAAGTGGAGGGTATGGTGTGCAGAAGGGTGGAGAGTGCTGAGGCGGCTCTCGCTTTGGCGGCGCCTCTGGCCCCTGTCCTTTTGGTGGACCCTGCGTGCAGCTCTCTTGATACATTGCGGCCGGAGGTTCTTGTGGATGGGATTCTGGCAAAACGGAATCTGGGTACCACAAGGGATATGGCAGAACTGACCATTGCCCTTGGGCCGGGATTTGAGGCCGGGCGTGATGTGGATTATGTGGTTGAGACAAAGCGGGGGCATTATCTGGGCAGAATACTGAATAAGGGCTTTGCCATACCAAATACAGGGGTTCCGGGAATGATCGGCGGCTGCGGAAAAGAGAGGGTGATCCACTCGGACCGGGCCGGTGTATTTTGGGCAGAGGCATCCATCGGTGACTGGGTGGAGGCAGGAACCCCGGTAGGATATGTGGAGACTTCGGATGGACAGCGTTATCCGCAGAGAACCGTGATCTCCGGTGTGCTCCGGGGTATACTGCCGGACGGCTACCGGGTGACAGAGCATTTCAAGTCCGCGGATGTGGATCCCAGGGAGGAATCCGGGGCGCACTGTGCCCTGATCTCAGATAAAGCCAGATGTATTGCGGGCAGTGTACTGGAACTGGTCAGTGCCTTTGAAAAGGGTGTATTGAAATGAAGAAAATGCTGTTGGATATGTTGAAAAGTACAGGGAGATGGCCGGAAAAACCGGTGATCTCCCTTGTGGGCGCAGGGGGGAAGACCACCTGCGCCTATCTGTTGGCGGAGGAACTGGCAGGAGAAGGGAAAAAGGTTCTGGTCACTACCACCACCCATATGGAGCATCCGAACTTTTTGGGGAGAAACGGCGCCATTGACCAATCTCCGGAAGAGATAGCGGCAGCTCTGGAGAGATCCCCCATCGTGACAGCCGGCACGTCCGGCCCGGGAGGCATGAAGATGCGGGCACTGCCGGAGGAGGTTTTTGGCGCAGTGCTGCCTTATTTTGACGCGGCTGTCATAGAGGCGGACGGCTCAAAGCGCCATCCCTTTAAAGTTCCGGCCTCCCATGAACCGGTGATCAGAAAGGAGACAACGCATATTATGATCCTGGCGGGTATGCCTGCAATGGGCAGGCCTCTTTGCCGGGTCTGCTTCCGAATGGAGGAGGCAGAAAAACTGCTCTTGGAGACAGAAAACAGAGGTCCGGCAGAAGACAGCAGGGACGGTTCTTTGGCAGAACGGATACTGACACCGGGACTTGCCGGGCGGCTTTTGGAGGCGGGATATGTACAGCCCCTGAAAAGGCAGTTTCCGGATGCGGCGCAGATGATCCTGCTGAACCAGACAGAGGACGCGGCGGCTGTGGAGGAACTGCAGAAAAATACCAGTGTACCTGTGTTTGGAAGGCCTTCTGACCCTGTGCGGGCCAATGGGAGAATCCATCTGATCCTTCTGGCCGCAGGCTTTTCTAGGCGGTTTGGGGAGAATAAACTGCTCTTTGAACTGGATGGCAGGCCCATGTATCAGTATCCCATGGAAATCTTCAGGACACTGAAGGCGGTCAGAAGGGATATTGCCTCTGTCTGCGTGGTGAGTCAGTATGCCCGGATTCTGGAGACAGCCGGAGAATACGGATTTTGTCCCGCGGAAAACAGGGAGAGTGCGGAGGGTATTTCCTCCTCTTTGAAGCTGGGCATTAAAAAAAGCAGGGAGGCGGACAAAACTGACGGGACAGAGGAACATTTTTACTGCTTTTTTGTGGCTGACCAGCCCCATCTGAGGGCAGATACCGTGAACCGTTTTCTGGATGGATTTTTAAGGAGCGGAAAGAAGATCGGATGTCTTGCAAGCGGAGACACGACGGGAAATCCGGTTATTTTTCATGAGAGTTATGTACCGGAGCTGATGGGTCTAAAGGGAGATACAGGAGGGAAGAAAGTGCTGAAAAGGCATCCGGAGGAAGTATTTCTCTGTGATGTGGGCGAAGAACTGCAGCTCCATGACTATGACAGCAGACAGTCATTGGAAGACAGAAGAATAAAAGGAAATGCAGAATGAGATTATGGGCAGAAAGTGTGCACAGCATACTTTCTGCTCATTTTTGTGCGAGAAGCTTTGCCAGATTGAGAAGTACCCCTGCCTGTTCTTTGTTTAACTGGCGATAGAGACGAACCAGTTCCGCTTCACAGGGTGAGGGGTAAAGAATATTGGGTTTTTCAGATTCCTCATTGAAAAATTCCGAGAGACGCATTCCAAGGGGAGACAGCAGTGCGGTTAGAATTTCTATGCTGGGTACACTCTCGCCCTTTTCCACTCTCCTGATATAGTTAATGGAGACATCGCTTAATTGAGAGAGCTTATAGACACTTATCTGTTTATCTTTGCGCAGCCGGGCCAGATTTTCACCAATGTTCATAAGAAACCTCCCTTTTCTATGAGATACATATACAGCATTGCATAAAATATGGTAAATATGGCACATGCCATTTATGACACTGTTCGGATCATTCATATACCAGTATATGCACTATATTATGCCCCAATGGGTATAAAATTATAAGCCAACAATTGTTGTTTACAATAGTGTTATATTGTTGTATTATAATAGATATTCGGTGATTGTCCGGACAGGCCGGCACAACACATGCGCCGGCCGTGCATAAGAGCAGTTACGAGATATGTTGATTTGAAAGGTGGTGACAGGATTGGTCTATACCGTGATTTTTGAGGTGGACATAAAGAATAACCAGATATTATTTTTTCATACAGGCTCCCTGTCGGTAAAGCTGAAAGCGGGAATCCTGTACGATTACGAGAAATTCCTGGAACAGTTTATTCTGGATAATGTCTATGAAGAGGAGAAGATAGACCTCTACCAGAATTTTAATATCGAGGCGCTCAGAAGCGCTTCCGTAAATAAGAGAGAGAATATCACATGTGATTTCCGCCTCAGGCCGGAAGGAAACCGGGAATACCGCTGGTTTACCATGAGCCTCATGCTGCCACACGGGGCAGGCGGCGCGGTGGGAGCGATTCTGGATATCCACGATAAAAAAATGCATGAACTGGAGATGCAGCATCAGGCGTCTCATGATGCCATGACAAATCTGCTGAACCGCCAGGCGTTTGAGCGGGCAGTGTTTTCCTATTTTATGCAGGGAGGAAAATGCGGCGCGTACTGCCTGATGGATGTGGATGATTTTAAACGGATCAATGACACAAGAGGCCATGCTTATGGGGATATCGCTCTGATGAAGATAGCCAAAATACTCACGGAATCTGTTCCGGAAGGAACCATCACCGCCAGATACGGAGGCGATGAATTCTGCATGTTTCTGCCGGGGATGGACAGGGAAGAACAACTGGAACCCATTCTGAAAGAGATTCTGGCGCATGTAAAGAAGGAAGAGTACGGGGGAATGCAGCTTTCCTTGTCCGTGGGGGTGGCTTTTTATCCAAAGCACCGCACAGGGGATAAGAATTCCATAGGAAAATATGCAGATGTGGCCCTCTATAAGGCTAAGGAATCCGGTAAGGACAGCTACTGCTTTTACTGTGACGAGATGGGGGAGTTTTGAAAACATCGCGAAGCGTGCTGCTGGGTACGCAGTGAAAACAGCAGCCCTTCCGGTCAGGTGAGACACCGTGGCCGGAAGGGTTAGAATGTGGAGTCCGATGCGGACTCTTATTTAATTGGGATATACAAGACGGTCAGGGCCGATATGGTCCAGCACCTCATCCAGATATTTTTTCGCCAGATAATTGGCCATACCCAGATTCATATCCAGATAATTGCCGCAGTCTTTTGGGGACGCTCCGGGAACCTCATCTTTAAAATCGCGGATAAATGCAAACATTTCTTTTAAAAGCTCCACAATATCAGAAGACTCATAATCTCCTGCCAACAGCAGATAAAAACCTGTGCGGCAGCCCATAGGACCGAAATAGATGATCTTGCTTCCGAATTCCCCGTGATTTCTCAGGAAGGTGGCGGCCAGGTGTTCGATCGTGTGGACTTCCGCTGTGTTCATGACAGGCTCCTCATTGGGGGAGGTCATGCGGATGTCAAAGGTGGTGATGACTTCCTGTCCCACGTAATCTTTCCGGGAAACATAGATGCCCGGCTGCAGTTTTATATGGTCAATGGTAAAGCTTGCGATTTTTTCCATTTGTTTTCTCCTTTTACTTATCTCATTCTTTTTCCGGTAAAATAATTATAATCCGTATGCCGGCAGGATGCAAGCAGAATCAGGATGGTGCTGTCCTTAAAATAATGGTAAAGGTGGCCCCTCCGCCCGGTGTATCGGACAGGATCAGCCGTCCTCTGTGAATCTTTATGATCTCCCTGGCAATGCTTAAGCCAAGTCCGAAATGTTCTTTGCTGGTGTGGGCCTTGTCCTGGCGGAAAAAACGCTGGAACACCTGCTTTTTAAACGAGTCCGGAATACCGGGGCCGTCATCGGCAACAGACAGGGAGACATGATTGGCAGTAAAGGACAGTGTAAGGGTGATATGGCCGAACGCAGGTGTGTAACTGAGGGCATTGTCCATGAGGATGGAGAGTACCTGGGAGATCCGTTCTTCGTCGCAGAGAACAGGCGGGCATTCCTCCTCAGGCAGACGGATACTTAGGCAGAGTCCCTTTTCTCTGGCAAGATACTCATATTTTTCATATGTCTCCAGGAGCAGGGTGTCGGGCGGTACCGGAGCCGGCTCCAGATTCCAGGAGCAGGCATCCGCACCGGCAAGCTGCAGCATGTCATCAATCAGGCGTGACATACGCTTTCCCTCAAGCTGGATAGTCTCTGTAAAGCGGGCGGCCTCCTCAGGTGCAGCTTTCTGGGAGGCAGTCAGGCAGGAGAGTATAACTGCCAGGGGGGAGCGGAGTTCATGGGAGGCAGAGGCTATGAACTGTGCCTGCTGTCTGCGGTTTTCTTCCAGAGGAGCCAGGGTCCTTCCTGTGAAGAACCAGAAAAAGACGGCGAGGAGGAGAAGCGCAGCGCTGTCTGCCCCCAGAAAGACAAGGCGTTGTCCATAAATCTGGGTTTTCTGTGCCTCCAGAGACTGCAGGATGACAGCGCTTAAATGGCCGTTTGTCCTGGGAAGCAGTATGACGGAGGCGTAATACTCCTGCCCGCCCTTTGGTTTTAACCGGAATTCCACATGTTTGGACAAAAGGGAGGAGGCATTCGCGGCATCCAGATCCAGCCCGTAGTCCCGGGAGGCGGTTTCTTTTGCAAGGGATATGACATCCTTTTCCTCCCGGGTTCTGCGCAGCTCCTGGTAAAAGAGGGGCTGGCCGTTGTCGAACAGGGAGAGAATGGTATTGTGGTTCTTCTCGATACCGGCGATCCACTGAAGGGTAATGGTGTTCTGGCTTTCCAACTGGGTGAGCATGGAATTCAGGCTGTTGGTAAAGGAAGTGCTGCCGTTTTTCGCAATGCCTGACTCGGAGAAATAGAGACACAGACAGGTGGCGGCAGCCAGAATAACGCCTGTGACCGCAAGGCAGAGAAGGGTGAGGCGTATCCGCATTTTGCGGAACAGCAGGGGATGGGGGGGACGGTCTTCTTTTTTATTCATGGGTTACCTCCAGGCAGTAGCCGATGCCCCGGACTGTGCGCAGAGTGAGTGCGCTTCCGACTGTCCGGAGACGGCGGCGGATAAAGTGGATATAGTTATCCAGATTGCCCTCCTCCACCTCCGCGTTGGGGCCCCAGACGCGGGACAGGATGGTGAGCCTGGGAAGCGTCTGTCCCGGATTACGGAGCAGAAACTCAAGAAGCGCGCCCTCACGTTTTGACAGTACCAGAACCTTGGAACCGCAGAGGAGCTGTTTTGGAGCAGGGCGGTATGTCACATCCCCAAAGGTGATCTCATCGGACAGCTCCAGGTTGACCGGACGGCGGGCAATACAGCGGATGCGCGCCAGAAGTTCCTGGAAATCATAGGGTTTTACCAGATAATCATCTGCCCCCCGGTTGAGTCCTGTGATCTTATCGGAGAGTTCTCCCAGTGCGGTGACAAGGATGACAGGAGTGGAAATACCCTCCGCGCGTATTTTTTCCAGGACAGTAAGGCCGTCCATAGAGGGGAGCATTCGGTCCAGAAGGACCAGATCATGGGTGCGCTGCCTGATATAATCCAGGCCATCTTCCCCGTCGTAACACAGATCCGTCAGTATCCCCTCCTTTTCCAACTGGAATTTCAGGGAGTCACAGAGCTTGCGGTCGTCTTCTATTATCAATATTCTCATGAAAAAATATCCTCCGGTCTTTCATTTTATTTAGAAGTATAACACAGGAATCTTTAAGTTATCTCTAAAAATGAAAGAAAAATTAGAGGGAATCTTAGAGAATGTTTAGAGAATGGAATGATAAGATAAACGCAAATGAAAGACAGGAGGAGAAACATGAACCGATATATCAAAAAAGCAGTCTGTCTGACAGCAGCTCTTGCCATTGCCGTGGCAGGGCTTGCAGGGTGCGGAAAACAAACAGAGGATGAGAGCGGGAAAGGCGCCATGGGCCGTTATCTGGAGGAGGAGGTATCCCTTCCGGGAAATACAGGCAGGGTCCTGGCAATGGAGAGACTGAATGACAACAGCCTGTCACTTTTGACAGAGGATAAGGAGACGGGTGAGCGCTGTCTGTGGAAGTCAGCGGATTTGGGCAAAAGCTGGGAGGAGGATACGCTGCCGGGAGGACTGGGACTTGCCGACTGTGCTTACATAGACTGGGCCTGCATCAGTAAAGAGGGAGATATAGCCGTATCTGCCATGCCTGAGGCGTCTGAGGTAATGGTATCCCAGAGCTTTTCCCTTCTGTATGCAAAGAAGGGGGAATCCCTGAAAGCCCTGAACCTTGATGGGGAAAAGACAGATGACATGAAAGTTATCACCGGGATCGCATTTTCTGACAGCGGAAAGCTGATCGCCACATATACATACGGAACGGTGTGCGTGATCGACCCGGAAAGCGGACATGTGGAGCAGAACATCCAGCCGGGTGAGACAATCCAGCAGGTTACCAATACAGAAGATACGCTGCTGCTGCTCACAGACAAGGGGCTGAAAGCCTATGATATGAACACCGGGGAATCCGCGGAGACAGATCAGGCGCTTTCTGATGAGCTTTTAAAAGAGATGGAGACCGAACAGAAAAAGTTGAGAAACAGCGTGGTCTTTGGGTATGGGAAAGAGGAAGATAAGCTGTTCTACTGTGCAGGGAGCGGCATTTACCGGCACATTTTGGGCGGCACGGTGGTAGAGCAGGCAGTGAACGGAAGCCTGACATCCATCGGAAATCCAAAGACCATGCTCATTTCCCTGGCTGTTATGGATGATGACAGCTTCCTTGTGGCCTGCTCCGTAGACGCGGAGTACAAGATTTACCGCTATTCTTACTCCGCTGACACGTCTTCTGTGCCGGAAAAGGAGATCAAGGTGTATTCTCTGGAAGACTGCTCTGTGCTGAGACAGGCAATCTCCGTATACCAGAAGCAGAATCCGGATGTGTATGTGGACCTGGAGATTGGTATGAGCGGCGAGGATTCCGTCACCGCTTCCGATGCCCTGCGCACCCTGAATACCGATATCATGGCAGGAAAGGGACCGGATATCCTGATCCTGGACGGCATGCCTGTGGAGAATTATATTCAGAAGGGGCTTCTGGAGGATATTACAGACACTGTGGAAGCAGTCGGCCGGGAAGACGGATTGTTTGAAAATATTATGAGGACCTTTGAGAAGGATGACAAGATCTACGCAGTGCCGCTGGGCTTCTTACTCCCTGTTGTCCAGGGTGACGAAGCCGTTGTAAATGCAGCCGAAAGCATGAACACACTGGCAGAGCAGATCGCAGAGATAAGGGAAGAAAATCCCCATACAGGGCGCATTATGATTCCCACAGATTCCTCTGATTTTCTGGAGATATTCTACAACCTGGAGAACGCGGCTATGAGAAATGAGGACGGCACTCTGAATGAAGAGGCGCTGAAAGCTTTTCTGGAAAACATGAAAAAACTATATGGGGAACCCATCACCCAGGAAGAACAGGAAAATACCATAGGGTACTTCAGTGCAGCAGAAGGGGTCGCGTCAAACCTGGACGGACTGCGCCTGCAGTCTATGGTGCTGCTCTCCCAGCAGTCCAAGGCGGGCGCGGGGTGGATTGGCTCCGTGTCACAGCTTGTGGAGATCCTGGGGGTAAATGAAGCCTGTGGTCTGGACTACACAGAACTGAAATCAGAGGGTAAAAGTGTATTTCTTCCCTACCAGAGTGTGGGAATCAGCAGCAAGAGCAAGGAGAAAGAGCTTGCCTTCGATTTCCTGAAAGCCCTGCTGGGCGTGGAGGTACAGGGCACCTTAAACGCAGCCTTCCCCATCAATCAGAAGGGGTATGAGAAGGCAATGGAATTTGCGAAAACCACCTACGGCGGCGGAGGGGATGACGCAGCAGGAGGTGCGTCCATCACGATGTCTGACAGTTCAGGCAGTATGTCATCCGTAAACTTAGGATGGCCCGGCGAAGAAGAACTGGACGGGCTGAAAGCGCTTCTTGAACAGGCGGAGGTACCGGCTTCCACGGATGATACCATATGGAACGCGGTCAAAGAGCAGGGGGAAAAATACCTGAATGAAGGCCTGGGCCTGGACGAGGCATGCAGCAATATCATACAGAAGGTCAATCTCTATCTGGCTGAGTAAAGGGGAGAAGGCAATGAGGCGTCACGGCAGAAAGAAAGCGGGAATAAGGAAAAAGAACAGGGCGGCAGCAGTCTTTCTGCTGCCAAGCCTCGGCGGTGTGGCGCTGTTTGTCCTGATACCCTTTGCGGATGTGATCAGGCGGTCCTTTCTGGATGCCATGGGGATGGAGTTTAAAGGAATCGGCAATTATCTGGAGCTGTTTCACAATTCAGCCTTTCTGCTGGCAGTGAAGAATACCATGCGGTTTGCGTTTATCTGTATTCCGGTTCTGCTGCTTCTCTCCCTGGGAATCGCGGTGCTGCTCACAGGCGCAGGGAAAAGGGGGAAGCTTTTGAAAAACTTTTATCTGATTCCCATGGCGGTCCCGGTGGCGTCCATAGTACTTTTATGGAAGTTTTTATTTCACAGCCAGGGGTTTTTGAGTGCCTTCTGCAGTATGGTGCACCTGCCGTCAATGGACTGGATGAACAGCAGCGCAGCGTTCTGGGTGCTGGTTGTCAGTTATCTGTGGAAGAATATGGGGTATGACATTATACTGTGGAGCGCAGGTCTGGCTGCTATACCGGACAATCTGTATGAGGCGGCAAGGGTGGATGGTGCCGGCAGTCTGGGCTGCTTTTTCAGGATCACACTGCCGAATCTTCTGCCTGTATTCTATACCATCACGGTGCTCTCTTTCCTGAATTCCTTCAAGGTGTTCCGGGAGGCATATCTGGTGGCCGGGGATTATCCCCATGACAGTATGTATCTGCTGCAGCATGTGTTTAACAACTGGTTCAGGGAGCTTTCGCTTGATAAGATGGCAGCCGGGGCAGTGCTTACGTTTCTGGCTGTTCTGATACTTATCCTGCTTCTGCAGAGAGCCTGGGGGAGAGAGGGTTGATGGAGGAATGAAGAAAGTTATTTTGGTTATTCTGGGATTCTTTGCACTGCTGGCAGCGTATCCGGTGTTGTTTCTTGCGGCAGGTTCCCTGATGGGAAAGCAGGAGCTGGCCGGATATCTGGCGCCGGTTCTGGCAAAAGGGGGCGGGTACGCGGCATTTCGTCTCTTTCCCATGTATCCCACCCTGCGGGCATATGCGGAGCTTTTGCTGGATTCTCCCGGATATTTTATAATGTTCTGGAATTCCGTTCGTATTACAGCGGGAATCCTTTTGGGGCAGCTCCTGGCAGGTGTGCCTGCGGCATGGGGATTTGCCAGATTTGAATTTCCGTTTAAGAGAGCAGTGTTCACCGTGTATGTGACACTGATGATGATGCCCTTCCAGGTGACCATGCTCTCCAATTATCTGGTGCTGGATCAGATGGGGCTTATGGATACCCTCTGGGCAGTGATCCTTCCGGGGGCGTTCTCCACATTTCCGGTGTTTATCATGTACCGGTTCTTTACGGGCATACCGGAGGCTGTGGTGGAATCTGCAAGAATAGACGGGGCAGGAGAGTGGAAGATATTCCTGCATCTGGGGCTTCCCCTGGGATCCGGGGGTATCTGTTCCGCCATGGTACTGGGATTTCTGGAGTGCTGGAATCTCATTGAACAGCCCCTTACATTTTTGAAAAATAAAGAATTATGGCCCCTTTCCCTGTATCTGCCGGATATCGGGCTTTTGGAAGCGCCGGCAGCGTTTGCGGCTTCCGTGGTGGTTCTTCTGCCGGCTTTTTTCATTTTTTTGGGCGGACAGGATTATCTGGAACAGGGGATCGTGGCAGCGGCAGTGAAGGAATAGAGGTGGAGAGATGATACGAGGAAAAGGGAGAAAAAGCCTGAGACAAAAAGCATTTTTTATGCTTGCCGTTTTTCTGGTCATGATGATGGTATTTACGGTCATATCAAGAGCTGCCGACAGTGTGACCATAGCGCAGGTGGATGTGGAGAATATGTCCTCAAAGGCGATTGAGCACTCTGTGGTGGGTGAGGGGACGGTAAAAGAGAATCTGGAGAAGGCCATAAGCACAGAGCCAAATATCATGGTGGAGACGCTGTATGCGGCACAGGGCAGCCAGGTGGAAGAAGGGGAGCTTCTCATGCAGCTTAGGATGGCAGATATTGAGGAACAGATTGAGAATCTGAATACGGAGATAAAGAAGCTGGAGCTGAACAACCGGGATCTCGGAAGCAGGAAGCAATCCGAACAGCAGAAAAAATCCGTACAGGCCCAGAGGGCCAGAGAGGATTACGACAGGGCCGAGACGGAAGGCGGAAACCGCGTGGCCCAGGCACAGGCAGCGCTTGCCCGGGCGGAGGCAGAGCTGGAGGAATTTTATCAGGCCGGGCAGGAAGAGAGCGGCGGTGAGGAGCTGACGGTTTCCACTCTGCAGGAGCTGTGTAAGGAGAGGGAGGAGGCACTCTCCGTCCTTGAAGCCAAAGCAGACGCCCTGTGGGAGAAAATTGAGGAAGAGATCTTAAAAGAGATTGGCGCCGCGGAGGAAGAAAACGGTTCTCTGACTGAGGCACAGAAAGAAGAGATCAGGACACGCATAGAAGAGGAGAATGCCCGGGAGCTTGCAGCGGCAAGAGAGGACGCGGAGGCAGCAAAGCAGGCTCTTGAGGAGGCACGAAGTGCCCTTGCAGAGGCCGAAAGTCTGGGGCAGACTGCCGGGGAACAGAGTGCCAAAGCCCGGGAAGAGCAGCTTCTGGCTGACATCGAGGCGAAAAAACAGGCCTGCCAGGAGGCGGAAAAGGCAAAAGAGGACAGCCAGACACAGGCCCAGAGAGCGCTGGAGGATGCGGAGGCTTCGGATGGCAGTGACAGTACGGAGAAGGTCAATGCGCTGGATCTGGACGCTAAGAAAAAGAGTCTTGAGAAGCTGGAGAAGCTGAAAGAGGATCAGGGGCAGATTCTGTCACCGGTGAAGGGGGTTGTGACGGAAGTGAGAGTGGGGGCAGGTGACAATACACCGGATACGGCGCTTATGACACTGGCGGATGTAAGCTCCGGATGCAGGTTTGTGGCGCAGATCGACAAGAGTCTGGAAAAATATATAGCCAGAAAAGATCCTGTTAAGCTGTCCGCGGAGGGCAGTAAAAAGGACATAGAAAATCTGGAGGTGGAGAGCATTACACCGGATGCGGAGGACAAGACAAAACTCAATGTGACGGTTCTGCTCCCCGCAGATTCCATGGAGATTGGCACGGCAGCCACCATGACCTGTATGCGCAGAACAAAGGTACAGGATAACTGTATTCCCGTGGAGGCTCTGCATGTGGAAAATTCAAAATATTATGTTCTGGTGGCGGAGGAAAAAAAGACGGTCCTGGGAACAGAGCTGACAGCCGTGAGAAAGGATGTGGCGGTGAAGGACAAAAACAGTTCCTATGCTGCCCTGGAAAGCGGCAGTCTTCTGCCGGATGACCGGGTGATCACAGAATCTGACAGGACCATAGATGCGGGCAGCAGAGTGCGCCTGCGGGAACCATGAGAGGGGGAAGGAAGGCTGTCTGCAGACTTGGGATTTTAGGGCTGCTGCTTTTATGCTGTTTTTTGGCAAAAGCCGCTGCAGCCGGTACAGAAAAATACAGCGAAGGGGTTTCAGTAAGAAAGACGAAGGGTACCTGGTCCCCGGCGGAGGCGGATTCCATCCGGCAGGAGGAGTCAGAGCAGGAGTTCCCCGATTCCTGTATATTTTGGGGAGAGCGGGGAGAGGAGGTTCTGGAAAATGAGAAACTGGACAGAATGGAGCAGGCTTCTGTCATAGAGGTTCTGGGAGATACACAGGGGCTTCTTGCGGCCACGGCACCTCTGTATGAGGAGGATGAGGATGGCTGTCTTTTGTCCGAGGATTTGGCCTGCAGACTTTTCGGAAGTAAATATGTGATGGGGGAAGAGATTTCCTATCGGGGAAGGACCCTGACGGTCCGTGGGATCTTGAGAGGGATGGAGGGGACTGCCGCCGTACAGGCAGAAAAGGAGGGGGACAGCGTTCTGGACACCATAGCGTATGAGGCGAACACGGAGGGCGATTCCCTGGAAAGTCCGGTGCAGGCATTTCTGATGCGCCATGGGATACAGGGAAAAGTCCAGCCGTGGAGGTATTTTGCAGTGTGCGCAGAGCTTCTGGTATTTCTTCTTCCTCTGGTCATATTTTTGAGAATGGCCGGCAGGACGGCAGATGCATGTCGGAAAATGCATTCCCGCAGTCTGCGGACACGCGCCGGGAAAGACGGGAGGCAGAGAAACACCAGAATACGGACAGCAGGCATGTATGCAGTACCCGTTCTTATGGCAGTTCTGTTTTACTGGCTTTTTCGGCCCTCTCTTGGAGTGACCAGGGATATGATGCCTACAAAATGGTCGGATTTTAACTTTTGGAGACAGACCATACAGCAGATACAGAATAATCTGGAACTGCTGCTTCAGACGAAAAAGACAAGTCTGGATCTGCTTGTACTCCGCCCGTTCTTTTCCTGCCTGAAATACTGTGTTATGGCCTGGCTGCTATATGCTGTGGGGTACAGATGGGAAAAAAATGCAGGTACAGCGGAAGTTTTGGCGGGGATATTATTGTCCTGGATCTTACTGCTGGGGGTCATCTGCTTTTTGGGGGACAGCGGCCTTTACCTGGCGGGGGAGAAACGTGTCTGGTTCTGGGCATGCTTCTGGCTGACCGGCGGGTACGCGGCGGACAGGATGCATGCCTTTTGAGGGCAGCATCCTTTTGCCGCTGTGAAGCAGAAAGACTGAATTGTAACCCGCTTTTTTACTTCATTGAAATAAACAATTGAAATGAGAAAGTATTTATGCTAAACTTTATCTATAAATTCTGTTTTTCTTATATTCTTAACATTCTTTTGCTATTCATCTTATCTGAATCAATGAAACCCTGAAATTAAGTATGAAATGAATGCATCTGCGTAAAGTCACAGAGAGCCGCACGCGCATAATATTTATTAGAAAAGAGGTGAATGGATGACAAAATTAAAAGAGAAGATCAATGAGGCATTATCCTCTGTACTGCCTATCACCTGCATTGTATTTTTGTTAAGTATCACGATCACGCCCATGCCCATAGGGACCATTCTGCTGTTTGTGCTGGGGGCGGTTCTGCTTGTGGTGGGTATGGGATTTTTTTCACTGGGAGCGGATATGTCCATGATGCCTATGGGGGACGGTATTGGTAATGCTCTTGTGTCATCAAAGAAAAAGCTGGTTATGTTTCTTGTTACCTTTGCAATCGGATTTATAGTTACCATTGCAGAGCCTGACCTGACTGTTCTGGCACATCAGGTTCCCGGCATACCGGATCAGATACTTATCTGGACTGTGGCCTGCGGTGTGGGACTCTTTCTGATGTTTTCATGGATACGTATTACCTTTGGCGTGGATTTGAAGTATATGCTGATCTTCTTTTACATAGTTGTCTTTATCCTGGCATTTTTTTCTATGGACAGCTTTATGGCAGTGGCTTTTGACAGCGGGGGCGTTACCACCGGACCTATTACCGTTCCGTTCATCATGGCGCTGGGGATCGGCATGGCTCATATGAGGAACAGCCACGCAGAGGAGGACAGTTTTGGTCTGGTTGCTCTGGGCAGTATAGGTCCTATTCTTGCTGTTCTGCTTTTGGGAATTCTGTATCACCCTAAAGGGGCTTCCTATACGCCTTTTCAGATGGTGCATGTTGAGACCACAAAGGACGTGGCTAAGACATTCCTGGCAGAGATGCCCCGGTATGTCAGGGAGGTGAGTAAGGCATTGTTTCCCATTCTCTGCTTTTTCTTTTTCTTCCAGATGATAACCAGGTACTTTAAAAAGAAATCGGTCATTAAAATACTGGTGGGAACTCTGTATACTTATATGGGGCTGATCCTGTTTTTGTGCGGTGTCAATGTGGGATTTATGCCGGCGGGATATTTTATCGGTTCCGAGCTGGCGGCCCTGTCCTATAACTGGGTTTTGGTGCCTGTGGGCATGGTTATAGGGTTTTACATTGTAAAGGCAGAGCCTGCGGTACATGTGCTGAACCGCCAGGTGGAGGAGGTGTCATCCGGTGCTATTTCCTCTAAGGGGATGCTCTATTCCCTCTCTGTGGGTGTGGGGATTTCACTGGGAATCGCCATGCTTCGTGTGCTGACGGGAATCAGCATCATGTATTTTCTTATTCCGGGCTATTTCACTGCTCTGCTGCTGAGCTTTTTTGTGCCGAAGGTGTTTACCGGCATCG
The DNA here is from genome assembly GCF_037000545.1 of Blautia sp. JLR.GB0024. Classification (NCBI taxonomy): domain Bacteria; kingdom Bacillati; phylum Bacillota; class Clostridia; order Lachnospirales; family Lachnospiraceae; genus Blautia; species Blautia sp. JLR.GB0024. The sequence continues at coordinate 383,375 of NZ_JBANBF010000003.1, read as the reverse complement.
CCTTTGATTCCGGCGGAGTGGCCAGCGGGCCCATGACGGCAACCTTTCTGCTGCCTCTGGCAATGGGGGCGTGTGAAAGCCTGGGCGGGGATGTGATGATGGATGCCTTTGGAATCGTGGCAATGGTTGCCATGACACCGCTTGTTACCATTCAAATTCTGGGATTGATGATGAGGAGAAAGAAAAGGGCAGTATCTTCAGCTCAGGAAGAGGATGGGATTCTTGCCTTTGAGGAGGTTTCAGATGAGTAAACAAAAAGTAAAATGTTTGGTCGCTATTGTTAACCGTGGAAAGGGCAGGCTGGTAGCTGATATCTGCAGAAGCCGTCAGATCTGCTTTACATGCGGGACACTGGCGCTTGGAACTGCGGGAAGTGAGCTTCTGGATTATCTGGGAATCGGGGAGACAGACAAGGAATTGCTGTTCTGCTTCCTGCCGGCCTGTATGGAACGTGATATCATGAATGAAATAGCCGCGAAAATCAATATCAAGAAACCTGGACATGGTATTATGTTCACAATTCCATTGAGCGGTATCAGTACATTATTCCAGCAGAAAGTTTTGTTCCGGGGCGCGGAAAAGGAGGAGTATATGGAGCAGGCGGAAAGAAAATATGAACTGGTGGTTGCAGTGGTGGACCACGGCTTTCAGGATCAGGTGATGGTTGCCGCAAAAGCGGCGGATGCCACAGGGGGTACGGTATTTCATGCCCGTTCCCTGCACGATGAGGATGCCTCTTCCTTTCTGGGGATAAGACTGCAGGGAGAGAAGGATGTGGTCATGATTTTGTCCGGTATTGACGCGTATACCAGGATCATGCAGGCTGTCAACACAGCATGCGGTCTGAAGACAGAGGCAAAAGGACTGATATTCTCCCTCCCAGTGGACCATTTTATAGGGATTTGATTATAAAGATTTGACTTTGTACGGGCAGAATGATACAATTTATCGTAGTAAATTTCTGGAGGACATTAAAATGATTAACGATAAAAAAGTATTATTCAGCGGTATGCAGGCAACCGGAAACCTGACACTTGGAAATTATCTGGGAGCGCTGAAAAACTGGGTGACATTGAGTGATGAATATGAGTGCTTTTACAGTGTAGTGGACATGCATTCCATCACAGTGCGCCAGGACCCGGCTACTCTTCGCAAGAGAGCCCGTGCGCTTCTGACTTTATATATTGCGGCAGGATTGGACCCGAAGAAAAACTGTATTTATTACCAGTCCCATGTATCAGGACATGCAGAGCTTTCATGGATCTTAAACTGCTTTACCTATATGGGTGAGCTGAGCCGTATGACACAGTTTAAGGACAAATCCGCCAAACATGCGGACAATATCAACGCAGGACTTTTCACCTACCCGGTACTGATGGCGGCTGATATCCTGCTGTATCAGGCAGATGTGGTTCCGGTGGGAATTGACCAGATGCAGCATCTGGAATTGACACGTGACATTGCCATCCGATTTAACAACATTTACGGGGATGTGTTCACAGTTCCGGAGGCATATATCGGCAAAGTGGGGGCCAAGATCATGAGCCTTCAGGAGCCGTCCAAGAAGATGTCCAAGTCAGATGAGAATCCAAACGGAAGCATCTACCTCATGGATGACCCGGACACCATCATGCGCAAATGCAAACGTGCCGTGACAGATTCTGAGGCATGTATCGCCTACAGGGATGAGCAGCCGGGGCTGAAAAACCTGCTGGATATCTACTGCGCATGTACAGAAAAGACCACCGATGAAGCGCTGCGCGAGTTTGAAGGAAAAGGATACGGTGACTTGAAAATGGCTGTGGGTGAGGCCGTGGTAAGTGTTCTGAAACCTCTGCAGGATGAGGTTGCAAGACTGGAAAAAGATAAGTCATACATTGATTCCATTATCAAGGAAAATGCTGAGAAAGCCAGCTACTTTGCCAATAAAACCCTGCGCAAGGTACAGAGAAAAGTGGGATTTCCGGATAGGATCCGTTAAGCCGCGCCGGGGACACACGGCGGCATATAATTGAAAATTGTACAGGAGGGAATGTATATGACAATGGATGAAGTGATCACCGTACTCAGTATGCAGGAGGAGATACTCCAGTTTTCACATTTTACCAACGAGGACGCATGGGAATTGGGGCTGATGCTTGTGGCAGAGAGCAGACGAAGAGGTCTGGACTGTGCTGTATCCATCCGCAGAAATAACGGATACACAGTATTCAAATACGCGGGGAATACAACCAATCTGAACAATGACCGCTGGATGGACAGAACGTTCAACACGGTCCGCACACTGGAGAAGAGCAGTCTTCTGGTGTACACTGAACTGCAGAAAAGCGAGGAGACCATGGTTGACATTGCTCTGGACCCAAAAGAATTTTCCTGCATGGGCGGAGGCTTCCCGGTACGCGTGGAGGAAGTGGGTGTTGTGGGTGCTGTTATGGTGACCAACCAGAACCACTATATCAATCATGATATCATTGTGAAGACTCTGGGAAGATATCTTCATATTGATGAGGTGCCGAGAATCAGAATGCTGTAAAGTGACAGCGGCAACAGGCTGTTATCGTGTAAAAGCCGGGCGGAATATTGTGTTCCGCCCGGCTTTTGTGCGCCATAGGATATCTATGTGCGGTATCCTATTTGGTATCCATTGGCGCCAGGAGATTTCCTTTTATTCGTTGTCCAGGAACTTGATGGAGGCATCTGCCTTCAATGCAAGATTGGCCTCAGCCTCAATGCATTTGGTGATTCCCGCAATGATCGGGCATCCCGAGTGTACCGGAAAGTTTTTGTTGGCATACTCGAAGAAGGGTCCGGATCCTGGTTTTACAAGACAGACTTCGTAGGCATCAAAGGTACTTCCCAGTTCTTCCATCATTTTCTTCACGCTGGGACAGCCGCTTGCGACTTTGATGGTGACTTCCGTCTCTTCATCCTCTGATGCAGTGGCAGTGACGAGAGTGGAAAATTTACAGATTCCCGGTTCAATCTTAACTTTAGTCATTTGAATTCCTCCCTTGATAGATGCCGGTGAGACTGTTCAGGCTTTTGACGGAAGAACAGTTTACCGTTATAAATACATGATATAGTTTATAATTCTCATTATAGCACTTCTGGAAGAGAATGAAACAGAAAGTTACATGTCGGGAACGGTTTTTCAGATGCTGCCATATCCGGCTTGATAAAATGCCTCTGCCATGTCCTTGGGCAGCGGTACACGAAACTGCATGGGTTCCCGGGTAATGGGATGGGTAAACGCAAGCGCAGAGGAGTGCAGGGCAACCCTGGATATGCAGGTGAAATCCGGATGATAGAGATAATCCCCAAGCAGCGGGGCGCCCAGATACTGCATGTGCACCCGGATCTGGTGGGTGCGCCCTGTCTCCAGATGAAGCTCGGCCAGTGTTACATGGCGGCGTGTTTCCAGCACTTTGTAGTGTGTGACTGCCCGTTCTCCTCTTTCAAGATCCACACACCGCTCAATGGCCGAACCTTCCTTTCTGGCAATGGGAGCGTCTATGGTCCCCTGAGACGACGGGAGGATACCGTCGCAGAGTGCCAGATAAGTCCTGTGGATCTGCCGCTTTTTCATCTGCGAGGACAATAAGGAGGCGCTCAGAGCATTTTTAGCCACGATCAATAGGCCGGTGGTATCCCGGTCCAGGCGGTTGATGCAGCGAAAGATAAATTCTTCTCCGGCCGACCGGTAATAATGCGCTACTGCATTGGCGAGGGTATTGTCATAGTTGTTGACGGAGGGATGTACCGGCATATCGGCGGGCTTATTGAGAACCAGAATATCCTCATCCTCCCAGACGATCGTTAAGGGCAGCAAAACCGGCCGGATATGCTCTGAGGACTGCGTTTCCTTCAGAAAGATCTTCAGCTCATCCCCGGTGCGGAGCATGGTCTTGACATAGGCCCATCTGCCGTTTACCGTTATGCCGTCATCGTTTTTTTTCAATTGAATGATAATCTGCCGGGAATATCCCCTGGCTTTTAAAAAGGATTCCACCGTGCAGGGGGAATCCTTTTCTTCTATCTTGTAGATCAATGTCCGATTCATAAAAACTCCTGTTTGGCTGCAGAAAAGGTTCCGCATAAGCCGTACGGCAATGCCTTCCCGGTTACTTGGATTTTACCTTGTTCCACAGTTCATTGTAGTATGAGTCTGCTTCATCGCCCAGGAACTGGAAGGTCTCGCTTCCCTTCAGATCTTCTGCTTCGGGGAAGAGCACTCTGCTGTTTCGGATGCTGTCATCCTCGATCAGATCTCTGGCAGCTTTGTTTGGTGTTGCGTAGGTGATGTACTCAAAGTTCATCAGCGCAATATCCGGGCGGCAGAGGAAATTGATGAATTTTTCCGCGTTTTCCTTATTCTGCGCATTGGATGGGATCACCCAGGAATCAATCCATACGTTAGTCCCCTCTTTGGGAATCACATATTCCAGATTCGGGTTCTCCCTTTGGGTATAGAGGGCTTCGCCGGAATAGATAACACCCAGCGCAGCCTCATTTCCGATCATCTTATCCCTGACCTGGTCCACCACATAGGCCTGGACCAGAGGTTTCTGCGCGATCAGATCATCCGTGGCCTGGATCAGCTCGTCCACGACTACGGAGTTCAGGGAATATCCCCTGCGCTTCAGGGCAACCGCGAAGGCATCCCGGACGGAATCCTGCATGAGGATACTGTCCCTGTATTTTTCATCCCAGAGGATATCCCAGCTATCCACCTTTTCTTTGACCATGGTCTTGTTGTAGAGAATGCCCACAGTGCCGACACAGTAGGGCACTGAGTATTCGTTTTCCGGGTCAAAGCTCCTGGACTGTTCCATATAGGTGGGGTCAATGTTCTTAATGTTGGGCACATTGTCCCAGTTGATCTTGGCCAGCAGATCGTTCTCCCGCATACGCTGGATCATATAATCAGAGGGGCAGACCACATCGTAGGCAATGGCCTTTGACATGATTTTCGGATACATGATCTCATTGGTCTCGTACTCCTCATAGGTGACGGTTATACCGGTCTCCTCCTCGAAGATATCTATGACCTCAGGGTCCAGATATTCCCCCCAGTTATACACGATCAGCTTTTCGTCTGACACGCTTCCTTTGCTTCCCAGATGGAAAAGAAATCCTGCGCCTGCCACAAGGATGACAAGTGCTGCCGGAATGACCTGGCGCAGAGGGAGCTTCTTCTTTTCATTTTCAAGCTCTAAGCTGAGCTTTTTATCCGGCTCTTTGGGGGCTGAATTTACCAGGATCATAATGACCATGACAGATAAAAAGAGCAGAGTGGAGAGCGCGTACATCTCCGGCCGGATGCCCTTCCGCACCTCGGAATATATCTTGGTGGACAGGGTATCCACCCCGGGTCCCTTGGTAAAATGCGTGATGATAAAATCATCCAGGGACATGGTAAAAGCCATGAGAAATCCTGACAGCACACCGGGAAGGATATCCGGGAACACTACCTTCATAAATGCCTGGAAAGGGCCTGCGCCCAGGTCTCTGGCGGCCTCATAAGTGCTCTTGTTGGTCTGCTTCAGCTTCGGCATAACGCTCAGGATCACATAGGGGATATTGAAGGTTATGTGTGCCATTAAAATGGTGGAAAAGCCCAGGGTAAACCTGCATGCAATAAACAGAAGCATGAGGGAAATACCGGTCACAATGTCAGAATTCAGTATGGGAATATTGGTGACTCCCATAAATACCGTACGCCATCTGCTCTTCATGGAATTAATGCCGATGGAAGCACAGGTTCCGATGAGAGTCGCCAGTATTGCCGATAAAAATGCAATGACAAGGGTGTTGTAAAGGGCACTCATAATGGCATCATCCCGGAACAGGGAGCTATACCACTGCAGGGTAAATCCGCCCCATTTGGAGCGTGATTTGGAGGCATTGAAGGAGAGGATCATAAGTGTCACGATCGGCGCGTACATGAGGATCAGAATAAGCGCCAAATATATATTTCTGGCTGTCTTCTTCATCAGAACATACCTCCTTGTCCGTCTTTGTCATACTTGGTGGTGACCACCATGCTGATCAGGATAAAGACCATCAGCACCAGAGAAAGTCCGCTTCCCACATGCCAGTTGCTGCCCTGTTTGAACTTCTGTTCAATGACATTTCCGATGAGCAGGATCTTGCTTCCGCCCAACAGATCGGAGATGACAAATGTGGTGAGAGCAGGCACAAATACCATGATGACACCGCTCACCACGCCGGGAAGGCTGAGAGGGAAGATGATCTTCCGGAAGGTATACAGTTCCGTGGCCCCCAGATCTCTGGCTGCGAAGATGACGTCCTTGTCAATCTTGGACAGCACATTGTAGAGGGGCAGCACCATGAAAGGCAGGAAGTTGTACACCATACCCAGGATGATGGCATAGGGCGTGTTGATGAGCTGAATGGAGGGCAGGTGCAGAAAGCCCAGAAGCTGGTTGATGACGCCGTTTTTCTCCAGCAGGGTCTGCCAGGCCATGGTGCGCAGCAGAAAATTCATCCACATGGGCAGGATGAAGATCAACACAATAAAACTGGTCTGATTTACCTTCATGCCGGATAAAATCATGGCAAGAGGGTAGGCTAACAACAGACAGATGGCTGTACTGACAATGGAGAGCAGCAGGGAGAGGCATAGGGCCTTGAAATTCTCCACTGTTCCGATGGCCAGAAGATTTTCATAAGTCAGATGGCCGTCCACATCTGTCAGACCATAATATAAGACCATGGCGAGGGGAATCAGAATAAAGGCCACGGCCCAGAAAAAATAAGGTCCGGTCAGTAATTTTTTTCTATTCATTCACTCCTATGGCCTCCTCGTCCTCCGATACCGGCTTGTGCATGATCTGGATGTCGAAGGGGTCCACATGGATACCGACTTTCTGGCCTACCGGGAACATGTCTGTGCTGTGTACCAGCCATTCAAACCCGTTTGCCTGGACTTCCATTTCATAGTGGACGCCTTTGAAGATCAGATGGGAGACAACCCCCTGGATCGTGCCCTCCTCAGGCTTCACCAGGTCCACATCCTCGGGCCGGATGACAACGTCAACGGGTCTGTTGCGGCCAAAGCCTTCGTCCACACAGGGGAACTTGGCACCCAGGATCTTCACCAGCCTGTCCTCAAGCATAGTACCTTCTATAATATTACTCTCGCCGATAAAGTCGGCTACAAATGCGTTCTGCGGCTCATTGTAGATATCCTCAGGGGACCCCATCTGCTGGATATATCCCTGGTTCATGACCACGATGGTGTCTGACATGGTAAGTGCTTCTTCCTGATCGTGGGTCACGTAGATAAAGGTAATGCCCAGCTCATTTTTCAGGCGGATCAGCTCATACTGCATGTCCTGGCGAAGCTTCAGATCCAGAGCGCCCAGAGGCTCATCCAATAGCAGAAGACGCGGTTCATTTACAATGGCGCGGGCTATGGCTACACGCTGCTGCTGGCCGCCGCTTAAAGAGTCAGGCAGACGGTTTTCAAAGCCCTCAAGATTTACCAGTTTCAGTGCGTATTTGATCTTGTCTTTGATATAAGCGTTGCTCTTTCCGGCAATTTTTAAACCAAAAGCAATATTTTCTTCTATATTCATGTGGGAGAACAGGGCGTATTTCTGGAATACGGTGTTCAGATTTCGCTTATTGGGCGGAAGATTGGTAATATCCTCTCCGTCAAAAATAACCTGTCCGAAATCCGGCGTTTCAAAACCGCCCAGGATACGGAGAGTGGTTGTCTTACCGCAGCCGCTGGGGCCTAAAAGGGTAAGAAATTCATTTTCCCGGATGGAGAGATTCAGCTTGTCCAGAACAATCTGATCGCCAAATCCTTTGGAAATGTCAATTAAATCCACCAGTGTATGGTTCATTCGCGTTCTCCTTTACGTGATATGAAATAAATGCAGAATCTGTCCCGTAAAACCGGCCTGACCGTGGAAAGACTCTGAATTTCATTATACTAAACACACAAACCTTGTCAACATAAATGTTGCGAATTTAGCGGGAATTGCATTGTATAAAGAAAAAGTTTGTGGTAGAATGTCGTTAGACCACGGATAGCGGCTGAAAATTCCGCCAACCGGGGAGAATCAGAATAAAACAGGAGGGTATTGCATAAATGAAAGAGAAGTATGTTGCATATGTTGGAACGTATACCCATGGAAGCAGTATCGGAATCCATTTATATGATGTAAATGTAGAAGAGGGGACACTTACAGAGCGAAAAGTCATTCCTGTAAATAATTCCTCCCACCTGGCCATATCATTAAATGGGAAATATCTCTATTCCATTGCCGACGAAGGAGTTGCCGTATTTTCAATTGATCCGGACGGAGATCTTACCTTTATTAATAAAGTAGACATTGACGGAATGAGAGGCTGCCACCTGTCCACCGACAAGGAAGGAAAATATCTCTATGTGGCAGGTTATCACGACGGTAAGGTTACCGTGGTACATACCCACAGGGACGGACGCCTGGGAAGCGTCATGGACGGGGTATTCCACAGAGGACTGGGAAGCGTGGCGGAGAGAAACTTCCGTCCCCATGTAAGCTGTGTGCGTCCTACACCGGACGGAAAATATCTCTGTGCAGTGGACAACGGAATTGACCAGATGAAGATCTACCGTGTCAATAACAGGACCAGCAAGCTGGAGCTTGTGGATGTACTGCGCTGTGTGAGGGAGTCCGGACCGAGACTGATCAAATTCAGTCCCAACGGCAAATATGCATTCCTGAATTTTGAGCTGAGCAATGAGGTGCAGGTATACCGCTACGACGGAAGCGGCAAGAATCCTGTTTTCGAGCTGATTCAGACAGAGAGCACGCTGGTATCCCACGATGATGAGACGCACGATGCCACATCCGGCATGTGCCTGTCACCGGACGGTGAGTATCTCTTCTGCTCCACAGCAGGTGAAGATACCGTGTCCATGTACAAAGTGGATGAGGAGACCGGCAGTCTGGAAAAACAGTTTATACTGCCCATCAGCGGCGAGTATCCAAAGGATCTGGATGTATTCCCGGACGGGAAACATCTGGCAGTGGTGAACCATGAGTCCAACTCTATCACCACATTTACCATTGATTATGAAAACAAGCTGTTGGTTATGAAGGGGAAACCTTTGAAGGTGGAGACACCAAACAGTATTATCTTCCACAAATGTGAGGAAGAATAGGAGAAAGGAAGTGTTATCATGGAAGGTGGGCCTTGTCCCGGGAATACGAATCAAGAAAGCAAAATAAAGAGTAGAAACCCCATAGGCAGGCGCATCTGATATCTTTGCGCCCGTTTATGGGGCGTGAAGGGAGATAACATGATCAGAATTTTTAAAACGATAGACGGAAAAATGCATCAGGTGGAGGAAGCCAGCGAGGGATGCTGGATCGCTCTCACAGATCCGACAGCAACAGAGATTTTTGAGATTTCCAACAAGTACCAGATAGAGGTGGACGATCTGCGTGCACCTCTGGATGAGGAAGAGCGCTCCCGTATAGAGGTGGAGGACAATTACACACTCATCCTGGTTGACACCCCCATCATTGAGGAGAGGGGCGAAAAGGACTGGTACGGAACTATCCCTCTGTCCATCATTGTGACCAATGAAATGATCTTCACTGTGTGTCTGGAGGATATCTCAGTGCTGGGTAAATTTATGGACGGCCGCGTGCGGAACTTTTATACTTATATGAAGACCAGATTTATCCTGCAGATCTTATATAACAATGCCAGTATGTTCCTGCATTATCTGCGCATCATAGATAAAAAGAGCGAGGAAGTGGAAGGGAAGCTTCACGCTTCTACCAGGAACCAGGAGCTGATCGAGCTTCTGGAGCTGGAAAAGTCCCTGGTGTACTTTACCACATCCCTGCGTTCCAATGAGGTGGTGCTGGAGAAGCTTTTGAAAGTGGAACGGATCAAACAGTATCCCGATGACACGGACCTTTTGGAGGACGTCATTGTGGAGAATAAGCAGGCCATTGAGATGGCCAATATTTACAGCGGTATTCTTTCCGGAATGATGGATGCCTTTGCCTCTGTTATTTCCAACAATCTGAATATTGTCATGAAGTTTCTGGCAACCGTAACCATTGTCATGTCGATTCCGACCATGATATTCAGTGCATACGGTATGAATGTGAACACATCGGGGATGCCTTTTGCGGGGAGCCCTTATGGGTTCGTGATCGTCATTGTGCTGTCCCTGGTTCTGAGCTTACTGGTTGCATTGATCTTCTCCAAGAAAAACCTTTTCTAATTGGAAGAGTTTCCCTGAGGGGGGAATACTGATATCAGAAACGAGGAGAATATATGAATTTTTTGAACAAAATGGAAAGGAAATGCGGTCGTTTTGCTATCAGAAATCTGACAAAGTACATCATCCTGCTTTATGTGATCGGATATGTACTTTCTTTTCTGGGCACAGTTACCGGAATTCCTTTCAGCGCTTATCTGATGCTGAGCCCCGGCCACATTCTGCACGGACAGATATGGAGACTTGTGAGCTGGCTTTTGATTCCGCCCTCCGGGCTTAATATTTTTACCATCATCATGCTTGCACTTTACTATTCCCTGGGAACTTCACTGGAGAAGACATGGGGGGATTTCAGGTACAATGTCTATATCTTAGGAGGTATTTTAAGCACTATCATCGGTGCATTTCTGCTCTATTTTATTCAGGGACCCATGAATTCCCTTTACGGAATGGCAGCGATCTCCACATATTATATCAACCTGTCCATTTTCCTGGCTTTTGCAGCCAGTTACCCGGATATGCAGCTTCTTCTGTACTTTGTGATTCCGGTGAAGATCAAATGGCTGGCGTATCTGGATGTTGCATACCTGGTCTATAATTTTATACAGACACCGATCTGGTCCATCAGGATGATGATCATCGCGTCCCTGCTGAACTTTATCGTGTTCTTTTTTGCCACCAGGAATTACAGCCATATCAATCCGAAAGAAGTACACAGGCGGCAGCAGTTCCAAAAGGCAGTCCATCCCAAAATGGCACCGGGTGTGACAAAGCATAAATGCGCCATATGCGGCAGGACAGAGAAGGACGGGGATAACCTGGAGTTCCGCTTCTGTTCCAAATGCAACGGCAATTACGAATACTGTCAGGATCATCTTTTTACTCATGAACATATAAAATAGGAGGAATTTATGCGCAAGACGAAGATTGTATGTACCATGGGTCCGAATACGGACAAAAAAGCCACAATGAAAGCCCTGGTAAGACACGGCATGGATGTGGCCCGTTTCAACTTTTCACACGGGGATTACGAGGAGCAGAGAAACCGTATGAACCTGCTGAAAAATGTCAGGGAGGAGCTGGATAAACCGGTTGCTATTCTTCTGGATACCAAAGGCCCGGAAATTCGTACCGGGGTTCTGGAGGACGGAAAGAAAGTCACTCTGACAGAGGGCGCAGATTTTACTCTCTATATGGAAGAGACGGTGGGTAATGAAAAAGGATGTTCCATCACTTATCCCGGGCTGGCAAGAGAAGTCAAACCGGGCAACAAGATCCTCATTGATGACGGCCTTATCGAGCTGGATGTAAAGACCGTAAAAAAAGATCACATTGTCTGCACCGTTGCAAACGGCGGTGAGCTGGGCGAGAAAAAGGGCGTCAATGTACCGAATGTAAGAGTGAAGCTTCCGGCTATCACAGAGAAAGACAAGGCAGATATTATCTTCGGCATTCAGCAGGATATTGACTTTATTGCAGCCTCTTTCATCCGGAATGCAGCGGGCATCAAGGAAATCCGCAAGATCCTTCACGAGCACCATGCGGAGCAGATCGCCATCATCGCCAAGATTGAGAATGCAGAAGGTGTTGAGAATATTGACGAGATCATCGGGGCAGCCGACGGCATTATGGTAGCCAGAGGTGACCTGGGCGTGGAGATCCCGGCACAGGAAGTTCCTTATATCCAGAAGATGATCATCAAGAAATGCAATGAAAATTATATTCCGGTTATCACAGCAACACAGATGCTGGATTCCATGATCCGTAACCCGCGTCCCACACGTGCAGAGGTGGCGGACGTGGCAAACGCCATCTACGACGGCACCGACGCAGTCATGCTCTCCGGGGAGACTGCAGCGGGAAAATATCCTGTGGAAGCGCTGACCATGATGGGCGAGATCGCAGAGGATACAGAGAAGCATGTGGATTATGACAAATACATTCAGCACAGGACCATGTACAAACAGACTCTGGTTTCCAGTGCCATCGGTATTGCGTCTGTCCGCACGGCCAGAAACATTGATGCAGACTGCATCATCACCCCCACCATGTCAGGCAAGACCGCAAGACTGGTATCCAGTTTCCGTCCGACCATGCCCATCTATGCCATCACGCCAAACGAGTTTGTGCAGCATAAGATGCAGCTCTACTGGGGCGTAAGACCGCTGAAAGGCAACACAAAAGACACCACAGAAAATATCCTGACAAGTGCCATGGAGACTGTAAAACGCAAACGCCTTGTAAAAAAAGGCCAGCTTGCCGTCTTCACCGCAGGCGACCCGGCTACCAACAGCCGCAGGGATGAGCAGAATGTGACCAACATGCTGCATGTGATCGAAGTGAAATAAATAAAAAGCTGTTCCGCCGTGGTCATGGACCGCCGGCGGGATAGCTTTTTTCATTTGTCCAACAGGCTCATCCACAGACAGGATATATTTTTTTTGTTGCAAAACAGAGAAAAAACCGTTATGATAGTATCCGTACAAAAAGGAGCAGAAATATGGAGAAAAGAGATATCCACGGTGTCGTCTTCGATATGGACGGCCTTATGTTTGACAGTGAGAGGATCGTGAAATATTCCTGGGACGTGGCGGGAGAACGGATGGGGTACGGTAAGCTGGGAGATAATATTTTTTATACCCTTGGTTTTAACGTAGATAAAAGAAAACGCCATTTCCAGGATACCTACGGGGAAGATTTCCCCTTTGAACAGTTCCGGGAGGAGTACAGAAAGGCATTCTGGGAATACGAGGAGAAGAACGGCCTGCCTGCAAAGAAAGGTCTGCATGAGCTGCTGGATGTGCTGACAAAAAAGAATATCCCTATGGCAGTGGCGACCTCCTCCAGCCATGAGTATGCGAAGAACAATCTGCAGCGGGAGGGGATAGAAGCTTACTTTTCCGCTGTGATTACAGGGAGCATGGTTTCCGAGGCAAAGCCCTCCCCTGAGATCTATAAAAAGGCGTGCCAAGCGCTGAAGGTCAGTCCCGCCCACGCCCTTGCACTGGAGGACTCCTACAACGGCATACGCTCTGCGTACGGGGCGGGTATGATAACTGTCATGATACCTGACCTGCTCACAGATTCCTCACCGGTGGACGAACTGCTGGACGGCAAAATGGAATCCCTGCTTGCTGTTGCCAGGTGGATAGAATCCTGCTGATATAAAAAATTTACCAAAGGAGAAAATTTCAATGGAGAAAAAGACATTTGTCACCAAAGAACAACTGGACGAGATCATAAAAAAGTATCCAACCCCTTTTCATTTATATGATGAGAAGGGAATCCGGGATAATGTCAGGGCAGTGAACGAGGCATTTTCCTGGAACAAAGGCTTCAGGGAGTATTTTGCAGTGAAAGCCAATCCCAATCCGTTTCTGATCGATATTTTAAGGGAATATGGCTGCGGCTGCGACTGTTCCTCCTACACAGAGCTGATGCTCTCCGAGGCCATGGGCTGCAGAGGTGATGACATTATGTTTTCCTCCAATGACACCCCGGCGGAGGATTACGTGTACGCGGAGAAACTGGGGGCTACCATTAACCTGGACGATTTTACGCATATTGAATTTCTGGAGAAGACCATAGGATATATTCCAAAACGCATCAGCTGCCGTTATAATCCGGGCGGTGTGTTTGAGATGGGCAACGGCATCATGGACAATCCCGGAGACGCCAAGTACGGAATGACCACAGAGCAGATGTTTGAGGCCTTCCGCGTGTTGAAGGAAAAAGGTGCGCAGGAGTTCGGTATCCATGCGTTTCTTGCAAGCAATACGGTGACGAATGACTACTATCCGGTTCTGGCTAAAGAACTCTTTGAGCTGGCAGTTAAACTGGAAAAAGAGACCGGGGCTGATATTACGTTTATCAACCTGTCAGGCGGTGTGGGAATTCCATATACCCCGGACATGGAGGCAAATGATATCCGTGCCATCGGAGCCGGTGTCAAGAAGGTTTATGAGGAAGTGCTGGTACCGGCAGGCATGTCAGATGTGGCGATCTATTGTGAAATGGGGCGCTATATGATGGGACCTTACGGCTGCCTTGTCACCAAAGCGATCCATGAGAAACATACCCACAAAGAGTATGTTGGCGTGGACGCCTGCGCAGTAGATCTCATGCGCCCTGCCATGTACGGCGCATACCATCATATCACTGTGATGGGAAAAGAGAACAGCCCCTGTGACCACAAATACGATATCGCAGGTTCCCTGTGCGAAAATAACGATAAATTCGCAGTTGACCGCATGCTTCCCGAAATCGAAAAAGGAGACCTTCTGGTCATCCATGACACCGGTGCACACGGTTATGCCATGGGATACAATTACAATGGCAAATTAAAATCCGCTGAGATACTCCTGAAGGAGGACGGCAGTACAGCGCTCATCCGCCGCGCGGAAACGCCTAAGGATTATTTTGCCACACTGGACTGCTTTGCTGTTTATAACAAATTGAATCTGTAAACAGGAGATACCGCCCCGGACTGGGAAAGATACAGTCCCCGGGCGGTATTTTTCTTTTATCCAAATATATTTCAAAAAATGCTAAAGATTGCCTATTGTTCCTGCTTTTTTCAAAAGATATACTAAGTATATGTATATGAGAAAATACGCATATTCTGCGGAAAAATAAGGAGAACGATATGGCAGATACACTTCACTTGCTCATAAAGCCGGCATCCGGGAACTGCAATATGAGATGCGCCTACTGCTTCTATGCGGATGAAGCAGCGAACAGGGAAACGCCGTCCTTTGGTGTGATGGACAGAGAGACCGCGCGCATTCTGATTGAAAAGTCTATGGACTATGCCAAAAAGCAATGTATTTTTACTTTCCAGGGCGGGGAGCCGACACTTGCCGGGCTTGATTATTTTAAATATTTTACGGAGACTGTCCGAAAATCCAACAAAAGAAATATCCCGGTCAGCTATAATATCCAGACCAACGGATACCATCTTCAGGAGGACTGGTTTCCTTTTTTGAAGGAAAATAAATTCCTGGCAGGCGTGTCACTGGACGGAGATGCTGCCTGCCATGACTATCTGCGCCGTGATGCAAAAGGAAAGGGTACCTATAAACAGGTGATGAAAACCATTGCATTATTTAAAAAGTATGGGATTGACTTTAATGTTCTGACTGTAGTGACCGGTTACTCAGCAGGCCATGCCCGGCAGCTTTACAATTTTTTCAAAAAGCAGGGCCTGTATTATCAGCAGTATATCGAATGTCTGGATCCCATAGGAGAAGCACAGGGTACAAGCCCTTACTCCCTGACACCGGAGAAATACGGAAGATTCCTGAAAAATCTGTTCGACTGCTGGTATCAGGATATGACCGGACCGTCCGCGAAAGGCACAAAAAGCCGTGTGATCTACAACCGCTATTTTGAAAACCTGGCAGCCATACTCACAGGACGGGAGCCGGAGCTGTGCAGTATGCGGGGAATCTGCGGGCTTCAGTGGGTGGTGGAGGCGGACGGCAGTCTGTATCCCTGTGATTTCTATGCGCTGGACGAATGGAAACTGGGAAATATAAAAGACGATTCCTTTGAGCAGATAGATCAAAAAAGAGAAGAGCTGGGATTTATCAGCCGTTCCCGCACTCTTCCAAAGGAATGCCGGATATGTCCATACCTGGCTCTCTGCCGGAATGGATGCTGCCGCCTGTGCAGTATGGAAAAACAGGAGGATGGCACGTACATAAGAGGAAAGAACTACTATTGCGGGGCATACAGGGAATTTTTCGCATATGCCCTTCCGAGGCTTGAGGAGCTGGTGCGCTTATGGGGAAAATAAAGAAAAAATTTCAGAATCTGCGTCTTGGACAGAAAATCCTCCTATCCAATCTGGTTCTGTTTGTGTTACCCTGTATGGTCCTCATGCTGCTCCTTTTTCATCTTGTGCAGACAGGAGCCAATGAGCGCCTGAACAGTTCCAAGCTGGTCATTTTAAATCAGATAGACAGAAATATGGAGGATATGTTTCAGGACATTGTATCCTACACTAATTATTTTTACTGCAACAGGGAGCTGAATCGTCTCATATCCCTGCGTGAATTCCGGAGCCCTTATGAGGAGCTTGTGGCGAAGAAAAATATATGCAGTTATTTTAAAGAGAGCAGGGCAATATACAGTAATATGGACTATAATCTGCGTCTTCTCTGTGACAGCGGAAGGAATTACTCCGTGGAGGATGATGGAAGTGAGTACGTTGACTATCCTGTGCTCAAAGAACTTGAGCAGGAGCCATGGTATCAAAAACTGGGGGAGAACACCAGCAGTATCAAATACATTCCTGCATATGTAAGCAGTGAATTTCAGAAGACAGAGGATAACAGCGCTATGCGGGCTGTCCGTCTTCTTAAAAATCTGAACAGCGGCAGAGTACTGGGAATCATGGAGGTCAATATTCCACGGAAGCAGGTAGAAGACATTTTCCGGGGCGGTGTGGAAAAAGAGAGCCAGCAGGTGTTTCTGATGGACAAAACAGGGAAAATACTGTGCAGTACAGAGGAAAGCCTTGTAGAGCAGAGTGTGGAGAACGAGGAATATCTGAAGAAATTGACAGGATTTGACCACGGCTATTTTAAAGCGAAGATGAATGGCAGGCCGGCACAGATATCCTTTGTCACAAATGAGACCACCGGCTGGAAACTGGTCATGTATGAAGAGGAAAAAGAAGCTGTGTGGGCCGGCAACCGTATCTTTGTCATGATTCTTTTGGTGGCGTCAGTCTATGTACTGCTTGCTGTGATCATGTCTGTGTACAATTCCAGGTATATCAGCAGGCCGGTGCAGAAATTAAAGGCTGACATGAAAAATGTATACAGAGGTGACCTGACTGTGCGCACACCTGTGGAGACAAACGATGAGTTCGGACAGCTCAGCCTGCAGTTTAACCAGATGATTGGCAGGATAGAGGAGCTGATCGTAAGACTGGAACAGGAGGAAGAGGAGAAGCGGGGGCTGGAGATGCAGGCTCTGCAGGCTCAGATCAATCCCCACTTTTTGTATAATACCCTTGCTTCCATACGTTTTCTGGTGGAGATGGATATGGCAGAACAGGCGGACCAGTGTCTGCTGGCACTGGCAAAACTGCTGAGAAGGACCTATTCCGATAAAAGGGAATGCATACCTGTGACAGAAGAGATGGAATCCCTGAAAAACTATCTTGTTCTTATGGAAAACAGATATCAGGATACCTTTGTGTGGAACATAGAAGTGTCCGGGAAAGTGAAAGACTGGCTCATACCGAAGATTTCCGTCCAGCCCCTTGTGGAAAATGCCATCGCCCACGGCTTTTGCCAGAAGGAGGACACCGGACATATCCTGATCAGGGCTGAAGCGGAGGGGGAGAATCTGCTGCTTCGTGTGGAGGATGATGGGAGCGGCGGAGATCTGGAATATATCCGCAGAGTACTGGACGGCAGGGAGGAAGCCCGGTCTAACGAGCAGTTCAGTGGAATCGGAATCCGGAATGTACAGAAACGCCTGCAGATCATTTACGGAGAGGAATATGGAATCTCTGCGGAGCATACCCACAAAGGCGGCATGCGTTTTGATATCAGGATCCCATGCAGAACAGAGAAGGAGATGTGAAAATGCGGATTATAATCGTGGAAGACGAGGCAGTAACCCGTAGATGGGTGAGAAAAAAAATAGAAGAGCTGGATATCAACTACCATGTGACAGGGGAGTTTGTAAACGGAAAACAGGCATTGGAATACTGCAGGGAACATGAGGTGGAGGTTGTGTTTACTGATATCCGGATGGCTGTCATGGACGGTCTGGAATTTCTGGACAGGCTGAAAAATGAAAGGATTGCCCAGCCTTACAAGGTGATCCTCAGCGCTTACGATGAATTTCATTATGCCAGACAGGCCATAAAAGCCGGGGCCAATGAGTTTATCTTAAAGCCTGAGATCACAAAGGAGGGGATGAAGACTACACTGGAGGAAGCAAAGCGTTTTCTGGAGAAAAGCAGGACAAAGGACAGCAAAGCGGCGTGTGGTTCCGAACCGGAGAGGCGGAGGATCACCATGGAAAAACTGCTGGAAACCGGGACCACAGAGCAGCAGAGGGAAGAAGTTCTCCGTGGATTGGAGAACCGGGGCATTGCTTTGAAAGAGGAAGGTATAGTTCTTCTGTCCATATCCCTGTCCGGAGAAGAAAAGGGGGATGCAGCTTTGGAGGTGGC
This sequence comes from Blautia sp. JLR.GB0024, assembly GCF_037000545.1. Classification (NCBI taxonomy): domain Bacteria; kingdom Bacillati; phylum Bacillota; class Clostridia; order Lachnospirales; family Lachnospiraceae; genus Blautia; species Blautia sp. JLR.GB0024. Next base: position 364,920 of record NZ_JBANBF010000003.1, on the reverse strand, counting down.
GGAGCTTTTTATGCAGGAGGAACATATATCCGGCATCTGTGCATCCATAGAAGAGGGGGAGTATCTTCTCCTCTATAATCCCAGCCTTCATATGGACCGGGAGGTGTTTTCCGGAAAGCTGGAGGCACTTTTGCGGCATAATCTGGGGACGGAGGTATATATCGGAATAAGTGTGAAAAAGGATGGCTTCCATCATTTGAGGGACATGCTGCGGCAGGCCAGAATGGCCAGGGAAAACCGTACTTTTTTCAGGCTTCCGGGGATTTGGAGATATGATGCCATGACGGTAAATTCTGATTCGGGACATGGAGATTTATATTACGCAGTGGAGATGAGAGAGATTCTGGCTGCGGTGGAAAAGAATGATTTTGAAAGTGCAGAGGAGAAGATGAAGGGGATTCTGGCGGACATAGAAGGAAGAATTGTGCTGCCTCCTGCCTATGTGAAGGCCCTGTGTATTGAGATTCTTTCTTCCTGTATCCGGAAGGCCAGAACGTATGCCCTGACAGCCGCGGAGGTGGAGGAAGTCAGAAGGACAGAGATGATGTTCTGCGAGAGATTTAGGACGCTTCAGGATTTGAAAAACTGGACGTATGCAGGGATGGCAGAGCTTCGCAGAATCTGTGAGATAAAGAGCAGTCTGAATCAGTATTCCGGCCCGGTACGGGACATTATAGGCTATGTGAAGCAGAATTATACACAGAAGATATCCCTGGAGCAGGTGTCCTCTCTGGTTCATCTGAATAAAAGCTATGTCTCTGTACTTTTTAAAAAAGAGACAGGAGAAAAATTCAGCGACTTTCTTCTCCGCGTTCGTCTGGAGGAGTCCCGCAGACTGCTGGGAGCCACCAGAAAAAGTATCCAGGAGATAGCCGGAATGGCAGGCTTTCCGGACGCGGCGTATTTCAGCAGAGCTTTTAAGGAGCGGTATGGAAAGTCACCTATGGAATATCGGAAAGGAATCTAAAACCAGTCAAATAAATCAAAAGATAATCCATATTTTCCGCAGACAGCGCAGCAAGAAAAAAAAGAAGAAAAAAATCATAAAAACCGCAAAATATAGTACAAAAACAAGTAGACAGGGTACATGGATGTGCGGGCCCGTTTTTCTTATACTGGATATATAATAAAAAATAGGAGGACTTGGATATGAAAAGAAAAGTGGCACTGCTTCTGGCAGGAATCATGGGGACATCTGCGGTACTCGGAATGGGCGGATGCGGAAATAAGGGTACAGAAGAGCTGGTGAAAAAAAAGGAACAGACATCAGCCGATACCGAAAACACATCAGGAGAAAAGACAAAACTGGTATTTTTAAGAAGCGGAACAGAGCCTGAGCGTAAGGCTTACTGGGAAAAAATGATTGCCGGTTTTGAAAAGGAAAATCCGAATATTGAGATAGAATTTCAGGAATGCCCTTACGGTGATGATTTCGAGACAAAGCTGAACACGGGGTTTGCTTCCGGCACGGCCCCGGACATTATTAATTTTACCATGGCTTCTCTGGGAACCAGAGTACCTCTTGGCCAGTATGCTGCATTGGATGAGTATGTGGACAAATGGGATGGAAAAGACGATTTTATGGAGAATGCCCTGAATCTTGGAAAAGTCAACGGTAAGATATATGGAATCGCTGTTTTTCCGGATCCCAGAATGCTGGCATATAACAAGGAGCTTTTTAAGGAGGCCGGCCTTGACCCGGATACCCCTCCTGCAACCTGGCAGGAAATGCTGGAGGACCATAAAAAGCTGATAAAAAAAGACGACAGCGGCACTGTAGTACAGACAGGATTTGCCATGCCCACCTCAGGAACATCCATGCAGCATTATATGTCTATTTTCATAGAGGAGAATGGTGTTAAGAATCTGGTAGATGAGGATAATAATGAGATACTCTGCAATTCTGACAAGGCGGTTGAGGCAGTGGCATTTATGAAAGAGGTTGCAGATGCCGGTGTGATTCCCTTTGACTGTTCTAACTCCGAGCAGGATCCCTTCGGTATGGGAACTGCAGGCATGGGAATTGTAACTGACCAGACATATAAACAATTAAATGAAGGCGCGCTGAAAGGCAAGATCGCACTTGCAAGCCCACTTAAAAATACACAGCAGGCGACTTTCTGCGGCATGAGCTTCATGTTTATGAGCGGAGAAACCAAGCATAAGGATAAAGTGTGGAAATTTATTGAATATGTATCCAGTCCCGAGAGTATGTGGACAAGGTACGAAGATCTGGGCACCACACCGATCCGGGAATCTCTGAAAGAGAAATTTATTGAACAGGACCCTGAGACAAACCAGGTGATCTATGATTCTATCAACTGCGGAACTGGTTCACCAAAAGTGCCATACGCCAATTCCGTCTATAATATTATCAATGAGGCCATGGAAAAAGTGATGTATGATGTGGAGACACCAAAAGATGCCATGGATACGGCAGCAGAAAAGATACAGGAAGAAATCAACAATCAGTAAATTCTAAAAGATTTTATCGGTATAGGGGATGTCTCCTGAGGCATCCCCTGAAATATGACTGTAGGTATCTGATAACATTGAAAAAACTGATAAAAAGGAGAAATTTACATGGCTAAAACAAGCAATACAGTGCCAAAAGTGAGGAAAAATGATAATTGCGCGTATATCATGATTTTACCTGCTTACCTTGTATTCACCATATTTATTCTGGTCCCCATTGGAATCGTCATCTATTACAGTGTGACGAATTTTAACCTTTATTCCGCTCCTGAATTTGTGGGGATGAAGAATTATCTTACGATGTTCAGGGATGCAGATTTCCTGATCTCTGTCAAAAACACACTGCTTTATACCTTGTGTACCCTGTTCCCTCAATTGTTTCTGGGACTTATGCTGGCAGTGATGCTGTACAGAAAATCAAAGCTGATTCCCATATTCAGGACAGCTTTTTATCTACCTAATGTAATGTCTATGGTGTGCATGTCCATGGTGTGGCTGTGGATCTATGACCCAACCTTTGGCCTTTTGAACAGTGTATTGAAATATTTTGGCTTTTCCGTCAAACAGTGGCTGCAGGACCCTAAAATGGCTATGTTTTGTGTGGTGTTCATGAGCATCTGGAAGAGCTGTGGATACAGTATGGTCATCTTTTTGTCAGGTCTTACTTCCATACCGGACTCCCTGTACGAAGCGGCCAGTCTGGACGGTGCAGGGGGCTTGAAAAAGTTTCTTTACATTACCTGGCCCATGCTCAGGCCAACCACATTTTTCCTTCTTGTAACGGGAATCGTAAATAGTTTTTCCGTGTTTGAACAGATCAATATTATGACTGCAGGCGGACCGCTGAACAAGACAACCACCATTGTACACCAGATTTACCGCAGAGGTTTTCTGGAATTCAAGATGGGCTATGCCAGTGCGCTTTCGGTTATGCTGCTGTTGTTTTCCATACTCATCACTGTACTGGTATTCCGGTTCGGAAGCCGCGGACAGGATGTGGATGTATCATAAGGAGGATAAATATGAAAAAGAAGAAAGTAAACCACATTTTATGGATCATCTTTATGAGTGCACTGACTGTTTTCATGCTGATACCGATTATTATGATGATCACAACGGCAGTCAAGCCCATAGAGGAAATACGTTCCGCGGTGTTTCACCTTTTGCCTCAGAACTTTACCTTGAATAATTTTACGGACGCCATGCGTGCAGGTACCTGGAATATATTTTTCAGGAACTCTCTGTTTATCACCCTGGCTGCCGTTGTGTTTTCTCTTCTGTTTAATTCCATAGCAGGATATGCCTTTGCCAGACTGACGTTCAGGGGATCTAAGGTACTTTTTATGTTTCTTTTGATTGGCCTGATGATGCCGCCCCAGGTGACAATGCTTCCCACGTTTCTCATCATGGCAAAATTCCCCATGATGGGAGGCAACAGTCTGTTCGGAGCCGGCGGAACGGGCATGATCAATACATATGCAGGTCTGGTGATTCCTCTTGTGGCAGGGTCCTTCGGCGTGTTTTTGTGTAAACAGTTTTATGAGAATTTCCCCCGGTCTTTGGATGAGGCGGCGGAAATTGACGGGACGAACAAGTGGCAGACGTATTTCATAATATACCTGCCAAATTCCAAGGCCATACTGGCTACACTGGGACTGTTAAAGGGTGTCTCTGTATGGAATGATTACCTTTGGCCTCTGATCATGACAAACTCAGAGGATATGAAAACCGTGCAGCTTGCACTCACCATGTTCAAAACAGACGGCTATATCCAGTGGGGGCAGATGATGGCAGCCTCTGTTCTGGTAGTGATGCCTATGATCTTGTTATTCCTCTGTGCACAGAAATATTTTGTACAGGGAATTGTCACTTCAGGACTGAAGTAGGAGGAGAAAAGGATGGGAAAACCAAATATTATATTTTATTTTACAGACCAGCAGAGACACGACACGCTGGGATGCTATGGTCAGAAGCTGGATATCAGCCCTAACCTGGATGCGCTGGCAAAGGAGGGCATTCTTTTTGAGGAGGCCTATACAGCCCAGCCGGTGTGCGGGCCATGCAGGGCACTTTTTCAGACAGGACAGTATCCCACAGCAATCAACTGTTTTCGCAATGCGCAGCCTCTTCCCCTGCATGTGAAAACATTGGCAGATTACCTGAATGAGGCGGGATATGAGACTGCCTATGTGGGCAAATGGCATCTGGCAAGCGAGAGGAAGGATTACAGCACACTGCCAATTGTGGACTATGAGACAAAGGCGATTCCTCCCGAGAGAAGGGGTGGCTATCGTGGATACTGGAGGGCAGCAGACCTTCTGGAATTTACCTCCCACGGGTATGGCGGGTATGTCTTTGATGAAAATATGCAGAAGTGTGAGTTTGACGGATACAGGGCAGACTGTATCACAGATTTTGCACTGGATTTTTTGGAACAGTATAAGGGAGAAAAGCCGTTTTTTATGACCATTTCCCACATAGAACCACATCACCAGAATGACAGAGGATGCTATGAAGGTCCTGAGGGGTCAAAGGAGAGGTTCAAAGATTTTGAGCTGCCGGGAGATCTGGCGGCACTGCATGGCGATGCCAGAGAGATGTATCCGGATTATCTGGGATGCTGCAGAAGCCTGGACGACAATCTGGGCAGACTTATAGAAAAATTGAAGGAAAAAGGAATTTATAAGGACACTATCATAATTTACAGCTCTGACCATGGTTCCCATTTCCGTACGAGAAACAGAGATGAACATCTGTGCGGAGGGGATGACTACAAAAGGTCATGCCATTCTGCCTGCCTGCATGTGCCCCTGGTGATTGCCGGGCCGGGATTTGAGGGAGGAAAAAGAGTTCGGGAGCTGGTGAGCACTGCGGGTCTTCCAAAGACGATTCTGGCTGCTGCCGGTGTGGATGTGGGGGATGCCATGGCAGGTGAAAATCTGAAGGAGATTGCGGACGGAAATCTCCGGAATCATACAGACAGGGTATTTGCTCAGATCAGTGAGAGCAGGGTGGGCCGCTGCATCCACACAAGGGATTGGCTCTACAGCATACATGCTCCGGGACTTGACGGCAACTTGTACCCTTCCAGCGACTATTATGAGGAAGATTTCCTCTATGATTTAAAAAATGACCCATTTGAGTTGACGAATCTGGCAAAAGATGATAAGTATAGAGATATCAGAGCGCAGCTTGCCAAAGAGCTTCAGGAGGAGATGAAAAAAGCCGGAGAAAAGATTCCGGTCATTGCCCCTTCAAAGTAAAGCTGCCATGAATATCAACCAGAAAGGACAGCAGAAAAATATATGGAAGAATTACTCTATGGGGTAGCATATTACGACGAATATATGCCTTATGACAGACTGGAAAAAGACGTGGAGATGATGAAAAAGGCAGGGATTAATCTGGTAAGGATCGCAGAATCTACCTGGAGTACCTTGGAACCCCAGGACGGTGTATTTGACTTTTACCACATTGACAGAGTTCTGGATGCCATGGAGGAAGCGGGGATTCATGTGATCGTGGGTACGCCGACCTATGCCATTCCGGCATGGATGGAGAAAAAGCATCCGGATGTGATGGCAGTGACCAGACAGGGCCGGGGCATCTACGGGGCCAGACAAATCATGGACATCACAAACCGCCATTACCGGTTCTACAGCGAGCGTGTCATAAGAAAACTGATGGAGCATGTGAAGGACAGAAAATGTATCATAGGCTATCAGATCGACAATGAGACAAAACATTACGGCACCTCAGGAGAGCGGGTACAGGAGGAATTTGTCGAATACTTAAAGGAAAAATTCCAGGGCGATGTGGAGGCCATGAACCGGGAGTTCGGAATGAATTACTGGAGCAATGCCCTTCATTCCTGGGAGGATTTCCCGGATGTGAGGGGGACTATCAACGGCAGCCTGGGCTGTGAGTTTGAGAAATTCCAACGCAGCCTTGTGACAGAATTTCTGTCCTGGCAGGCAGAGATTGTGCGGGAATATAAGAGGGAAGACCAGTTTATCACCCAGAATTTTGATTTTGAATGGAGAAATTATTCCTTTGGCGTACAGCCGGATGTGGACCATTTCCGGGCTGCCAAATGTCTGGATATTGCAGGCTGCGACATCTACCATCCCACCCAGTCAAAGCTGACGGGAAAGGAGATCGCCTTTGGCGGAGATATGACCCGCTCCCTGAAACAGGATAATTACTATGTGCTGGAGACAGAGGCGCAGGGGTTTGCCCAGTGGGTGCCCTATGACGGCCAGCTCAGGCTGCAGGCCTTTTCCCATCTGGCAGGAGGAGCGGAATGCGTGGAATACTGGCACTGGCATTCCATCCATAACTCTTTCGAGACGTATTGGCGGGGGCTGTTAAGCCATGATTTTGCAGAGAATAAGACATATAAAGAAGCGGTTGTCATCGGCAGTGAGATGAAACGTCTGGGAAGCCATCTCATTCATCTGAAGAAGCAGAACAAGGCTGCCATTATGGTGAGCAATGAGGCACTGACAGGGCTGAAATGGTTCCCAATCGGAGGAGGCACAGAGATATCCTACAACGATGTGGTACGCTGGATCTATGACGCCCTGTATGAGATGAATGTGGAGTGTGATTTTGTATCACCTGAGGCGGAAAACCTGGATGATTATAAGATGCTGATCCTTCCGGCGCTCTACTGTGTGCCCGAAGAGACACTGCTTAGAATCCGCTCCTTTACGGAAAAGGGCGGCTGCCTGGTAGGTACCTTCAAGACGGGATATACCAATGAAAATGTGAAGGTATATCACGATTCACAGCCTCATATTCTGTCAGAATGCTTTGGAATTATGTATAACCAGTTCACATATCCGGAGAAGACTGCCAAGACGTATCTGGAAGGCAGGCTCTGCGGCAGAGAGGATAAAGAGAAAGTAAAAGTATTTCTGGAATGCATTCAGCCAAAAGGAGCAGAGACGATTCTTGGGTATGTGCATGATAACTGGGGACAGTATGCAGCAGTGACTGAGAATACCTTTGGCAAAGGAAAAGCAGTGTATTTAGGATGTATGTTCAGCTCAGAACTGCTGAAAAAACTCATGGGAGAGCTCCTGAAGGAATGTGAGATCCGGCCGAACCCCGGTTCCTGCGGATTCCCGGTGATTGTCAGAGGCGGACGAAACCAGATGGGAAAACAGATATATTATTTCCTCAATTATTCCGGCGAAGAACAGAAGGCTGTGTGCCCGGAAGGTACATGGACAGAACTGTTTTCCGGTGAAACAAAGAAGGCAGGAGATCAGTTGATGCTGCAGAAATGGAATCTGCTGATTCTGGAAGAGCAGTAAAAAGCCTTTCGGACGGGATGGTCAGAGGACTGCTGCGCTGTTATGGTTCAGCGCGGCAGCCCTTTTTTGTTGTACCGGTGGAAAAACGGCCGGAACAGGCATCCAGGCTCATTTTCCGACCTGGTATCGGCAGTATTTTCTGCACCCCAGTACACAGCCTGAGACCAGGATACATCCCGAAAAGAGATACCCGAACAAGCGGTAGAGAACGGGTGTGGATGTGAGCTCGTGGAGAGGCAGGAAAAAGGGCAGGCTGTTAAACAGCAGACGAAGCAGCATGATCACTTTCGAAACTCTCATACCTAGAAGAAAGACAGAGTAAATGGCTGCAGGGAGCAGGTAAGCGGCGGCTGACCACAGCAGGGCAGAAAAGGTGCTTTTCTTTACGGAGGAGATAAACAGGGTGATAGCCGCGGTCACTAGAACCGATAAAAGTCCTGCCAGCAGATAGAGGAGCAGTACGATCCCTGTCGGTTTATGAGAATCGGTATTCCACAAGACGCTTCCTGTTATCAGGTCAGGAAAAGAAAGGCCGGCACTGACAAAAAGTCCTTCCGTGCCATAAAAGCACAGGAAAGCACCGACAAGAAAAAGCGTTAAAAGCACATATATCCCGGCAGCCCATGTAAAGGCAGCCAGTATCTTGGCGGCTGCGGTCTTACCTTTTCCATTCTGTGTAGTCAGCAGGATTCCTGCGGTCTGCCCGGCATATTCCTCAGAGAAAACAGGAGCACAGGCAATGATCACAAGGGCAGAGACGATCCAGAGCAGCATCATGTGCATTTCACGGAATGTGTCATCCCATCCCCCAATGTATCCGTACTCATATTCCCCGTTCATCATCTCTGTGGTGTATTTGTTTTCTGATGAGGCAAGGGCAGTGGGAGTGCCTCCGTTGGATCTGGAATTGGAAAGATGGTAGGTTACAAAGCGGCTGGTGGAATTATCATAATAGCCCGGTGTGGTATCCCCTGTTTCCGACATTTCCAGTTCGTTCTCATTGATGTGCCAGCCGAATTCATCTACGATAGCCTGGGCTTTTTCACGGGTCATGGGACCTGCGAAGCGACGGGCAGTTTCTCTGTTATATTGAATGGCGTCGGTTCTTCTCAGACAGGTCCCGTCCACATAAGCGCTTTCTGAGCCAAGTGCGGACATCTGAAAATAAGCGGCCAGGAATAAAAAGCCCAGCAGCACTCCTGTGAAGAGTATTTTTCTTGAACATATTTTATAGAATTCATTTCGGAACAGCATTTCAAAGTACCTCCCTGTTTTCTGTTGCGTAGAGATAGGCGTCCTCCAGATCCGGCACAACTGCCAGGGCGCCGGCAAATGGGCATTCTTTTGAGAGTACGCGCATTCTAAGCTCATTTCCTTCGGTCTTTACATTGCATACAGTGAACTGTTTCTGGCAGATCTCTGCCTTTGCAGGCGTGGTGACAAACTCCCATACATGGCCGGAAGCTGCCTGTATCAGGGCGTCCGGCGTGCTGTTTTCCATGATTTTTCCTCGGCGCATGATCAGTATCCGGTCAGCGGTATTTGCCACGTCAGATACGATATGGGTGGACAGAAGCACAATTCGGTCATGCCCCAGAGAACTGATGATATTGCGGAATCGGATGCGCTCTTTTGGGTCAAGGCCGGCGGTGGGTTCATCCAGAAGCAGGATTTTTGGATCATTTAACAGGGCCTGTGCAATGCCAAGTCTTCGTATCATACCACCGGAGAGATGTTTGATCTTCTGTTTTTCCTCTCCCAGCAGGCCGGTAAGCTCCAGCATTTCCTTGTATTTTACAAGGGCCTTGTCCCTGGGAAGCGCTTTTAAGGAGGCGAGATAGAGAAGGTAGCGCTTCACTGTGAAGTCGGGATAATAGCCGAAATCCTGCGGCAGGTAGCCAAGCAGGGTACGGTATCCGGCACCCATTTTCCGTATGGATATGCCATCCAGCGTCACATCTCCCCGGTCGGGCATGAGAATGCCGCAGAGTATGCGCAGCAGTGTGGTTTTGCCTGCACCGTTTTCGCCCAGAAGTCCGTACACTCCGTTTTTCAGTGTAAAGGTGATGTCATCGGCAGCGGTTTTTTCTTTGTAATGTTTTGATATATTTTGTATTTTTAGTTCCAGCAAAGTTCTTTACCTCCTGTGTTTAAGCTGTGGAACAGTCTGTGAAGTTCAAAGGCCAGAAGCAGGATTCCCGCTGCCAGTACTATGGCCCATACAGGCAGATAAACATCCAGATAGGCTCTGGGAAAGGCAGTGGGGAACAGGGAAAACAGGCACAGCAGCAGAAATGTCCCCGACAAAATGGCTTTCTGTGAGGCGAACCGCCTTGTGGTCAGCAGAAAAAAATAACAGATATTGGACAAAACAAAAGGGACGAGCAGGTACAGACAGAGAGCAAAAATCCCGTATTTTGTTTTTCCCTGTACACTAAAAAAGAGCAGTGTAAGAATGCACAGGTTAAGTCCTGCAGACAAAAGAAGCTTTACCGACCAGATCTGTCCAAGGTTGAAGCAGCAGCTCTGTTCCAGCTCCGCCATATGCCTGGAGCGGCTTTTGGAAAGCTCCAGAACAGCAGCCAGTCCCAGGCCGGAGGAGATGGCACAGGCGGAGGGAAGTATACTCGCGCTGTCCTTGATAAGGGTATCAAAACAGGCTGTAAAGAGTACGACGGCAAGCAGGAAGAAAGCCTGTATCACCCAGTATTCCAATGAGATATAATGCATCTGGTCCAGCAGCAGCTCCGGAAATGAGACTGGTACGGGCAGGCTTTTATGAGAAATTTCTCTGTGAATCTTTTGCAGAGATGCCTCTTTTCTGGCTTCGTCTATGGGTGGAAATGGTATCTTTATCTTGTTATCAGCCATAGAAATCCTCCTTTCTCAAAGTGCGTTTTAGTTTGTCCATGCCCTGTTTCATGCGGGATTTCACAGTGGACGAATTGGTGCCGGTGATCAGGGCGATTTCCCGGTGTTTCAGACCGTAGAGACTGTGAAGAACAATGACTTCCCGTTGGATTTTGGGAAGCTTCATAAGCGCGTGAACTAACTGCCGGGAGTTTTCTTCCCGGATCACTTCCTCCAGAAGATCGGTCCGGGACCGGGATGTGTCCGCTGTACCGGCAGTCTGTGTTTCCGGGCAGGCCTCCTCCCAAGGAAGATAGGAGAGGCGGCTGTGCGCCGCAGTCTCTCTGCCGAAGTAGTCATAACAGACATTTCTGGCTATGGTCAGCAGGTAGCCTTTCAGGTTTTTGCAGCGGCAGATGTCCACATATCGGATAAAACGAAGAAACGTCTCCTGCGCCAGATCATAAGAGCTGTCGGGATCGCCGGTCTGGTAACAGCAGAAGCGGTAAATGTCATCATAATACTTTTCTGCCAGCAGATTCAGGTATTCTTTATTGCCTTTTTTTATTTCTTTTATGGCTTTTCTGTCATCCATAGGCGCCTCCCTTTCTGTCTTCCATTATATATAACCGGAGGAGGAAGAAAAAGGTTTTATTTTTTTTAAGAAAATTCTCAGTTTACAGGGAGTTGGGTTTCTGACACACTGTACCGGAAGGAAACAGGGGGAAATGGCAGTGATAAAAGAAGATTTATTGTAACCGCTCAGTCAGGTCTGCGCATTTACTGCGCTGACCATGCATAAGAGTAGTGGCAGCAGGCATTCGTGCCATCGAAAAGCGATTTTTAATAAATATTTTTCTAATCGTATTTCTGATGTATACCTAAAAATAATGTATGGATAGCATTACATAATCCATCCCTTACTTTATCGGGATTTGAAAATGCGTATCTTAGCTGTAAAGTTGTGTATCCATGAAGCGTACCCATCAGCATATTCAAAATATCTGTTGTGTTTTCTTCTTTAAATGGGCAGGAGCGAATAAGGGTTGATAAAAGTAAGATATAATTATGAAAGATGGAGCTTGTTTCTTCTGTACCGTGCCATGAAATCCATTGAATCGTTTCATAAACTCCGGGATGCTCAATCATATAATCGAGATATGCAGCAGCAACCTTTTGAATTGCTGTCTCTCCAATGCTGCCAATGGCTGCCTGAGTCATCCTATCATTCATACACCTCATGCCCTGATGAGCTACTTCTAAAAGGAGATGATCCAGACTTTCTATGTGATTATACAAAGACGGGGTACGAATATTCAATTTTTCCGCAACTGATTTTAGAGAAACATTATTTAATCCTTTTTCATCTGCCAGGTCAGATGCAGCTCTTATTACTGCTTCCTTGGTTGTTTTCATGTTATGCACCTCATTCAAAATAAGTATAGACATAATTTTAACTAATTAAATTAGTATCGTCAATAATTCTATTAGAAAAATGTGTATATATATTGACATTTCTACAAATTCAATATAATATACTAATATAATTAGTTAAAACACTATTTTAATTAGTGAAGCAAGAGGTGAAGATATGTGTACGAGATTTGTTTTTAATGGTGTAGACACAATTACAGGTTTCAATTTCGATATTGACCTTTCTGTGTGGACGCATACTGTAGTGACTGAAAAAAATAGATTTTATATTGGCATAAAAATGCCGGATAACAAATACCATTCTTTTCACGGAGTGAATAAAAACGGGAATGTCGGGACGCTGCTTTACGTTCATGGAAACGAAAATGCGGCATACAGAAAGGATGAAAACTGCTATACAATATCTGCGTTGACAGAAAATTTCATCAAAGGAGAGGTTTCTTTTGAGGAAGCCCTGAACATAGTACAAGAGCGGGAAATTATTTATGCTCCGGATGCTTCTATGCAGGCTATGCTCTCCGATAAAAACGGACGTGTACTGATCATTGAACCAGGTATCGGTTATAAATACGAACAGAAGGAATTTTCGCTGATTACAAATTATTCCGTACTGAGTCCGGAAACTACAAAGCCATATATTGTTTCGGGCGATACAAGATATGAAGCTGCTAAAGAATTACTGGAAGCATATGATAAAAAATTTTCGGTTTCTGACGCATGCAAAGTATTAAAATCGGTATGTCAAAAGGGGCTTTGGGCAACAAGGGTTTCATTTGTATATTCTGCGCTTCAAAATAAAGTTTATTATGTATTGAATAATGATTTTGATAACATATCGGAGTTTCAATTGTAGTACAGATTTTGCCGTTTACATACAGAGCCATGTATTCCTTGTTTATCATCAGGCTGTGTGATATGATTATATTTGTTACAGCTATCTGAATATATGAAATATAAGGTAATTATAATGAAAAAACGAACAATAAAAAAAATCTATTTACTCTGTTTATGCATTTTTTGTGTGACTGCATTTTCTGCTTGTGCAGGAGAAAAGGATGCATTAATATCTGCGGGCGGGGAAGGCCAGAAAAAGATACATGATGATATTGCAGTCGGAAACATTCGCTGTGTTAATATAAGCGGCAATGCCAGATCCATTGTTATAAAACAGAGTGACAGTAACCGCTTTGAATTTATTAACGCGGATTTAGATACTGATAATAAGTATGAAATCAGTTGTGAAGAAAAGGATAACAGCCTTAATGTTTGTGTGATGATGGATAACGCGGATTCGAGTAACAACATCCTGGGTTCTATTGTTATTTGTATACCCTCAAAAGAATTAGAAAAAATTGAAACTACCGGTGAATTTAATCAGATTCATCTCAATACCTTGAATTCAGACGTATGGATTCAGGCAAACAGGGATTCCGCAGTAGTGCTTGATTTAATGGCTGATCAACTGGATCACAATATTATGCTGGATGGTTTGGAGTCAAATACATTTCGGAATGTTTCTGTTTATTTCGACAAATTACCTGATAATATCAAGATGGAGTTTAACACGATTCCAAACAGCGCGGTTAATGTTCCGGAGGATCTGTTCAAAGAGAAGAAACTGGAACGCGGTTCGGGAGAACCTATGATAAGTATTAATAACGCAGATGCAATAGATTTTTATATCGAGTAAAGTCATATTTATCCCGGCTGTCTCACTGCTGTCATTTATATACAACCAATTTACAACCAATCTTCCGGAAATTCTCTTGCATTTCCCGGATAAAGTGCTATAATATTCCATATGGAAGCATAGCTCAGCTGGGATGAGCGTTCGCCTCACACGCGAAAGGTCAGGAGTTCGAGCCTCCTTGCTTCCATTCTTTTTTTGGGGATATAGCTCAGCTGGGAGAGCGATACGTTCGCAACGTATAGGTCACGGGTTCGAATCCCGCTATCTCCATGTATTTCATTTATCACATCCCATAAAAGAGCAGGAAACGGCTGCTTTTCATAAAAACTTTAGTATTTTCATACAAATATCACCAACCCTTCACATTTTTTCCAAATAATGGTCATAATTACCATGTATACTCTTATTATAAAAAGAGTAAAGGAGGCTTCATACATGATAGGAACTTTAATGAATCATGGCTGCACCTGTGTTCTCAAAGAGAAAGGCGGCAGTAAAAAGATACCCGTTCATCCGGAACAATATGTGTATGTGCAGGTCTCCAATGCGTGGATACCTGCCATACTGAAATATTCCGGTGAACGGCAGAACTGGTATTTTGAATACCTGCCCAAGCTGCCGGTAAACGGCTGCAGGGTTATGACAAAATAAAACAAAATACATGAGGATAACCGGGAGGCTGACAAGGCGTCCCTCAATAAAGAAGTATTGTTCCGGCAGGCGGCATAGTCAATTTCGGCTATGCCGTTTTGCCGTTTGTTTTGCTGACAGCTTGACTTTATACGGTAAATGCAGGAGGATTTTCGGAGGATTGATTTGTATGTTGCAGTTTTTTATAGTATAATTTTAGTTATAGAACTGAACAGCAGCATATTTGTAAAATCGGAAGCGGGGTTATTGGCAATGAATGATAAGGAATTGGAATTTTCTGTATTCTGCATCGAGAGTGTAGCTGAAAGGCTTGGATGCAAAGGAGAAAGAGTATATGAGCTTCTGACAGAAAAAAGCAGTATTTTAAAAGAATATATTATTCCTAATTATGAAGTTCTGCATACGCTGGGTAAAGAATATATAGTGGATGATATTATCGCTTATATGCAGCAGGAAGGGGTGGTGGGATGATTTTATATCATGGTTCTTTTACAGAGGTGAGAAAACCGGATATCTCCTATTCAAGAGACACACTTGATTTCGGAAAAGGATTTTATGTTACACCCATATATGAACAGGCGAAAAAATGGTTTCTGCGTTTTAAACGAAAAAAAGGGAAAAGTGTGATCTCTTGGTATGAATTGGATGAAAAGAAACTGCGTCATGAGGCCAGGATAAAAGAATTTTCCAGCTATTCAGAGGAATGGCTGGATTATATTATTACTTGCAGAGGAGGCATGAACACGGGGCAGTATGATATTATTATCGGAGGAGTTGCAAATGATAAGGTATTTGATACAATTGAGCTGTTTTTTGACGGGTTAATAGATAAAAATATGGCAATCCAGCGGTTAATGTATGAGAAACCTAATTTGCAATATTGCATCTGTTCACAGGAAATATTGGATAAATACTTGATTTATCAGAAAAGTGAGGTGTTATGATGCAGGCAAACCGTATATTACTCCAGCGTAAATATTCCAGAATCATTGAAATGTTTGCCCGGTCTGCCAACATCCCATTGGAACAGGCACTGGATTTTTTTTATCATTCGGAATTGTATCAGGAGATGAGTGAAGGGATATCTGATATGCACTGCCGCAGTGATCATTATCTTGTGGAAGAGATGGAAACTGAATGGAAGGAACAATAAGCAGATACAAAAAAGCTGGTGCACACCTTGAAAAAGTGCGCCGTTTTTTTCGTTCTGTTTTAAAATAATCGAGGCCCTGTCTTAAAAACAGGTGGCCCATAGAGCCTGAAAGGAAAGATATATGTATAAACTGTTGTTTGTGGATGATGATAAAGCTCTCCTGAAAATGCTGGAGAATTATTTCCGCCTAAGGGGATACCGTATTTTGCTGGCAGAGGACGGTCTGGAGGCATTGAAGAGGATTGAAGATACCCCGGACCTGATTTTGCTGGACATCAATATGCCCCGCATGGATGGAATGGAGCTGTGTGTGAAAATAAGGGAATTTGTCTCATGTCCCATTCTGTTTCTGACAGCCAGAGTGGAGGAGCAGGACCGGGTGAACGGCCTGCTTTCGGGGGGTGATGATTATATTGTCAAGCCATTCAGCCTGAAAGAGCTGGAAGCCAGGATCGCGGCGCATATAAAGAGAGAAGAGAGAAACAGGAAAAGGCCGCAGCTTCGATACCGGGAGGGCCTGCTTTTAGACTACAGCGCCAGAAAAGTCCTCTATGATGACCATGAGCTGGAGTTTACAAAGCTGGAGTACGACATTGTGGAATTCCTTTCCAAGAATCCGGGCCAGGTGTTTGACAAGGAGAGAATTTACGAAAAAGTCTGCGGCTATGATGCAGAGGGAGACAGCAGGGTGATCACAGAGCTGATCCGGAGAATACGCAGAAAAATAGGAGAGTACACCGGCACAGAATATATTGAGACCGTGTGGGGAAGTGGATACCGATGGAAAAAATAAGAAATCTTTCGCTCAGAAAAACTATCGTGCTCTATATGTCTTTTGCAATTGTCATCTCCTTTTTCCTGTCTGCGGGAATCGTCAGGATGGCGGAACAGACGCAGAAGCAGATTTGGGCCGGCTATATGGACGGGGACAAAGTATCGGATTATGAGGAGAAGACAGGATACATCGCTGAGATCACAAGGCCTGCGCAGAATGATATGCTGCACAGGGACCATGTCATAACGGAAATCTGCGATGCCGTGGAGACCTGGACCATGCTTGTCATTCCCATGATCGGCAGTGTGATCGCGGTATTCTGCTTCTATCGTGACAAGATAAAAGAACCGCTTCAGATACTGACAGAAGGCTCCAGGAAAATACAGGAGAATAACCTGGATTTTCCTGTGGATTACAGGAAGAAGGATGAGATGGGCAGCCTGTGCCGGGAATTTGACCGTATGCGCGCCCAGCTTAGGGAAAACAACCAAAAACTCTGGTCCGCAGTGGAACAGGAGCGGACGCTGAAGGCAGTCATTGCCCATGATATCCGTTCCCCTCTTGCGGTGCTGCGGGGATACCAGGAAACACTTATAGAGTTTCTGCCTACAGAGCAGTTAAGCCGGCAGGATATGGAGGAAATGCTGACGGAAGGAATGCAGCAGATCGACAGAATGAATGCCTTTGTGGAACAGATGAGACAGCTCTCCGGTATTGAGGAGAGGGAGATGCATGCAGAGAAAATAGAGACTGCTGTTCTGCTTCGGTATATGGAACAGGCAGCAAAGGCCCTGGCAGACCGGGAACCGTGCCATACGGTCATAAAAGCGGAGGGGATGCCGGACCACTTTTGGGGGGATTCTTCTATCATCTGCGAGGTGTTCGACAATCTGCTGGGGAATGCCGTGCGGTATGCCCGCCATATAGTTGTGATCACCATGGAAGTGAAGGACAATATGCTGTTTATCTCCATGGGGGATGACGGGGAAGGGTTCCACGCCGAGGCGGAAGCAATCACGAAACCCTTCTATCACGATAATCTGGCAGATGACCTGAAACACTTTGGCCTTGGCATGTATCTGAGCAAATTATACTGCGAGAAGCATGGAGGAAAACTGCTTCTGGGCAGCGCCGATCTGGGCGGCGCCTATGTAAAAGCAGGATTTTGCATAGAAGAATCCCGGACGGATACAGCCCTATAACTGCAGCCGTTCAGACAGGCTGAGTGCTTATTCATAACCGGCAGCTATGGAAAAACATACGTTATAAGTATTTGCGTCATGTGCAGCAATGATATAAAATAGATACAATAAACAGAAGAAGGGAGCGTACAAAATGATTTATAAAAATTTTCAGGATATGGAATTATCTGCGCTTGGAATGGGAGCCATGCGTCTTCCTGTCATTGACGGAGAGGATTCCAGGATTGATGAACCGGCAGCCGCTGAGATGGTGGCATACGCCATGGAACACGGCATCAATTATTATGACACCGCCTGGGGGTATCATGAGGGAAATTCAGAAACCGTTATGGGCAGGATTTTAAATCAATACCCACGCAGTACCTATTATCTGGCTACAAAATTCCCGGGGTATGACCTTTCCAATATGGATAAAGCGGAAGAGATATTTGAAAAACAGTTGGAAAAATGCCAGGTGGACTACTTTGATTTTTACCTGTTCCACAACGTGTGCGAGATGAACATTGACGCGTATCTGGATGAGAAATACGGTATTTTCGACTATCTGATGAAGCAGAAGGAAAAGGGAAGAATCCGTCACCTGGGCTTTTCCGCTCATGGAAGTTATGACGTTATGAAGCGTTTTTTAGATGCATACGGAGAGCATATGGAGTTCTGCCAGATTCAGTTAAATTATCTTGACTGGTCTTTTCAGAATGCAAAAGACAAAGTGGAGCTGTTAAATGCCCATCATATTCCGGTATGGGTAATGGAGCCTCTGCGCGGAGGACGCCTTGCCTCCCTGTCCGCCGAAGACAGTGACAGGTTAAAGGCGCTGCGTCCGGATGAGGATGTTCCGGCATGGGCTTTCCGGTTCCTGCAGGGAATCCCGGAAGTGAAGATGATCCTGTCCGGCATGTCTGATTTTGCGCAGATGCAGGATAATATACATACCTTTGAGACGGATAAGCCTCTGGATGAACAGGAGAAAAAAGTTCTGTTTGAGATCGCTGACAGCATGGTAAATCACATTGCTCTGCCCTGCACGGCATGCCGTTACTGCACCAGCCATTGTCCTCAGGAGCTGGACATTCCCATGCTTCTGGAGCTGTATAATGAGCACTGCTTTACAGGCGGCGGCTTTCTGGCGCCTATGGCTCTGCAGGCGGTACCAAAGGAGAAGCAGCCCGGTGCGTGTATCGGATGTAAAAGCTGTGAGGCAGTCTGTCCGCAGCAGATCAAGATTTCAGAGGCCATGGCTGATTTTGCAGAGAAGCTGAACGGCTGATCATCGGAGGCTGAATCCATGAGTTATCTGCTGTTTCCTCTGGTGGTTTATATCCCGGTGGGGACATACCTCTATTTCTTTTTCAGGCGTTTCCTTGGGCTTTTTGGACTGGGAAAGCAGAAAAAGGCGGTGCGGATCCTGTCTCTGCTCATAACACTTGCCTGTGTGGCCCAGGGGTGGATGCTGTATGGGCTGGGAGCTGTGATCATCCTTCATTTTTTTGTGCTCAGTATTTTGATGGATGGCATTTATTTTATCTGCAGAGGAAAGTTCCGAAAGGAAAAAGCCCGTAAGATATGGGGGTTCCTCCATGCAAGCGGTGCGATTCCTCTTTTGGTGATGGGTTTGATCGCGGGATACGGTTATTTTAATATAAATGATATCAGAAGGACCGAATACCGGATTGAGACAGAAAAACAACTGAGCCGGGATTTGAAAATTCTCCAGATTTCGGATCTTCATATGGGTACCACCATGGATATAGGAAAATTAAAAGACTGCTGCGATAAGATGCAGAGGGAAAAGCCGGATCTGATTGCCCTGACCGGGGATATATTTGATGAAAATACATCCAGGAAGGATATGGAAGCCGCGGCAAAAGTTCTGGGTGATATTGGGGCTGAATATGGCACGTATTATGTGTTCGGAAACCATGACTATAATGCGTATACCGGCATCCCGGCCTATTCACCGGAGGAGCTTTGCAGTACACTGGAAAGCAGCGGCATCGTTGTACTAAAGGACCGGGTTTATACCGTAAACGATGAGCTAACTGTCATCGGAAGAACAGACGCCTCTGTCGGGAGCATGGTCTCTCCAAAGGGAAGAACCGGGATAGAGGAGCTGTGCAGGGAGACAGACAGCAATACATTTGTGCTCCTTCTGGACCATCAGCCCACAGAACTTTCGGAAAATGCAGAGGCGGGTGTGGACCTTCAGCTTTCCGGCCATACCCATGCGGGACAGATCTGGCCTACCGGGCAGGTGGGAGAGCTGACCGGGTTTACAGAGCTGAATTATGGGTGGAAAGAGATTGGCGGATTTCAGGTGATCGTAAGTTCCGGTATAGGCGGCTGGGGATATCCCATACGCACAGGAGGACATTCAGAATATGTGGTGGTGACCGTGTCAGCAGAAAAAAATGCTCACACGGCCTGTGTGTTTGCTCCGTAAAAGAGCTGTCATATTTGGCAGTTCTTTTTTTTGTTGTCTTTTTGTTGTGATTTCTGTTTTACAATAAGATCAAGACAGGAGGAAAACAATATGAAGGTAATAATGAAAAGAGAGCTTAAAAATTATTTCAAAAATCCCATCTATTATGTAGGTATTCTGCTGATATTCTTTGAAGTTTTTCAGATCATGCAGCCTTATCTGCAGCTGCATTACTGGGAAAGTGATGCACAGGTGGAGGCGGCAAAATTAGAGCATATAGGTGATGCGGATGTGATGGATGGATATTTTCCTTCCACAGAAAAAGAACAGATTGAGATCGCCATGCCGGATATCTGCAGAGATCTCAATAAGGATTCGGGAATCAGCAAAGAGGAAACAGATCAGATGACAAAAATGTTTCTGGAAGAGGGGTACAGCCAGGAAGAAATCATGAATTACCTGATTGAACATTATGATTATCCCAATGCGGATTATTATTTCCAGGAGGCAGAGCTCAGACAGGGGACTGCAGAGGAAGTCAACGCGTATATGGATGAAAAATTCAGCCAGATGCGGTATTCAGAATACTTTGCCAAGAAATATACGGATTTTGCAGGGCTTTTCTTCGTGTTTTTTTCATCTATACTGATGGCATTTTTATTCCTTCAGGATACCAGGAAGAATACTTATGAACTGCTTCACACAAAGCCTGTTTCCGCATGGAAGTATGTGACCGGGAAAATAGCGGGCGGTTTTACGGCACTTTTGCTGCCGCTTACGGTTATGACCGGGGTATTTACTTTTCTGTGTATGCACAGAGGAATGGAACAGGGGTTTCCCGTTGCCGTGTGGGATGTATTCGCGTCGGCTGCGGTGTATATCCTTCCCAATCTTCTTATGGTCATCTGTGTGTATGCTCTGACTGCCTTCTTTTTTAAGAATCCGCTGCCGGCAACACCGCTTCTGATTCTGTATATGCTCTATTCCAATATGGGAAGTATCGGGCCGGATGGAAATTACGGCTATTTCGGAAGGCCTCTGGCTATTATAGTCCGCTTTCCGGGACTGTTTTTGGATACCACGCCGCCTCCGCTGGCTCTTATGAACCAGACTGCGCTTCTCATTGCAGCAGCGGTGATTATATGGGTCTGCGTGAGAACATGGAAGAAGAGGAGGGTATTTGGATGAAAGAAATAAAAATAAGCCTGCCGCCGTATAAAATGATATGTGCTCTGTTTTTCATCCTCATTCTGGCAATTGTGAGGGGGATTTCAAGCGTAAACGAAATCGGGCTGACCATTGATACTTATGTTACACTGCTGGCGCTTGTCCTGTGTGCGGATACCTGCTATCAGGAGATTCCGGGAGGCGGATGGGAAATACTTGCCATAAAGCCGGGAAAACAGCAGAGGCTGACCATTCTCAAACGATTTGCTGTTCAGTATGTTTTTTTGATCGGTACGGCAGCAGCAGGATACGGATTATTTTATCTTATACAGCAGCCATATATACGGGAGAATGAACTTTATCATTTTGTAACAGCAATGGCGGCAACAGCAGCGAGTATCGTCTTGTTCGGAGCACTTCCGGTGCTTATTTCCAAAATAACCGGGAGCCTTTGGGGGGGCATTGGCGCAGCAGCAGCACTCTGGTTTTTTCTTATATCGAGCGGAGCTTTAAAACTGCCCCTTTTTCTTCAGATCTTTGCATTTGGAGGGACGGAAATGGGGGATGGGGACTTACGGTGGATTTACGGGAAGATTACCGCACTGGTCCTGGGAGCTGTCTGCATTGGAGCAGTCGGAAATTTCGGCAGACATTTTGGTAAGAAGAGAATGAAAGGAAAAAGGTGATAATATGTCAGTTAGATTAGAAAATGTAACCGTTGCGTTTCAAAAGAATGTGAAGGCATTGGATGATGTTTCGTTTACAATTCCCTCCGGCGTATACGGACTTCTGGGTGAAAACGGAGCGGGAAAGACAACGCTCATGCGGGTGCTGGCAACACTGTTAAAACCCACATCCGGGGATGTATTAATGAATCATTTGGTGTATCGGGAGAGCAATTATCCTTCCATACAGAAGAAGATCGGGTATCTGCCCCAGGAGCTTTCCCTGTATCCGAACCTGACGGTACGGGAATGCCTGGAATATCTGGGAGGACTGTCCGGTATACCAAAAGATGAGTGTAAAAAAAGGCTTGATTATTATCTGGAAAAGACAAGTCTGGAGGAGCACCAGAAGAAGAAAATGAAACAGTTGTCCGGCGGAATGAAGCGGAGAGTCGGCCTGATTCAGGCGCTTTTAAATGAACCGGAGTTTCTCATTGTGGATGAACCTACGACCGGACTTGACCCGGAGGAGAGAATCCGTATCAGAAATCTACTGGTGGAGTTTGCCGTGGGGAGAACCGTCTTGTTTTCCACTCATGTGGTGGAGGATCTGGCGGCCACCTGCAGCCAGCTGACGGTGCTCAAAAAGGGGAAAATGCTTTACAGCGGTTCTGTGAAAGAGCTGTTAACAAGGGCAGAGGGACATACGTGGATATGCAGGATGAATGAGGAGGCGCAGGTGCGCTCTCTGGAACAGAAATACCGTGTTTCATCCAAACAGATTCAGGAGGATGGGATGACGGTTCGGGTGATCAGTCCGGAAAAGCCGGATGTTCCCTGCAGCCCGGCAAAGGTGACACTGGAGGATGCGTATATCTATATATCAAATTTTCAGTGATTGATAAAAGAGGCTCCGGCCGCGGTTTTTAAATACCGCGGCCGGAGCATTTTGTATGATATGAGACATTTGTATCAGCGGAAGTTATTCCCTGCAGGAGAGGGAGCATTGCTTTCCTGGCTGTTCTGTGTATCTGTGCTGCTTCCGAGTGTGATGGAGACCGTCTTTTCTTCATAGCTGTTGTTCTGGCCGGGAACCTGCAGAGTTACCTCCACGGTCTCGCCTGCCTTATAATACTGGAGCAGATTCTGAAGCTGGCTGATCGCAGTGACGGATTCGCCGTCAAATTTAGTCAGGACGCTGCCCGGGGTGATGCCTGCTTTCTCTGCTGCGCTGCCTTGGGTGACGTCTGAGATATATACGCCTTTGGGAAGGCCGTAGATTTCTTCTGCCTCACTTGTGACATCGGCACCTTTGATTCCGAGACTGCCCTGTTCGCCTTCCGCAACTTTTTCGCGTGTTGTTTTGTTCATAAGGTTTTCAATGATATCTGATGCCCTTGACATTGGAATGGCATATCCCATGCCTTCCACCTCTGTGGAAGCCAGTTTGGCGGAGTTGATGCCAATGACCTCGCCGTTCATATTGAGAAGCGCGCCGCCGCTGTTTCCCGGGTTGATGGCAGCGTCTGTCTGGATGTAAGTGGCAGCGTTAGAATCATCGGTACCTGCTTCTGAGGAAGAGCCGGAGAGTGCACGGTTCACAGCGCTTGCAATGCCTGTTGTGACGGACTGTCCGTAGCCAAGGGCATTGCCGATGGCAACAACCTGCTCGCCCACCTTCAGGGAGTCGGAATCGCCGATATTGGCAACCGCGATGGCGGACATGGTTTCGTCGGAAATGCTGTCCAGCGGAACGGCGATAACGGCCAGATCGTTGTCCGCATCAGTGCCTTTCACTTTTGCTTCCAGTACATTGTTGTCAATAAAACATGCGGAGAGGGTGTCTGCATTTTCCACAACGTGATTGTTGGTTACAATCAGAAGTTCCGTGTCATTTTTCCCAATGATGATACCGGAACCCTGGCTTTCCGTCTCCTGAGTCTGGGGATAACCGCCGTATCCGAACTGGCTGAAATAATTCTGTACCTCCTGTACGGATTTATTGGTTATTGATACAATGGAGGGCATGGCTGCCGCTGCAATATCGGACACATCCAGGCTTCCCGTATTGCTGCCGGAACCGCCGGAAACTGCTGTGGTCTTCAGAAGGCCGGCTTTTGTATCACTTGTGCTGCCAGCAGATGCGCTCGCGGCTGCGGCAGGTGAATTGGCAGCGTAAATATGATTGACTGCCTGGAAAGAACCGGCTGCCACAGAACCGAACAGAACAGCACTCAGAGTCAGGGAGCCAATGCGTTTTGCCAGAGTTTTCTTTTTGTTCCGGTTTCGTTTGGACGGCTTTTTATCCGGATTCGGAGAAGATGCCGGGCCTTCGGAAAAGATTGGGTAATGGGACAGTTCGCTGTTGTTATCTGAATTAAAATCGTAGTAGTTTGACATAAGAATTCCTCCTCAACTTTTTATTTATTTTTTGTTTTTTTGTGTTTGTTATTGTATTTGGTATCTCTTTGTTTATGTCTATAGCATATCGGATAATTGTGGCGAAATTGTCGTGATTCTGTGATAAAATTGAGGAGGAAGTGTGTAAATTTGGTGAACTGTTCTTTGGGGATGGAAGTTCGAGGGATTTACGGAAGGATTGATATAACCGTATTCTTCAGATAATAGAATAAAGATTTATTACAGTGGAATACTGACTGAGAGGTGGAAAATACATGAGTGATATAACAAAAAGTATGCAGAATCTCTATGTTGATATAGAATGCCATTTGATGAGGGATAGAGAGCCATCGATTTATTTAAATGAAATCTATGAGAATCCGGATTTTCAGCAGTATCCGTTTGATATGCTGCATAAGCTGAAAAATACTGTCCAGTCTCCCATACACCATCCCGAAGGTAATGTATGGAATCATACGATGCTCGTTGTAGATGAAGCGGCAAAAGTAAAAAACAGGAGCAAAAATCCGTTGGTTTTTATGTGGGCAGCCATCCTTCATGACATAGGAAAAGCGGTAACGACCAGAAGAAGAAAAGGCAGGATCACGGCATATGACCATGATAAAGCCGGCGCGGTTCTGGCACATAAATTTCTGTCACAGTTTGTGCAGGATCAGGAGTTTGTGGAGGAAGTTTCACAGCTGATTCGATATCATATGCAGATTCTGTACGTTGTGAAAGGACTTCGCTTTGTAGATATTGAGGGAATGAAGTATCATACCGATGCAGATGAGATTGCGCTTCTGGGGCTGTGCGACAGACTGGGAAGAACAGGCAGTAAAAGAAAAGAGGAAGAAGAGAATATCAGGCTGTTTTTACAGGCCTGCGATATTTATCCAGTCTCCCAAAAACCGCACCGGAAGGATTAATGTTCTGGTGCGGTTTTTTGTATACCATAAGTCTTATTCTGTTTTTCCATTCTTTTTTTGGATTTCATCATGTGCTTCAAGAATACCATTTTTAACAGCTCGTTTTATCACAAGATATAAGACAAAACAAAATATAAGAATCAAACTAAGGCTAAATAGTGAGTTAAACAATGAAGAAGTTACTTCCATTTGGCGTTATCTCCTTTCCGAGTTTTAAGGGTGATAGAATGGTCATTCTGTGTATGGGCTAAAACAGTTAATGTGGTCTATATTATATCATCCGCTGTTCCGGTAAACGCTGTTCATGCACTAACGTTTATTATATTTACATGAACGTTGCGTGAAAGATGGATGAGTTCCGGGATGACAGAGAGTCTAAGTGCACTGGCATGTGCGCTGCCTAAAGCAGAAAAAAGGGCTGCACACCGGCAATCATATGCAGTCCTTTTTATAATGCGGTATCTCAGAAGCGGTATTCCATTATGAATTCTTCTTCTTTGTCAATGACGGGTTTAAAGCCGCATTTTTGATACATACGCAGCGCGTAATTTTCTTTTTGCACGGACAGGGAAGCTCTTTTATACCCCTTTTTTCTTAATAACTCCAGCATCTGTCTCATAAGTTCTGTCCCGATGCCGTATCCACGGTATTCTTTATAGAGAGAAATCACAAATTCAGGTGTCTCATCATCAAGGTCCCCATATCCGTGGATATTTCTGACCCAGACTGCGCCAACCACCTTATTGTCAACCACTGCGCACAGGCAGGCATCATCTTTCCCGGTCCCGAAATCTTTGATGTAGACTTGCAGTTCAGGCTGATGGATGATTGTTTTCGGAAACGGATCGTCCCCTTCTCGCTGGAAAATAGATTCATACAAAAAATCTGCCAGAAGCGGATACTCCTGCGTATACATTTCCCTAATTGTATATTTCATAATTACCTCCGATTTTTATAAGTTAACTTAGAAACCGGTCTTTTTTCCACACATACGGATCCCTCCTTCTCATATATTCCCATTGTATCAGGCTGCTCTGTCCTTGTCCAGAAGCAGATGATGAAAGGAGGGATGTCGGTAACCGTTCAGCCTTCCACTGTACAAAAGGAATACCATACTGTATATCCCTGTTGTTTTGTGTTAAGATATAGGTAAATATTAGTCTGGTGAATGGAAAATGGGGAAAAATGAAGCGACGCTGTTATCATGGATGATCTGGATATTCCCATGATAAAGGGGGAGAGCTGGACTGTTTCCTTGACCTGGAAAAAGATGCAGGCTTATGGGTTTGGGGTAAGATATGCTGCAGGGTAAAGAGTGAGGGGGAAAAATATGGAACGAGATCAGGAAATTCGTTACACAGAAATAGAGAAAACAGATGCTTACATCTATGATAAAGTTGAAATGAAGGTAAGGGTTGAAGAAATCTATGAGGTGGTAATAAAAGATCTGGACGGTATCAGTTTTATAAAAAGAGCCGTAGCCCCATATATAAAAGATTTTTCCGGCCATGCGAATTATAAAAGGTGGAATCAGCAGTTTGATCTGTCAAACTGGCATTTTTTCATGGCTTTTGACGGAGAAAAACCGGTGGGCGGAGCTGTTCTGTGCTGCAACAGCGCGGAGCTTCATATGCTGGAGGGCAGAGAGGATTTGGGGATTCTCTGGGATATCCGTGTGGATTCCGCATATAAACGCAGAGGTGTCGGAGGAAAACTGTTTGATATGGTAATGACAAAAGCAAAAGGGATGGGGCTCTGCCAGCTTAAAATCGAATGCCAGAATAATAATGTCCCGGCAGCTGCGTTTTATTTTAAACAGGGGGCCCATTTGGGCGCTGTCAACCGGTATGCGTATTATGGAGATGCGGATGAGGAGGTACAGTTTCTGTTGTATTTGGATATAGAGGCCGCAGGGGTGTGATATCAGGTATCAATCCGGGTCATTTCTATCAGTGTTTTGTTCCGGTATAATAAGTCATCTCTCACAGTGAATCCTTGTTTTTCCCAGAAATGGTTTCCCTCTTCATTCCTGGAAAAAGTGACAAGTGCCGCTTTGATAATACCAAGGTTTTTTAGTGCGTCAAGCGCCGCACGGACCAGCTGGCTTCCGATTCCCTTCCGGCGTGCCGATGGGCTGACTGCTGTGTGATAGATATATCCCCTTCTTCCGTCATTTCCCGCCAAGATGATACCTGCAATCCGGCCGTTTTCTTCTGCCACAAAGCAGGTGTCTGGATTTCTTTTCAAAAACCTTTCAATGCCTTCTTCTGCATCATCAATATTGTTTAAACCCATGCCTTGACAGGACATCCAGAGGGAGTAAACAGAGTCATAATCGCTGATTTCCATTTTTCTGATTTTCATAAATACCTCCATAGAATAAAATATTTGTTCCTTTTGAAAAGGCAGCTCCTGGTAAATGATATACTACTATTCATATTTTTCTAAATGAAATGTTCTTAATTTATCGCTCATCTGGAACCTCTTTTATAATCTGCCTTTTATAAATCCCACTGCAAAGACAATGAGGGCCAGTATGATCCAAACTGCTGCTATAGTGGAGTTCACATGTATAAATTTATTAGCAACGATTAAAAGCAGCAGCATTACTATAGAAATAGCATGTAATGTACTTCGTTTCATAATAACATACTCCTTTCCTATATGTCCTGACAACCGGTATGTGCTTATTTTACCACGTTGGGATTAAGTCCGTCAATTTTATAAAAAGGCAGGAAATACTAATAATATCAGACCGTCGAAGGGGTACAAAAATTATACTTCTGTAACGGAAGATATTTTTCTGCTATAATGCCTTTGCGGTGAATTATTTCAGTTACGAAATATAAAAGAAATCGAAAATAAAAAATGTAACGTTTCTGTGGCACGGAAGTTAATAGAATAGGAGGGGGTGAAAGATATGGACTTTGAGCAGATATATAAATCCTATTTCAAAGATGTTTTTTTATATTTACGCAGTTTATCCGCCAGTGAAGATATGGCAGAAGAAATCACACAGGAGACATTTGTCAAAGCCCTGAAAGCAATAGATACCTTTGATGGCTCTAAGAATATACGGGCATGGCTTTTTACCATTGCGAAGAATACATATTACACATATTGCAAACGCAAAAAAATGTATGCATATGAGGAACTGCCTGATAATGCAGGAAATCCGGGGGCATCCTTTGAAGAAAATTTTGTGGATGAAGAAAGGGCTTTTCTGATTCATCGGTTTCTTCACAATATGAAAGAGCCTTATAAGGAAGTATTTAACCTTAGGGTTTTTGGAGAACTGCCGTTTGAGAAAATAGGGTTACTTTTCGGGAAAAGTTCTGGCTGGGCCCGGGTCACAGATGTGCTTCCTCTGTATCTGGATGATGTAGTGAGTGAGGATACAAAGAATATGGTAGAGGAGCATTTAAAATCCTGTGAATCCTGCAGAAAGGAGGCGGTACTCCTTAATGAAGATATGATCCTGCCGTTAGGGTCCGGGGCACAGGATGCAGAAATAAAGACATTAAAATATTTAAAGAAACAGTTTCGGAATAAAAAAGCAGTGGTTTCTGCGGTATCTGTTTTTCTTGCATTTATCATAATGCTGGGCACATATGCTTTACTGGTAACGCCAAAACTCTTCATTCCTTATGACAGCACATGTATAAAAGTTGAAAAAATTGATGATAAACTTTATGCACGATATATCGGCAGTAATTTAGAAGGAAGTGTTGCCAGAAACTCTTTTCCATTAGAAAGGGACGGAGAGAAAAAAGATGTGACATTTTTTTATATCTATAAATCACCCTGGTCTGAATTAAGAGCTTTGTTACAGAAGGATACAGAGGATCATTTGATTTTTCTTGGGAATGCAGATGAGATAGATGAGGTGTATTACGGTAAGTTTAGGATTGAACGTCCTGAAGAACTTTCGGCAGACTTAGAAGAATCAGAACTAATCTGGAAAAAATAACGGGAAAAGGTATCTGTTTTATATTTACGGGCGGTTTTATCGGGCTTACATTCCTGTTATGTGTATGTGGGCATCGCACGGATGGTGCTGCGGGAAATGCGGCAGAAGGATGGGATTCAAGAAAGTATTTGCGAATCAGTGTCCTTATTGCCGCAGTTCCGGGGCGGATGGATTTAACAATCTGTTTTGTTGAGCTGGGAGATATTTCGATTGCAACAGAGCGTTATTTCTGTTATACTCAATTAACAGATATTCTGAAAATTTATTTTCTATATTAATCCAATCGGCAATCTCTGCCGGAATTCACTATGTAAAAGTAACTGAATAAAAAACAGCGGAAGCGGCAAGTTGTGGAGCAGGTATAATTCTGTTATAATGTTTACAGGTTCCTGAGGCTTATGGCTGCTTCGGAAAGACGAGGAAATATGAACAGAAACAGAAGGAGAAAGATAAGCAGAGCCATCAGAAGGAAACAAGTAAACAGAAATTACAAGGATAGCCTGTTCCGCATGATCTTCGGGAACAGAAAGGCTGCACTGAAGCTTTATAATGCCATCAATCATTCCAATTATCAAAATCCGGAGGATTTGGAGATCACTACAATTGAGGGTGCCATTTATATGGGTGTAAAGAATGACCTGTCCTTTTTGATCGACAGTGTGATGAATCTGTATGAAGCCCAATCCACCAGAAATCCCAATATGCCTCTGCGGGGATTGATCTATTTTGCGAGAGTATATCAGGGATATGTGGAAAAGAGAGAGCTTGATCTGTATTCCGGCAGCCGTATCAAAATCCCGCTTCCGCGGTATATTGTATTTTATAACGGATCGGAGGAAGAACCAGACCGCCGGGAGTACCGTCTGAGTGACGCATTTGAAAAGAAGCAGGACAGTTATTGCCTGGAATGTGTTGCCACGGTTCTGAATATTAATGCAGGACATAACAGACAGTTGATGGAAGACTGCAGCTTGTTGTGGCAGTATGCTTCTTTTGTATCAAAGGTGCGGCGGTATCTGGAAATGTACCCCGAAGATTTAGAGGGTGCAGTGGACAGAGCGGTGGAGGAATGTATTGCGGAAGGTATTCTTGCAGATTTCCTGAAGAAAGAGCGAGGAGAGGTGAAAGACGTGATACTGACAGAGTATAATGCGGAACGCCATATTAAAAATGAGAAAAAGCGCAGTTATGAAGAAGGGGTAGAAAAAGGAATAAAAGAAGGAATCGAGAAGGGAATCGAGAAGGGGATAGAAAAAGGCTTGGAACAGGGGATAAGGGCGTTTATAGCTGAAAAAGAGGAGGAGCGGACAGAGAGAACAATTATAATAGAAAAATTACAAAGACACTTTATGCTGGATAGAGAAAAGGCAGAGTATTATTATAAGCAATTCTCAAAAGAACAGAAAAAGTAAGTCTTTAAAAAAGAGATATGACAATTTATGCCATGTCTCTTTTCGTATATGTCTGTTTTGCCTGGCATATGTAATCCTGCCGTAATCTGTCTATGACAAAATATATATCAGTTCTCAGTGCCTGACGGCAAAGTCTGCATAAGAGCAAAAAAATATTCAGGCTTACCGGTATTAAAATATTCATACCAGGCTTCCAGTGTGTCTGCTTGAAAAACACCTAAATACGCAATGATTTGTCTGGCCCACAATAAAGCTCCGGTGGAACTTGCGGTAATGAGATTGTTATCCCATACGGAGGGCTTGTCGATATAAAAACTTTGCCCATTATAACCGGGAGAGATCATTTCAAGAAATCCCGGTCCATTGCTGGTATGCGGGCGCTGATTCAATACCCCAATGCCGGCAAGTGCAGCGGTAGCCCCACAGATTGCACATACCGCAGCGCCAAAAGATAGAAATTCGCTTGCTTTTTTCATGATAGCGCCGCGGCTGGGGGCGTTCCATGTATTTGCACCGGGTAACAGCAGTACGCTTGTCTTGCTCACCACAATATCCTCGACCAGGCAGTCCGGTACAATTGTCAGGCCGCCCATTGTGTGGACAGGCTCTTTTGAATCACTGACCGTCTTGAGCGATACAGACGGTGCATCCTCTTTGAAAAATCGGCCGGATTTCAGCTCCGCGGTGACATACCCAATCTCCCAGTCGGCTAAGGTATCAAGAACATAAACATAGATTGTAAACATAAATTTCCTCCGTTTTCATTTTAGTATTGATGTTACTGTTCAGTCAGGTCTGCGCATTGACTGTGCTGACATTTGCCCCATCGCAAAGCGATTTTTAATGAGCGTATACACGTAACAATTCAACTGGATGAATCATTACTTATTGATTTGTTTTCAGGCTTATTGTACCATGTGATTGTTGACAACAATATGGCAGCAATCCAAATCGAAAGGCGGCTATCAGATGAAAGTAGACAGACTGGTCAGCATTATTATGATACTCCTTGATAAAAAACGTATCGGTGCACAGGAGCTGGCAGATATGTTTGAAGTCTCACTCCGCACAATCTACCGCGATATAGATGCAATCAACATGGCGGGGATTCCTGTTCGCGGGGCACCGGGAGTGGGCGGTGGTTTTGAAATCATGGAGGGATACAAGATCGATAAAAAAGTTTTTTCTGTTGCGGACCTTTCCGCTCTCCTGATGGGGCTTGCAAGCCTTTCAAACATGGTACGGGGAGATGAGCTGGTACACGCACTTGCGAAAGTCAAGAGCTTTATACCCGCTGACAGAGCAAAAGAAATTGAATTGAAAGTAAATCAAATATGTATAGATTTAAGTCCCTGGATGGGAAAAAGCGACATACAGCCATATTTAGAAAAGATCAAAGCAGCAATGCAGGAGAGTAAACTGCTTTCATTTGAATATATAGCCCACCACGGGAATAAAACCGTACGGAGCGTTGAGCCTTATCAGCTTGTACTGAAAAGCAGTCATTGGTATTTACAGGGGTATTGCCATGCAAGAAATGATTTTCGCTTATTCAGATTATCCCGTATGTCGAACCTGCAGATGCAGGAGAAAATTTTCACACCACGGGATTATGAAAAACCCTTTATAGGCTTTGCGGAAATCCTGGAAACCATGCAGACAGAAATTAAGATCCGCATCCACAAATCTGTCATGGACAGGGTACTTGATTTTTGCACGTATGAACATTTTTCGCCGGACGGTGATGCGTATTACATTGTCAGCTTTCCTTTCATAGAAAATGAGTATTATTATAATATTCTCATGAGTTTCGGAGATAAATGCGAGTGTTTAGAGCCGTTACATATCCGTGAGGAGATGAAACGCAGAGTGCATGATATAGCAGCCCTATACGAAAACTAAAGTGTGGTATAGGTCCGGGCAAACATTGCTGTACCAATTCCGGTGCAACAGCAATTCCGACACAGCGCCAATCCCGGCGTAGCAGTGACTTCTGTCTCTGCCAAAACCGCACCTGCCGAACAATTCTTATATCAAAGCCACAGCACAACTCTGTCATAAATTCTAAAAATTCCCAACAGCGATTAAAGACTACCAAAACCCCATTTTCCGCGGTATAATAAATTCATTATACAATGCACATTCCTCTTAGCAGGAAGAAAAACTTACCATGAAATACGAAAAGATGCGGGGCGGAAAAATGGAGAAGATCAAGATTTTTTTGGTGGATGATGAGGCAATCATTTTAAAAGGGTTGGAGACTACCTATTCCTGGGATAAAATGGGGGCAGTGGTGGCAGGCACATCACGAAATCCCAGGAAGGCCGTGGATGAAATTTTGGAAAAACGGCCGGACATTGTCATAACAGACATCCGTATGAAACAGATGTCAGGCCTGGACCTGATCCAGGAGGTGGACAGGCGGGCGGAGAAGAAATGTTTATGGATCGTCATCAGTGCATACCGGGATTTTGAATATGCGCAGAGGGCATGTGAACTGGGGGCGTTTACATATCTTCTGAAACCCATTGAGGACAGTAAACTGGAGGAAGCTGTTTTGAGTGCTGCGAACGCCATACGGCAGAGCAGAAAGAGCAGGAAGATCCTACAGGACTATGAACATTTCATAGAGAATAACAGAAAAGTCTTTGAAAATTATATGGTGGGAAAGTTCAGCGGGGATCAGATAGATGAGGAGGAACTGCAGGAGGCATTGGCGCGTTTTGGGGGAAAGGATTGGGATGCCCTATTTTATCGGGCTGTCTGTATTGATTTTGTCAGAACACAGGACGGGAAATATATGCAGGCGGCAACACAGGAGGAGATTGCCGGTTTTTTGGAAAGTGACCTGGGGGATGCCTATCAGTATTTTTATTTTCAGAATGAAAGCGGGTACAGGATCATCATATTTGCAGCTTCCGGGGAAGAATACCTGGTACTTCCGGTCCTGGAGAGAGAACTGGAGATGCTGAGACAAAAATTCTCGGTGGATTTTCGGTATGGCATATCCGGACTGAGCAGAGCTATAAAAGGATTAAAAGAAGTATATGTACAGGCAGTTGAAAACCTGGAGCAGACGAATGAGAAGAAGAGGGATCTAAGAGAACTGGATCAGATTCGCAGCCATGCCAGGACTTATATCAGCCAGGCCGTCTGCTACGTGCAGGAACATCTGAATGATGAGTTTTTGAGTGTAGGCATGGCGGCAAGGGAGGTGCATCTAAACCCCGTATATTTCGGCCGGCTTTTCGGGCAGGGAATGCAGAGGTCTTTTAAACAGTATCTGCTGGAAGAGAGGATGAAGCTGGCGAAAAGTCTGTTAAAAACTACAGACGATACAATAACGGAAATTTGTGAGAAGGTGGGGATACCCAACCCATCATATTTTACACAGCAGTTCAAGAAGCATGTAGGGTGTCTGCCGACAGAGTACAGGAAAGAAAAGTATGAAGAACAGTAAACAATTTTACGGTATACGCAAAAAGCTGGTGGTCTTTACCATTCTGGCTGCAATCCTTCCTCTGGGTATTATGGGGGTTGTCCTGGCAGGCTCCATAAACAGAAACGTGACAGAATTGAATCTGGAGAACTATTCCCACAGCAACAGCAAGATGATTGGCAATTACCAGATGATGGAGCAGGGATTTGATGAGCTGACCAGAAGCTATATTACAAATTCCTATATCCAGAAATCCCTGGAGAGGAAAGAACTGCTGCCCCAGGATAAGGCATACGTCAACAGAAGCCTCTGGTATCCCAATAATCAGTATACGGAATATGGGATATTTATTGACAATAAAGGAAATGAATACTTCTCCAATAAAGTGATAGAAAATGTAAATCCGGAGGATATCCTGTCAGAGGAATTAAGTGAAGCGCTTAAGGATAACTATTCCCTGACAAAGATAATGTACAGTACGATTAACCGGAACGGACAGGAAGATTCAGGCATTTTTCTGGTCCGGAATATACGGCACATGGAGCAGAATGTAAGCCCCGGAGTTCTGATCGTCAAGCTGAACCAGGATTTTTACGACAATATTTTCTTTGATGTGAATCAGCATACACCTGCAGTCTATGCCATGGTCACCATGGACGGTGAGATTTGCTGCCGGACGGGAGGGGAAGAGCAGGAAGAAGAGATCAGCCGGGAAATTTTGAGGAAAGCCGGGGAAGAACTGCCGGATGAAGCCGGTGAGGTGGTTCATTTTGCGGCAGACAGCAGGATTTGTTTTGCCAATACAGATAAGGATGGAGAATTTATCTTTCTTTCCGTTGTACCGGAATCTGTGGTGCAGGCTCCGGCGAGAAATTTTTTGAAAAGTCTTGGCCTGACCATGCTGATTTCTGTTATTGTCTGTGTCATTATGTCTGCCTTTGTATCACATCCCTTCCGAAAAGCGATTTCGGGCATCAGCCGGATCATGAGCCATTTTGACGGGGAGAGCCTGAATCAGGAAATACAGATCAGCACCAATACAGAGCTGGACCATGTGGCGGTTTCCTATAACAAAATGCTCAAGCACATAGGCAGTTTGATGGAAGAAGTGAAAAAGGAACAGGAGGAAATCCGCATCAACGAATATAATTCACTGGTCTATCAGATCAATCCTCATTTTCTGTATAACACACTGGATAATGTACATATGCTTGCCAGGATGGATGGCGACGAGACGATGGTGAAACTGATCCAGTCGCTGTCCCGGATGCTGAGGATCAGTATCAGCAAGGGTGAAAATGATGTTTCCCTTAAAGATGAGCTGGAGCATGTGAAATGTTATCTGAATATAGAACAGATAAGAAATGAGAATCTGTTTCAGTATGAGATAGAAGTGGAGGAGTCCATTCTGCAGGTGAAGATTCCCAAGATCATCCTGCAGCCGGTGGTAGAAAACTGTATCAAATACGGATTCGCTGACATGGACAAAGGCGGAAGAATCAAAGTGGATGTAAAGGCCGCGGATGGTTTTATGGTTCTGCAGGTCAGCAACAACGGCAGCGTCATGGAGCCGGATATCCTGGAGAAGCTTAACCATATGCAGTACCAGGGCATGGAGGATATAAAACAGGCATTTCCTCAGAAGAAAGGGGGATACGGCATATCCAATGTGGTGTGCAGGCTTTGTCTGCGGTATGGAAGTTGTTTTCAGATCCATTATGAAAGTTTTGAAGAGACAGGGACAGTCTGTACCATCAGGATTCCTATGGCAGCAGATGCCGATGCGGGATAATATGCGGGGTACCGCAGATAAATCAGGTAAAAAAGGCGTAGGACAAAATGCCGATTGTCCCGCGCCTTTTTTGGTATAAACGGACGAACTGTCGGAGGGGGTTGCTGTAGATGTCCGCTGCTGTCTTTCATATGTATAAAAAACAACAATACAGCTATAATTTTTTGTATATGTTGAAACACAGAGCCTGTTATAATACAGTCACCAAAAGAAAAGGGGGTTCCTGTTAATGAAAAGGAAAAATATTATGAGGATTTTAAGTCTGGCAACTGCATTTATGCTGGCCGGATGCGGAGGAGGAAACGGGAAAGACACTGCCGAAAAGACCGGGGATAGTAAAGGGGCAGCCTCTGAAAGCCAGGCAGCAGGCGAGAGTGAAGGGGAGGTGAAAATCCCCATAATTATCACAACGGGTGCAAATGACGCCATGGATATTCAGATGAAAGAGGTGGTAGAAGATTTTAACCGGGAATACAAAGGAAAATATCAGATGGAGGTGGAATATTTGGCTGGTGCTTCAGATGATTACCGCTCAAAACTGAAAATGCTGAATGCCTCGAACTCACTTCCGGCGCTGATCCAGGTCGGTCCGGAACCTGCCTTTTATGATTTGCTTGTGGAAAATGACAGGCTGGTGGATGTGGCACCTTATCTGGAAGCAGACCCGGAATGGAAGGGCCAGCTGATGCCTCAGGGGATTGAAGCGTTTACCAGAGAAGACGGTAAAATGTATCTGATTCCCAGTGCCGGCCTTCAGCTTTCAGGATTTTACTATAATAAGGAGTTATTTGAGCAGGCGGGTATTGAGACATTCCCTGAGACCTGGGATGATTTCTGGAAGGCATGCGATAAGTTAAAAGAGGCGGGCATACCGGCACTGTCCCTCCACACAACGGAGACAGCCTGGTGTCCGATGCTTCTTGCCACTGCTTATCTGGGAGGAACAGAGGAAGGACAGAAGTTTATGGCACAGCAGTTCCCGGATAATTTTGATACCCCGGAATTTAAAGAGGCAGTGGAAGTTCTGAAAAAGCAGTTTGATTACACCACATCCGACGCAGTAGGCGGAACCTATGCCCTGGCTGCCAATAATTTCTTCAGCGGTAATACAGCTATGATAGCCAATGGTCCCTGGATGATGTCAAGCCTTACGGACCCGGATTATGCCTCCGAGGGATTCGCAGATAAAGTAGGCTATGCAAAGTACCCCGGGGATGTGATGATCGGTTCTATGGAGCAGTCAAGCTGGTGTATTACCACAGATCACGGACAGGATGTCATTGACGGTGCTGTTGAATTTATGAAATTTTATACAAAACCTGTATACAGTACCAAGAGAGCGGTTGAGGCAGGGGAACTGTCTTCTGTAGTGGATTTCCCACAGGACGAATATGACAAGATGATTCCCCCTATGAAAAATTGTGTGGATGCCTCCTCAGATGTGAGTATTGTGCTGCCGAGTTACCAGACAAAGTGGGATCCTGTTTCTCAGAACGATGTATTCGGAAGGGAAATTCCCAATCTGGTGTCAGGAAGTATCACGGTGGATGAGTTTATCCAGATGATGAATGAAGGAGCCGCACAGTATAAACAAGATATAGAATAGGCAGAGGGTGATTGGGATGAAACAGAAAAACAAAGTCTGGATTGTTATTTTTTTGGCTCCTACACTGGTGATGTTTGCTTTGGTTTATCTTGGGCCAATGGTTCTGGCTCTGGTGTCCAGCTTTACCAAATGGGACGGGATGCAGAGTATGCGTTTCATCGGTCTGGAGAACTATATCAAGATTTTCAAGGATTCTGTATTTCATGCGGCCCTTTGGCATACCCTGTTCTGGGCATTGCTGGCTGTGGCGGTGCATGTTCCTTTCGGTGTGTTAGTGGCGCTGGTGCTGAAAAGAAAGAGGAGAGGCTGGAGATTTACCAGATCCGTATTCATGCTTCCCAACATAATCTCCAGGTCCGCACTGGCGCTGATGTTTGTATTTATCTATAAGCCGGATATGGGAATCCTGAATATGCTGTTAAAAAGTGTAGGACTGGAACATCTGACCAGAAACTGGCTGGTGGATTCCCAAACAGCATTTTTAAGTGTTACCAATATCTGGCTCTGGTATGCGGCAGTTATCACCCTGATCGTCCTGGCGGAACTCAGCTCTATTTCTTCGGAAATAGAGGACGCCGCCAGGATTGACGGGGCAACGGCAAGGCAGGTAGACTGTTTTATATACCTACCGCTGCTCAGAAGAGCAATCGGAACAGGAGCTATTGTGGCGGTCACATCGGTGTTCAAGGAATTTGAGTCCATCTATATGACTACAAACGGAGGTCCCGGAGATTCCAGTATGACCATATCTGTCATGATGGTGAACAAGATTATTCAGAGTAATCAGTATGGCTATGCCAATACACTTGGAATACTCCTTCTGGTCCTGGGTATCCTTGTTATGTTGTTCTGCAACAAACTGTTTCGTATGGACAGTGTAGATTGAGAGGTGGAGAGGTATGAAAGTAAAAAAACAGACAGGACAGCGGGTATTTGATTACTTTATTATGGGGATCGTGATCATCATTTCCCTGTTTCCTTTTTTATGGGTGCTGCTGTCTTCCTTTAAGACAAACAGTCAGATCCTTTCCTCCAGCTTTTCTCTGCCGACTTCATTTTATACAGACGGATACAGGATCGCATTGGAGAAGGTGGACATTATCTCACGGTTTTTCACCTCCCTGTTTGTGGCCGGGATCAGTACGGTGCTGGCAGTGGTGCTTTACTCCATGGCAGGATATGTGCTGGCGAGAACCGATTTTAAAGGGAAGAAGATAATCTTTATGCTGCTGATCTCTTCCATGCTGATTCCCTCCAATGCCATGGTGCAGCCGGTTTATTTTGTTATCAATAAGCTTGGGCTGTACGATACGAAGGCAGGACTTATCCTTATTTATACCGGATTCGGCATGGCGCTCAGCCTGTTCCTGATGAAGAACTTTTTCATGTCAGTTCCCAAGGAACTGGAGGAGGCGGCTTATATGGATGGGGCGGGATTCTTAAAAACATTTACCAAGATTATGCTGCCCCTTAGTAAATCTGCCATGGCAAGCTCCGCGATCCTTACCTTTATTTTTTCATGGAATGAATTTATGTATGCCATGCTGCTTACTTCCAGTGAAAAGAACAGGACACTTCCGCTGACGATCAAGTATTTTACATCTACGTTCAGCTTCAATTATTCCTCAATGTTTGCGGCGCTCGTGATGTGTATCCTGCCCACAGTGATTGTCTATGTGATTCTGCAGGAGCAGATTGCAGAGAGTATGGTGGCAGGTTCCGTCAAAGGATGAGAGCATGTCGAAGCGTACAGCCGGGGACGGAGTGAACGGTAACTGTTATTGTGAAAGAGAGGGAAATTCTTATGGATTATGAGATCATAGACGCGCCGGAGTATCTGGAACGGCTTATTATCTATGAAATTGCAACAAAAAGCTTTACTTCACCGAATGGTCCGGAGTCGGGCACCTTTGCTTCCATGGAAGAGAAGCTGCCGTATCTGGAGGAGCTGGGGATTAATGCTGTCTGGCTTACCGGCCATCAGCTCTGCGACAAAAGCCATTTTTATAATATCTGGACAGAATATGCGTGTATCCGTCCGGACTGCATCGACCCGAGTCTGGGGACAGAGGCGGAGTTCAGGCATTTCGTAGAGAGTGCCCATAGCCGCGGAATCAAAATTTTTCTGGATGTAATAACCCATGGCGTCATGGAGGACAGCCCGCTTGTAAAAGAACACCCTGACTGGTTTCTGGGAGGTTCCTGGGGGATGCGTGATTTTGACTGGTACGGCGGACACGCAGATTTGGATGCATGGTGGGTGGATACATGGCTGTGGTACATAAAGGAATTCGGGATTGACGGATACCGGCTGGATGTTGCCCATTATCGGAATGATCTCTGGGCTTTGATCCGCAGAAAAGCGGCTGATATGGGAAAGAAAATAGTGATCATTGCAGAGACAGGGCCTGCGATTCCCGGTGTGACAGACATCCTGCAACACGGGGAAGCCGTAAGCCACAATCATGGCCTGAACCATTCTTTCAGAATGCTGCACGACGCAGCAGGCTACTGCAGGGACAGGCAGATAAGGGCCAATGAGCGCTGGAAAGTGAAGATTTTTTATGAAGACGGAACCATACAGGACAGCAGGGACAGCTCCTGGTTCGGAAAGAGCAAAGTGCCGGAAGTGATCTTTGAGGGGGATGTCACAGAGAAAATTGTGTGCGCAGACGGCTGTGCATCCTATCGTATCCAGAAGGGCAGGCTGCGTGTGGAGAACATCCACGATGAAAAGCGTATTCAAAACATTCAGGTGATAAATAAGGCCGGTCAGGTCTGGAACAGCAGTCGGGAAGGTGTTCTGGAAGTGGACTACACAGTGGAGTATACAAAAGCCAAAAATAAACTGACGGTATATTTTCCATACAGGATTCAGGACGGACAATTTTTATCTGTTCAGCTTAGCTGTCACGATGACGGATGGGTCGGTTTTCCGGAGGAGGAGAGCCCGTATGCGGCAAAGGGAAGCCGCTATCTGGCCGGATACACAACACTTCTGGCCCCGGCGATTCCGGTGTTCATGTCCGGGGAGGAGTTTAATGCAGACTACCGTCCCCTGCCGCAGCTCGCTCCCGGTTTATATGGTGAGGGAGAACCGGGAAAAGGCCGCTGGCTGTACGGAAGCTGGATAGACTGGGAACAGTTGAAGAATCCGGAAAAAACAGCAATGCTGGAAGATATGAAGCGTATCATACAGATCCGCAGAGCACATCCCCATCTCATACGGCCCGGGAAAATGGGGGAGAAAACAGACCGTTTCTGCCCTGTGGATTACGACGCGGAGGAGATACTGCCCATTCCTTATTGTTACAGGGAGGAAAATGAAGTGCTTTTGATCGCCGCCAACCCTGACGAGGAGAAAGATGTATGGATCAGGCTGGATCTGTCACAGATACTGCAGCCGGAAAGCCGCTGCCGGGTATCGATTCTGTTCGGAGAAGCGCAGGGGGATGAGGCAGAATTTGTGGAAAACGGGATAAATCTGTCTGAACATAAATGGCTCATCAGGAGAGACAAAACCAGTAGGGGCGGACTTCTGGTGCTGAAAATAGAAGAGATACGGAAAGGACAGGAATAATCCATATGAAAGAATATATGAATTCATATGAAAGGTGTCTGGCTGCCATTCAGTTTCAGGACGTGGACAGAATGCCCACAGACCTGCATAATTTTCTGATGTGCGCAGAAGAGTCAGGCATGGATTTTGGAGAGTTTGTGCTGGATGACAGTATAATGGCCCGAATGCAGATAAGTATGTGGGAAGAGTTCGGACACGATATGCTTCTGGTTGAAAATGGGACAGCAGCGCTTGCGCAGGCCCTTGGATGCGGCGTGATTTACAGGAAAAAAGGGGCACCGGTGGCGCATACCACAGCAATAAAGCGTTTGGAAGATGTGAGGAATCTGGAGATGCCGGATGATTTCTGGGAAAGTCCGCTTCTGAAAGCTCAGCTTCTGACTGTGGAGCGGCTGGTGAAGCATTTCGGCAGGGAGGTGTTTCTGATCGGGCGCGGGGACCAGGGCCCCTTCAGCCTGGCTTCTCAGCTCTACGGCATGGACCGGCTGCTGGAGGATCTGATGGATGAGGACGCGGAGGAGGACATCCGCAGACTGCTGGATTTTTGTACCCGGGCGTGTATTGCCTACCATGAGAGACTGCTCCTGCTGGGGGTTCCCATGACTTCCATGGGTGACAGCACTGCAGGGCCGGATGTGATCTCACCCGCCATGTATGAAACTTTTGCCATGCCTTATGAAAAACAGGTGATAGAAGCGGTCCACAGAAAAGGCGGCCTGATTTCCCTTCACATCTGCGGCAACGCCACAAAGATCATAGATAAGATGTGCAGTCTGGGGGCGGATGTGCTGGAGATAGACCAGAAAACAGACCTGGAGGCAGCAGTCAGAGCGGCAGAAGGAAAGTGTGCACTGCTTGGTCAGATAAATCCCGTACTGCTTTCAGGCGGTACGCAGCAGGAAGTGAAAGCAGCGGCGGAGCGGATTCTTGGAATCACCGGAGGAAAGAACGCCACCGGGTTTATACTGGGGCCGGGATGCGCGCTGGGAGGGGATACGCCGAAAGAGAATATACATGCAATGCTCAACAGTGTAAAATAAAGACAGTTTTTTACGGACATCTGACAAAAGAAAAAGCAGGTTTCCGGCATCCGGACTTCTAAATGTGCCGGGGATGAAGTGGGTGTATATATGTGCAGAATCTGCGGATAGAGGCATAGTCCTGACGGATAACGACGATTGGGAGAACCGAATACGGATGAGAAAGTTTATGGAGCCGGGCGGCTATATCGCCCGGCTCCCTATTTTCGTATTTAGTTCTTGACAAAATGTAATGAATACGTTACATTATAAATGTAATCAACAGGTTACATTTTGTAAGGAGGTAATACCTTGATAAAGAATCGGATCAAGGTTTTGAGAGCAGAGCGCGACTGGACCCAGGCTGATTTGGCTGACAGAGTGGGAATCTCGCGGCAGGCGGTCATATCCATAGAGAAGTATAAATATACGCCGTCCCTGGAACTGGCTTTCAAAATCGCAGAGGTTTTTCAGGTTTCCATCAATGAAGTTTTTGAGTATAAGGGGGAGTGATACAATGAATGACCAGATAATTATCCTGCTTTTTCTTTTGATCGGCACAGCGGCGACACTGTTTCTCTATATCTGGAAGGCGAAGAAACATATGGAGTACAGAGGCGATGAGCGCTGGGAGGCAGTACAGAACAAAGCGAACCGCACTGCCAATTGTTCCCACTATATTCTGCTCTTATTATTGGCGGTCGTGGATATGGTGACGCTCCATTCCCATGTGCAGATGACCTTTACGCTGAACCGGGTCATGACTATCGCTGTACTGTATGTGGCTTTCCGCAATATTCTGGAATTGTCTGCACTTTTATATTATGACAGGCGACTTTGATGATAAGGACAGAAGCAGGACCAATGGTGCCAGGCAATTTTGCTGTTCAATATTTCAGTTTGATGGACGACAAGACAGACGCATATGATCACTGTGGATTTCCTTTGTTTTTCAGATAGTTACAAAGGGCCCTCGTCGATTTTTACTGTTTTACAGATTAGTTTGAGGAGAACCTTGGCATTCGTAGGTAATCCGGAAGATTCGGGCCAAGATTTTTGCTTGATTTACAGATGATTAGAGGGAGTTTACTGGATTTTGTAGGTAAATCAGCAGAATCAGGCCAAGATTTTTGCATGATTTACAGACAATAAGAGAGGGCTGACTGGATTTTGTAGGTAAAACAGCAGAATCAGGCCAAGATTTTTGCATGATTTACAGACAATAAGAGAGGGCTGACTGGATTTTGTAGGTAAAACAGCAGAATCAGGCCAAGGTTTTTGAATGATTTACAGACAATAAGAGAGGGCTGACTGGATTTTGTAGGTAAAACAGCAGAATCAGGCCAAGGTTTTTGAATGATTTACAGACAAGTAAAGAGGGCTGACTAGATTTTGTAGGTAAATCAGCAGAATCAGGCCAAGATTTCTGCTTGATTTACAGATAATTAGAAAGAGTTCTTTCGGTTTTGCAGGTAAACAAGAATAGGCAGCTCATATTTTCTGCTCATTTTACGGATGAGCAGAAAGTGAACCCTTGCTTTACGGCGTATCTGAGACTTCGGAGCTTTCCGAATCATGAATGAACCGTATTGTGCTGCACCAATTTTTGGGATATTTACATATAAAATGTCGCAAACACGCAGGGTTAGTGGTATAATAATACATGATTTTTGTCCGGCGGATGGGGAAGTGTCCGTCCGGCGTTATTTAAAGTACGGAAGGAATAGGAGAACAGCATGCTTGTAGTAATGAAATTCGGCGGCAGCTCAGTGGCGGATCTGGATAAGATCAGAAATATGGCAGAGCGCTGTATAAAGAAATGGAAAGAGGGAAACCAGGTGGTAGTGGTCCTCTCTGCAATGGGAAAGACCACGGACCGCCTGCTTGCCCAGGCAGGAGAGATCAGCAGTATGCCCTCCAGACGGGAGATGGATATGCTTCTTGCCACAGGGGAGCAGGTGTCTGTATCTCTCATGGCTATGACAATGATTCAGATGGGAGTGACAGCCATTTCCCTGAACGCGTGGCAGGTACCCATGCATACCACCTCTGCGTATCAGAACGCGAAGTTGAAAAGAATCGACTCCGAGAGGATCACAAAAGAGCTGGATTCCAACAAGATCGTTGTGGTGACCGGGTTCCAGGGCATCAACAAATACGATGATGTGACCACCCTGGGAAGAGGCGGATCGGATACCACAGCCGTAGCTCTGGCGGCAGCTCTGAACGCGGATCTGTGTGAGATCTATACAGACGTGGACGGCGTATATACGGCTGACCCGCGCATTGTACCAAAGGCCAGAAAGATGCCGGAGGTGACGTATGAGGAAATGCTGGAATTTGCGTCCCTGGGAGCCAAAGTGCTGCACAGCCGCTGTGTGGAGATGGCAAGGCGGTACGATGTAAACCTGGTGGTGAGATCCAGTATGAGCGAAGAGGAAGGAACAGTTGTAAAGGAGACCACAAAGATGGAGAAAATGCTGATAAGCGGCGTAGCCGTGGACAAAAATATAGCGAAGATCGCAGTTTCGGGTATGAAGGATAACCCGGAGAGTACATTTAAGCTTCTGAACCTGATGGCAAAAAACGGGGTGAACATTGATGTCATGATCCAGTCCCTGGAAAAGGACGGCACCAAGACTCTGACCTTTACCGTGGCAAGACCGGATATGATGATGACTCTGGACCTTCTTAAGAAATACAGCGACGTGATCGGAAATGCCAATGTGAGCTGTGAGGAGGATGTGGCAAAGGTCTCCGTGGTAGGCGCAGGCGTCAGCTCCA
Source organism: Blautia sp. JLR.GB0024 (assembly GCF_037000545.1). Classification (NCBI taxonomy): domain Bacteria; kingdom Bacillati; phylum Bacillota; class Clostridia; order Lachnospirales; family Lachnospiraceae; genus Blautia; species Blautia sp. JLR.GB0024. The sequence goes on along the minus strand of NZ_JBANBF010000003.1, from coordinate 320,187 downwards.
ACCCCGGAGTGGCCGCAAAAATGTTCGAGGCACTTTCAAACGCGGGGATCAATACAGATATGGTGACCACCTCTGAGATCCGTATAACAGCGGTGATAAAGGAATCCGAGGCGGAGACGGCAATGAGAGCCGTGCATGACAGGTTCGCATCAGAGTGGGATTGATTTTTAAAGGCCGGCCGGGCGGAATTTTTTTCTGCCCGGTCGTTTTTTTCTTTCACCGGGTATTCTGCAGGAAGGGGAGGGAACTTTCTCAAAACGATTGCACATTTATACTCCCTGTGTTAAAATTAAAAGAAATAAGTAGAAAAAAATATAATATTCTGACCAATTCAAAAATATTGTTAAAAAGTAAGAAGTTTGAACATCAAAGGATCAAACCATTTCTGTAAAGCAGTGCGGCTGTTACGGGGCGCACAACGCGTGAACAACAGGTGTGGAAAATAGCTGCTGTTAATCCGAAAGGCTGTACAGCGGGCTGCTCTCGGGGCAGTACATTATGAAGCGCAGGGTCGGCCCTGGCAGAGGATCAGTCAAAAAACACCCGATGTTTTTTGCTGGTCCGCATTTATTTTCCTGCTTTTGTCGACATATCTTGTTTTAAATCTCTAATGTTGTTTTTCCCTTACACCTTAATCAAAATTACGGAAAGTGTTTTTATGGAGAATTGTGTAAGGGAGGGTAAGTCATGATACGGGAAGTTTCTCTTTTGGCGGATCAGGTGAAAGCACTGATGGACAATGCACCGATAGCGGTCTGTGTCAGTTCAGCGGATACATACGAGATACTGTACGCCAACCGGCTGGCATGGGAGACATTTATGTCGGGTGCGGATCCGGAGGAAAAGTATTGTTATCAGGTGGCCGGTTTTGACAGGCCGTGCGCGTTTTGCCGCAGGGAGGAGATCAGCGGACCTGAATTGCTGTTCCGCGAATACCGCCATCCTGCCAATGGCAGAATCTATCAGCTCAGCGGCAAGATCATAGACTGGAACGGGAATGCCGCGCATATTGAATATATACAGGACATCACGGACAGAAAACGGGAAGAAGAGCAGTCAGCTATCCTGAAAAAAGAGCTTCAGGACACATTCAGCAGTATCCCCTGCGGGCTTTGTGTATACCGCTATGACGGAACCGGGATTCGGCCTGTCTTCCACAACCCTGCTTTCTATGAGATCATGGGGTATTCGGAAGAACACATCAGAAATGTGGAGGAAAAGACGGAATACATGGGAGTGCACCCTGACGACTGCGGTGCTCTCCGGGAAAAGATCCAGAAAACGATCAAGGCCAGCGGTACCATGGAGCACACTTACCGGGTCTGGAACGACAGGAAGGCGGAATACGGCTGGATCCATCTGCAGGCATCTGTAAAATCCCAGACGGACAGGACAAAGCTGCTCTATGCAGTCTACAGGGATGTGAGCGGACAGGTGCAGATGGAAAAGGAGCTGATAGCGGAAAAGGATAAGGTACAGGATATTGTCAATGCCATTTCCGGCGGCGTAGCCATTTACAGAATATCTGATATCTTCGAGACAATCTATTTTTCAGACGGTGTTCCGGAGCTTTCCGGGTATACGGTAGAGGAATACCGCGAGCTTGTTAAGCGGGACGCTGTGGAGATGACATACTGGGAAGATACAGAGATGGTCATCGAGAAGGTACAGGAGGTCATTCGCACCCATAAAGTGCTGGTATTTGAGTTCCGCAAGCAGCACAGAGACGGACATATTGTCTGGGTGCGTGCTCATGTAAAATGGATCGGGGAAGATAAGGGCTGTCCGCTCCTCCACTGTGTGTTCCACAACATATCTGATCTGAAGGAGACACAGCTTGAGATGGACCATCTGGTGAACTCCATTCCGGGAGGAATCGCCAGCTATCGTATCGAGGGGGAACGTATCACTCCGATTTTTATATCAGACGGTGTTATGACACTCTCAGGCCATACCAGAGGGGAGCTGGAACAGTATGACGCGTTCCGGCTGATCCATGAGCCGGACAGGGATCGTGTGCTGTCAGCCATGCGGGTTTCCCTGGAAACCGGCAAGGTGCTGGATGTGTCTTACCGAATCAGGCACAGAGACGGGGGACTTGTCTGGGTCCATTTAAGAGGCAGGAGAATGGACGCCTGCTCAGAATCTATGCGGTTCTACGCCGTGTTCACCGGCATGTCTGCGGAGGCGAGACTGTTCCAGAGCATTGCCAATGATACGGCAGACGGAATCTATGTGATTGGAAAGGACAATTATGACTTGCTCTATGCCAATGAGTCCAAGCTTCTGTTTCAGAAAGGAAAAAAATGTCTGGGACAGAAATGCTACAAAGCCATGTACGGAAAAGACAGGCCCTGTGAGTTCTGTACCCAGAAAGAGCATCGGCCGGACGGGGAAGAACACCGCATGATGGACCCGGAGAATGACCGCTGTTACAGTATCCGTTTCCGGGAGACAGACTGGAACGGCATCCCGGCGTATATCAAGTACGTGAGAGATGTTACAGAGGAAATGAGGACCCAGAGTGAGAAAGAGAGGCTGGAGCAGTATTTCCAGAATGTGCTGAAATACCTGCCCGGAGGCGTAGCAGTGGTAAGGTATGAGCCGGACGGCAGAATGATACCGGAATTTCTGTCGGAAGGCTTTGCTGAGATGACAAAGATGACCAAGGAGGAGGCCTGGGCAATCTACAAAAAGGATGCCATGGCCGGTGTGCACCCTGATGACAGGGCATTTGTGAATCGGCGGATGGAGGAGTATATGGCTGCAGGGGATGGTCCCTGTGAGATTGTGTACCGTTTAAAAACAGGCGGCGGGAATTATGTATGGGTGAAGAATACCCTGTCCCTGGTCAAGAGCGCCAACGGAGAAAAACGCATCTATGCCGGATTTCATGATATGACAAAAGAGCGGGAGGAGAAGGCACAGATACGGAAGCAGTATAATGACCTGATTCTGCAGCATTACCGCACACCGGGGCCAAACGCTCTGATCGTGGGACACTGCAATATAACACAGAACAGGATATTGGAGATTCTCGATTATACGGATTCAGACCTTTTAAAAACATTCGGAAGTGTGCGGGAGGAGTTCTTTGCCGGAATTGCGGAACTGGTGACAGACCCGGATGAAAAGCAGCTCTTTCTGGATACCTACCTCAATGCACCCACACTTGCCGCGTTCAAAAAGGGAGATACAGAGCAGATCCGGGAGTGCTATGTGAAACTGCCGAAAGAAAAGAACGGGCGGTATGTGCAGTTCAAGGTGAACCTGGTGGAAACACCGGATACAGGCGGCGTAACAGGAATCCTGACTGTGACGGATATTACGGAGCAGGCCATATCCGAACGGATACTGAGGCAGTTGTCTGTTACCAGCTATGACCTGGTCGTTGATGTGGATGTGCTGAAGGACAGCTATACTGTCCTGACCGGCAGCGGGACTGCGGGAGAGGATGTAAACCACCGGGGATGTTATTCCCGGTGGATCATGGAGAAGTATTGTATGGGTATAGTGCCCAGGGATAAAGAACATGTCACCAAAATGCTTGCCGGCGCATATATGATGGAGCATCTGAAAAGGGAGAACAGCTATTCCTTCCATTATTCCATCACAGACGAGAAGGGGGATGTGCTCACAAAAAACATGACGGTATCGGCTGTTGATCTGAGACTCGGGCGTGTGTGTCTGGCAAGAACAGACATCACGGATTCTGTGCGGGAGCAGCAGAGTATGCTGAATGTGGTGGCTTATACCTTTGAGCTTATGGCTTTTATTGACGTAAACGACGGCCGTGTGACCATGTACACCCGGCAGACCGTGCTGGAGAACCTGTCACCCTATATTTTGGAGGGATACAGGGAGCTGGTGAAGAATATTACGGACTTTTATATCACCAGTCATATTGAGGAGGAGAATGAACAGTACTTTGATCTGGGCAATATGATGAAGCGGCTGGAAGAAAAACCTTCGGGGTATGATTTTGTACTTCCGTACCAGTCAGAGAACGGGCTGCGGTACAAGCAGGTGAATGTGCTGTGGGGAGATAGGGGACACCGGAGGGTCTGCATGGTGCGCGCGGATGTGACAGATATGCTGGCTGCGGAGCGTGAGGCAAAGGATGCCCTGCAGGAAGCACTGGCCCTTGCGGAGAAGGCGAACCGGGCAAAAAGCGAATTTCTTTCCTCCATGAGCCACGATATCAGGACACCTATGAACGCTGTGATCGGCATGACCTCCCTGGCCATGGCCAATCTGGATGAAAAAGAACGGGTGAAGGACTGCCTGCAGAAGATTTCCTCCTCCTCCAAATACCTGCTCAGCCTCATCAATGATATACTGGATATGAGCAAAATAGAGCGCTCCAAGATCATGCTCAACCGGATGCAGATCTCTATGCCGGAAATGCTGAAGGAATTGTCGGCTATGATGGAACCTCAGGCGGAGGTAAACGGCCTTGCCTTTTCCATGGAAGCCAGGGAAATCCGCCACCAGAATTTCTATGGGGATAAGCTGCGCATAAACCAGATTCTGATCAATATTCTGAGCAATGCCATTAAGTTTACGCCTAAGGGAGGCAGAGTGGAATTCCTGGCGGAGGAGACGGACCGGGGCTGTAAGGATGGTCAGGTCTGCTACCGGTTTACCATCAGCGATACCGGCATCGGCATGACGGAGGAGTTTGTGGAGCATATCTTTGAGCCATTTTCCAGAAATACCAATACAGTGGGGATTGAGGGCACCGGGCTGGGTCTTAGTATCACGAAAGGTCTTGTGGATCTCATGGACGGTAAGATATGGGTAAAGAGCAGACAAAATGAGGGCAGTGTATTCTGTGTGGAGATCATCTGTGAGACCATGCAGGGCGAGGCGGCAGTAAAACAGGATGGGGACGGGGAGCCTGAGAGACAGGATGACGCTCAGATATTAACAGGCCGCTGTTTCCTGGTGGCGGAGGACAACGCCATCAATTCAGAAATTCTGTGTGAGCTGCTGAAAATGTACGGAGCAAGATCCGTGGTGATGACAGACGGCATACAGGCAGTCGAAGAATTTCAGCGGGCAGAGCCGGGGACCTATGACGCTGTCCTGATGGATATCCGTATGCCGCGGATGAACGGATACGACGCGGCCCGTGCCATCCGCAGAATGGCGAAAGAGGACGCGGGAACCATTCCGATCATAGCTATGACAGCCAATGCCTTTGCGGAGGATGTGCAGGAGGCTTTGGAAGCGGGAATGAATGCCCATGTGGCAAAGCCTATTGATGTGAAGATACTGCGGGATACGCTGACAGGACTGCTGGCAGGGCAGACTGCCGGGGAATGAATAAAGATTACAGAGTTTGATTTATGCAGAAGATTTCGGAACAAGCAAAGGAAAATATCAACGGTTGCTTCCGGCATCCACGAGATCTCACAGCAGATCATATCCAACGCGGATAATTCTGACCATGCCAACAAAAAGGCATCCAATTTGGTTTTTCCCGTTTCTGATGAGTGGAATATAGGAGATGATAGTGTGAAATTAGAAAGATATCAAAAGTGTTCTGATATTGCCCGCGGACTGAAAAAAGCAGATTTTGTCCTGAAGAATGCAAAGATTGTCAATGTTTTTACAGAGGAGATCCTTGAGGGGGATATCGCTGTGGCGGACGGTATGATCGCCGGGATCGGCACATACGAAGGAATCCGTGAGACGGATCTGGAGGGAAAATATGTATGCCCAGGGTTCATTGACAGCCACCTGCATCTGGAATCTACGCTGGTGACGCCGAAGGAACTGATCTCCCAGGCCGCCCTGTGCGGAACGACTTCCTTTATTGTGGACCCTCATGAGTCTGCCAATGTGGCCGGTCTGGCCGGAATCGACTATATATTAAGGGAGACAGAGGAGGTATCCGCCAATGTCTTTGTTATGATGCCGTCCTGCGTACCGGCTACGGGGATTGATGACAATGCGTGTACGATCACAGCGGAAATGATGAAGCCCTATCTCAAGAACAAACGGATCCTGGGACTGGGGGAGGTCATGGACTACATCTCCGTGGTGGAGGGAAGCCCCCATATGCACGAAAAACTGTGTCTGTTTGACGGGAAAGTGCGGGACGGACATGCGCCGTTTCTTGAAGAGCCGGACCTGCAGGCATACGTTATGGCGGGCATTTCCACAGATCACGAGTGCTCCGCATACGCCTATGCGGTGAGAGAGCAAAGAAACGGAATGACGGTTCACATCCGTGAGGGCAGTGCCGCCAGAAATCTGCAGGACATTGTTCAGGGGATTGTGGAGAACCATATGAGCACAGAAGGCTTCTGTTTCTGTACGGATGATAAGCATATAGAGGATATCAGGAGGGAAGGACATATCAATTACAATGTGAGAAAGGCCATTGCCCTCGGCATCTCTCCTATCCGCGCCATCCGGATGGCCACGATCCAGCCAGCCAGGTGCTACGGACTGCAGCGTCTGGGAGCAGTGGCCCCGGGCTTTCAGGCAGACCTTCTGGTGCTGGAGGACCTTAAGGGGGTCAATGTCCTGGAAGTCTATTTTAAAGGACAAAAGGTGGAAGCAGAAAATGCCTGTCCGGTCCACTCCTGTCCAAAAGAGCTGAAAAACACTGTGCATGTAAAAGGATTTACAAAAGAAAAACTGAAATACACCGGTTCCGTCCCCTGCCATGTCATCCGGATGGAGGAAGGGCAGATCACCACAAGAGACATCACAGTAACAGATATCTGCCAAGATGATCTGGAGGGAAACGGCATCCTGCAGAAAATCGCTGTGGTTGAAAGACACAGAGGAACGGGAATGACAGGTGTGGGCTTTGTAAAGGGCTTCGGGCTCAGATGCGGAGCCGCAGCATCCAGTGTCTCCCATGATTCTCATAACATCATCGTGATCGGGGATAATGATGAAGATATGGAGCTGGCTGTCAGGGAACTGATCCGGACGCAGGGCGGGTATACCCTTATAGAGAAGCATCAGGTCTATGAGACACTGGAGCTTCCCATCATGGGGCTGATGACGGACATGGGATTTGAAAAGGCCAATGAAAAGCTGGAGAGGATGATCCGGAAAGCCCATGAAATGGGTGTGCCGGGGGGAATGGATCCCTTTATTGCCCTGTCCTTTATGGCGCTTCCGGTCATTCCGGAGATCCGGATCACGCCCAGAGGGATATATTCCGTGACAGACAGTACCTTTTACCGCTGACGTAAATTGCGGGCAGATACAGCAGGGCCTGTGAGTTCTGCATAAAAAAAATGCCTGATCACAAGAGAAATGAGTTGAACTGACGAAGGCAATCTTTTATAATAGAACTATCCTGAAAGAGAACTATGCTGACAGATAAACCAGAACAAGGAGGTAAGAAATGGGCGAAGTGAAAAGAATGAAATACCTGGCAGGGGGACAGTGGCTGGATACGAAATCAGGCAAATACACGCCAGTGTATAATCCAAGTACCGGTGAGGTGCAGGCAGAAATACCAAGCTGTACCACAGAGGAAGTGGCATATGCCATAGAATGCGCGAAAAAGGCATTTCCGGCCTGGCGTGATACCCCGGTGATGAAAAGAGTACAGGTACTCTACAAATTCCGGGATCTGCTGGATCAGCACTGGGATGAGCTGACAGAGTGCTGTGCGAGAGAGCACGGAAAGAACTGGAAGGAGTCTGCCGGTGATATTGCCAAGGTGAAGGAACCTGTGGAACTGGCCTGCGGAACGCCGACGCTCATGATGGGAGAATCCATGATGGATACCTCCAAGGGATATGACACCGTCAGCTACCGGGAGCCTCTGGGCGTATTTGCGGGAATCGCTCCCTTTAATTTCCCGGGTATGATTCCCATGGGCTGGATGACGCCGATCTGTATCGCTACCGGCAATACCATTGTCATCAAAGCGGCTTCCAAAACACCGCTGACCGCGCTGCGCTGCGCAGAGCTTTGGCAGGAGGCAGGACTTCCGGATGGTGTGCTTAATATTGTCACCTGTACCAGACAGGAATCCGAGCAGTTTTTGACCCATCCTGATGTGAAGGGAATCTGCTTTGTAGGAACCACAGGTGTGGGAAAACATATCTACGGCATTGCGGCTGCCAATGGCAAACGCGTCCAGGCCCAGACAGAGGCAAAGAACCATGCCCTGGTGCTGGAAGACGCGGCTCTTGAGCGCACCGCAAGAGGAATCATCAATTCCGCTTTTGGCTGTGCCGGAGAGCGCTGTATGGCCCTTCCCGTGGTGGTTGCCCAGGAAAGCATAGCGGACAAGCTGGTAGAGCTGCTTATAAAATTCGCAGGTGAACTGAAAGTAGGCCCTGCCTATGATAAGACAACGGATTTGGGTCCGGTGGTGGACGCTGCCCATAAAGCAAAGGTAGAGAAATGGATTGAAAAAGGTGTGGAAGAGGGTGCAGAACTGGTCCTGGACGGACGCGGCATCAAAGTGCCCGGCTATGAGAACGGATTCTACTTAGGCCCCACCATATTTGACCATGTGACAGAGGATATGGCGATTGGCCGGCAGGAAATCTTCGGACCGGTTCTGGCTGTGAAGCGCTGCAAAGATTTTGAAGAGGGCCTGGAAATGATGAACCGCAATCCGTTTGCCAACGGAAGTGTTATTTATACCCAGAGCGGTTATTACAGCAGGGAGTTTGCGCGCCGCACAGACGGCGGAATGGTGGGAATCAATGTGGGAATCCCGGTTCCGGCGGGCATCTTCTCCTTCAGCGGCCACAAGGACAGCTTCTTCGGCGATCTGCACTGTCTGGGCAAGGACGGTGTTCGCTTCTTTACTGAGATAAAAGCAGTCACCACCCATTGGTTCGACGAGGAAGAGAAAAAGGCAAAAGAGGTGGATACCTGGGAGGGATCCGTAGGCGGCAGCATGTAAGGCTGAATCACAGCACCCAAATGGTAAATAAATCAGTGACACGGTTCGCAGGAAGATTCCTGCGGACCGTTTTGCGAACGAGGAGGTGATGCAGAAGTGAAGGATATAACGAACATAGAATTTCGTTCAGGGAGCAAGGAAGAGAGACTTCCGGGGTTTGCTCCTGATTTTCCTTACATTGCCTCCCGGGCGGAGCTGGACAAATACATAGGACGTTTTGTGCCCTGGCATTGGCACAAGACCGTGGAATTATTTTACGTGGAAAGCGGTGTGCTGGAATACAATACACCCAAAGGGAAGACCGTGTTTCCTGCCGGTTCCGGAGGAATGGTGAACTCCAATGTGCTGCACATGACGAGAGCCGGGTCAGAAGGAGAGCGGAATGTACAGCTCATCCATATTTTCGACCCTTCTTTCATCGCCGGGGAACCGGGGAGCAGGATAGAGAAGAAATTTGTCCTTCCTGTTGTGGCGGCCTCCCAGTTGGAGATCATGGCATTTTATCCAGGAGACCCGGCGCAGGAAGAGGTTCTCGCGCTGCTTCGCCGCTCGTTTTCCCTCTCGGAACAGGAGTGGGCATATGAGATCAAACTGCGCGAAGTGCTCTCAGACATATGGGTCAGGCTCCTGTCAGTATCTGCCCCGCTTCTGCAGGAAGAAAGAGAGGCCGGAAGCTCGGATGACAAGATTAAAATGATGATGATCTATATCCATGAGCACTACCCGGAAAAGATTACGGTGGCAGAGCTGGCGGCTGCTGCCTTTTCCAGTGAACGGGAGTGTTACCGTGTCTTCCGGGACTGCCTTCATATGTCGCCTGTGGAGTATCTGCAGAACTTTCGTCTGCAGATGGCCTGTAAGATGCTGGCAAAAGGCAGGGATACCATCACAGCAGTCAGCCATGCCTGCGGCCTGGGAAGCAGCAGCTATTTCGGAAAAGTCTTCCGCGGTTATACCGGATGTACCCCCACGGAGTATCGCCGCAGATGGCAGGATATTGCTAAATTAAGGCAGGAATCGGATAGTTTTTTATGAAAAACTGTACTAAAATGATACTTGTGAAGAACAAAAACTTCATCATAACGGGGCCTGGCTGGCTGACAGCCGGGTCCCTTCCTCTATATAAATATATATTATATCTATGCCTTTACAGAGCGCTGTACACCTGTTATGGTAATAATTAGGAATAAAATCAACGGAATCGACTGAAATGGTTGAAATATATGATACGGACAGAGAGGTGCAGAGATCATGTGGATAGTATATGCAGTAGGGTCTTCATTTTTTGCGGGAATCACATCGATTCTGGCAAAATGCGGTATCCGGGAGACGGATTCTAATGTGGCGACAGCTATAAGAACCGTTGTGGTACTGATATTCTCCTGGCTTATGGTATTTTTGACAGACGCATGGGCGGGAATCGGACAGATCACCGGGAAGACCATGCTGTTTCTTATACTGTCCGGGCTTGCTACAGGGGCATCCTGGCTCTGCTATTTCCGCGCCCTGCAGACAGGGGATATCAATAAAGTGGTCCCCATTGATAAGTCCAGCACAGTCCTTACCATACTGCTGGCATTCATTTTCCTTCATGAGGGGGTGACGCCTGCAAAAATAGCTGCTGTTTTTTTAGTCGGCGCAGGTACCATGCTGATGATCTCAAAAAAAGAGGCAGCGGACGGCAGCGGACGGGGTGGCGGAAGCTGGATCGTATTTGCTTCTCTGTCGGCTGTGTTTGCAAGTCTGACAGCCATTCTGGGAAAAATAGGGATCACAGGCGTGGACTCCAACCTGGGAACGGCGATCAGGACAACAGTTGTCCTTTTTATGGCCTGGATCATGGTCTTTGTCACAGGAAGACAGCATGAGATTAGGAAGATACGGAGGAATGAACTTTTCTTTATTGTGTTGTCAGGGCTTGCTACAGGGGCGTCCTGGCTGTGCTATTACCGGGCTTTGCAGGATGGGGCGGCAAGTGTGGTGGTTCCCATTGACAAGCTGAGTATCCTTGTGACGATCGCTTTTTCCTGGATCGTGTTCCATGAAAAACTTTCAAAAAAGGCAGGGGCAGGTGTGGTGCTGATCACTGCGGGGACGGTTATGCTGGCGGTCCTGTAAGGCTTTTGGACTTAAGACAATCCTCGTTTACGGGTGGTTGTCTTTTCTTTCTGTAATTATGAATTTTAACGAAGAAATGTATGCAATTTATTGCGTGGCAATGTAAATAGTGTTACAATCAGGGTATTACCTAACATGAACAGGGTTAATGTTTACAGGGAGGACAGGAATGAAAAAAAACAGCGGACTTAACGAACTGATCTATGAATATTATGAATCCCGTATCCTCTTTGGCGTATACAGATATGGGGAACAGTTGTTGTCAGTGCCGAAAATCTGTGCCTCATTTCGGCTGGGGCGTAATACGATTCAGATGGCACTGGATAAACTGGAAAAAAACGGTTATATAGAAACCGAAGAGCGGAAAGTGGCAAGGGTGGTATATCAGGGAACCGAAGAAACCTTCAGGGAGAATGCCGCAAAATATTTTGTGCCCCGCAAAGAGGGAATCCTGGATTTTGAATATGCAGGTGAACTTTTGTTTTTCCCGATGTGGAAGATTGGGGTGCATAATCTGGAAACGGATATCCGGGGAAATTTAAATGAGAACCATGATACAGTTACGGACCAAACGGTTCCCATACCTGTAAAGCTGTATTTTGAGGTTCTGCGCACTTTTCACAATGATCTGCTTTTAAATCTTTACTGGCAGTGCCTGCGCTATCTCAATTTTCTATATCCGAAAAGAGATACGGATATACCGGTTTTAGCCGCAGGCGAAACTTTGCCGGAGACAAATATGCAGGGGCTGAAGTCAGAGTTTGATGACTATTTTGACAGTATACAGAATGAAGTGCTGGAATTCATCGCACATGCCGGTGAAGCATATCATTTGGAAAACGTCAGGCAGATCCCATTTTCGTGGACGATTTACCGTCGGCGGCCCCAGGTGCGGTATACGCTGGCGTCTGTGATCATCCGTGAGATTTTATGGGAGCGTTATCCAGTCGGCAGCTATCTGCCCTCCCTGCCCAAAATGGCGGAGCAGTACCAGGTATCTTTAAGCACAGTCCGGAGAACACTGGATGTACTCCATTCTCTGGGTGTGACCAGAACCTATATGGGAATCGGGACAAAGGTCTGCCTGGAACCCGTGGGTATGGAGGTTATGAAGATATCGGAAATCCGTGAAAATATGCGGCTTCACGGAGAAGGTATGCAGATTTTGGCTATGACAGTCCGCAGCGTGACACTCTTTACCATGGAATCCGTCACGAAAAGAAAGAGGGAGGAATTCCTGCGGTCAATCACAAAACTGCGCGGAAAAACCAGCAGTATTCTTTTCATTGATGTGCTTCTGAGCTTTATCTCCGCGGAATGTCCCTCTGCGATCATCCGGGAATGCTATGATAAACTCAGGGAGCTGAACACATGGGGCTATATTTTATCTGCGGTACTGATGGGAACCGGACAGCTTGACGCGGATTATACCGGGTTTATCGACCGCCAGGAAAAAGATCTGCGGACGGATGACTTTGATGCGTTTGCGGAACAGTGGCAGATATTTATAGAGAACAGAATGAAATTCTTTTATTCTAAATTTCCTTTCCGGGAGGAATGAAAGTGGTTTTTATATCCCTGCAGCTTTGCATTCAGAATTGTCTGGCACAGGACCGGAATCGAAACAGATACGGGATATAAGGGGGAGTTCTATGCAAAAGAAAATATTTCCTATCATTTTAACAATAGCGCTGCTGATATCCAGTTTGGTTTCTTTCTTTTACATTTACAATCTTCAGGGAAATGCGAAAGTGATCAACTATGCAGGTGTTGTGCGGGGGGCTACCCAGCGCCTGGTTAAGCAGGAACTGAACGGTCAGCAAAATGATTCCCTGGTGGAAAAAATTGATGGTATCTTAAAAGAACTGCAGACAGGGGAGGGGGATGTGGGACTCACACGCCTGAACAGTGATGCATTTCAGGAGCTGATCGTTGAAATGCAGAGAGAGTGGAAAGACCTGAAAGAAGAGATTTACCTTGTCCGGGCCGGAGAGGGTGCTGAAATTCTCTTTGATGACAGCGAGACATTCTTTGCACTGGCGGACAGGACTGTGGCGGCGGCTGAACAGTATTCCGAAAAAAGAGTCCGATCCGCTGCAGTGAGCCTGCTGATCCTGAACTTTGCATTTATCATTCTTGTCATTTTGATCTATATATATAACGCAAGGCAGGCAGAGCGCCAGAGGGAGCTTGAGAAAGCAGAGGATGAAAACCGGAAAAAGAAAGAACAGCTCTCCAGGCAGGAGGAGAATCTGCAGGCACCCATGAATGACATTTCTGAGCTCATGTACATTACAGACATTGAAAATTATGATCTATTGTTTTTAAACCAGGCCGGCATGGAAATCTTTCATGTGGATTCCCTGGAAGGGAAGAAATGTTACCGTGTCCTCCAGGGAAAGGACGCACCCTGTGAATTCTGCACCACACCGATCCTGAGGGAAGGTGAAAATTATACATGGGAGCATGACAACCCCATAACCGGGCGCCACTATATTCTGAAGGACCGTCTGCTGGAATGGAACGGGCGGCCTGCCAGAATGGAGATTGCTTTTGATACCACGAAGGCGGAACAGGAGAAGCTGTTTTTGAAATTTACCCTGGAGGCGGAGAAACTGGTGACAGACTGCGTGAGCATGCTGTATCAGCAGAAGGATATCATTAAAACTTCAGCACAGGTTCTGGAGAAGTTCGGAAGTTTTCTGCATGCGGACCGTGTCTATATTATAGATATCAAAGAGGATAGGATGTATGCCCGTTTGGAATGGTGTGCGGATGGAATCATTTCCCATAGGGAGCGGCTGCAGGGGATTCCGGTTTCCCTGATTGAACGCTGGATCCCTTATTTTAACAGGAAGGAATGTGTCATTATCCAAAACGTGAATCAGCTTGGGGATACGAATACGGCAGAATACAGGCTTTTGCGGGAACATGCGATCACCAGTTTGGTGGCAGCGCCCCTTGAAAAGGGCGGGACACTGCTTGGCTGTCTGGTCGTTGACAATCCGCCGGCAGGGCAGATTGTCAGTATTGCATCACAGCTGCAGACCCTGTGCTATTTTCTGCTGCTTGCGCGCAGTAATGCGCAGAGCCAGAAGGAGCTTTCGCGGCTGAGTTATTTTGATACGCTCACTTCTTTTTACAACAGAAACCGTTACATTGAGGATACCAATGCCATGACACACACGGACAGCCCGGCAGGAATCGTGTACCTGGATGTGAACGGATTAAAGGACATCAATGACCAGTACGGGCATGAGTTTGGGGATACGGTATTGGTCGAGTGTGCCAGACGGATGAAGCAGGTATTTGAAGGCGCTGATTTTTACCGCATCGGCGGTGATGAGTTTGTGATCATCTGCCCGGGGATAGAGAAGGATGTCTTCCACAGCAAGCTTCGTGAACTGAGGGCACAGTTCCAGAAAGAACCGCATTACCGGGCGGCCATTGGTTCCCGGTGGACAGAAACGGTCAGCAGCTTAAAAGAGATCATTGCGGAAGCGGATGCCAGAATGTATGAGGATAAGAAGGAATTTTACCGGCAGAATCCTGTCTCACAGCGTTACCGGCATCACAGCGATGAAGTCCTTCATCTTGCAGATCCCGGTATTCTGATGGAGGAGATACAGCAAAACCGGTTCGAGGTATATCTCCAGCCAAAGGTTTCCTCATCAGACCGTATGGCCGTGGGCGCGGAGGCTTTGATCCGATACCGCTCCAAATCCGATACCCTGATGCTTCCCGGGAATTTTCTGCCGCTGCTGGAGGAAAATGAGTCTATCAGCCTGATCGATTTCTATGTGTTTGAATTTGTCTGTGTAAAACTGAAAGACTGGATCAATCAGGGAAAACAGGCATTTCCGGTGTCTGTAAACTTTTCCATCTCATCCCTGATACAGTCTTCCTTTGTGGAGCATCTGACAGGCATCTGTACAAAATATGACATCTCACCGGAGTATCTGGAGATAGAAGTTACCGAGAAGATACATGATGTGGAGGGGCTTGATATTAAGTCTCTGATCACAAATCTGCACAATGCGGGATTTGCGGTTGCCATTGATGATTTCGGCACAGAGTATGCCAACCTTGCCCTTTTGTCTGAGATTGACTTTGACGTGCTCAAGCTGGATAAGAGTATGATCGACAATATAGCCGTCAATCCGAAAACCAAAACCATTGTGGGCCTCATTTCCGGTGTCTGCCATGACCTTGGTGTCCATATGGTTGCGGAGGGCATTGAGACAGAGGAACAGTTTATGACACTGCGCTCCTGCGGCGTGGATTCGGTCCAGGGATTCCTATTCAGTAAACCTGTGCCTATGAAGGAATATGAGGAACGTTTTTTGAAAACAACAGATAGTGAAAAATAAAAATAGGTCTGTAAAGCGAACTGCTTTGCAGGCTTTTTTTTGCAGCGGCCGGTTCCGGCAATGCTGAGGGAAGTATGATTCTCAAAAATATCTCTTCTTGTCTAATGGGCGCATATTAAGTATAATATAATTAGAATCTCAATCTCAGCAAAAAGGAAGAGGTAACTAAAAGTAATCATGAAACGTAGAAATGGATTTCTAAAATGGTTCAAAAACCAAAAATTAGGCCGGAAGATTTTATATACCTTCATACTTGCATCCGTCATACCGCTTCTGGTGGCACAGATTTTAATGCTCTATGTCATTGTAAACAACATAAAAGAAAAGGTAGACACCCTTATGGTGAACCAGCTTGCCCAGATATCAGAGAGGACGAATCTAACCCTGGATATTTACACGAATCTTGTCTACCAGATCTATGCGGATAACCAGATTATTGAAGGAATCAAGGTTTATGAGGCAGAGGATTCAGAGGTTAAGGCGCGTATCTACCGGGAAATCTGTGATAAACTGCAGCAGTACGGAACTTCCGTCAATGGGATTGAGTGTATCAGTATTATCCTGCCGGACGGACAGGATATTACATATGATTTCGGTATGGCATCCGCTGTGGATAATCTCTGGGAAAGTTATGAGGATATGACATCCATAGAGCCATACCGTCAGGCACAGGATGCCACAAATATGATCATATCACCTACCCAGCGTTTTGTTCGGGGAAACCAGGAGGAACGGATCTTCCACATAGCAAAGCAGATGTATGACTTTAAAGATATCCAGAAGGGTCCCATTGCCTCAGTGGTGACCAGTGTCAATGAATCTGTCTTAAATGCAGTGTGCAGCACGGGGCAGACAGAAAAAGAATCGGAAATTTATGCGGTTAATTTTATCACAGACCGCATGGGTAATGTGCTCACTTATCCCAACTCCTTTTACTCCGGCATAGCCATCAGCACAAATAAGACCATCAAGGATTTTGTGAAGAACACAGGGGAGCTGAAAGGAAAAAATATTGCTGTGAACCGTTACGAGGACAAGCAGCTGGGATGGATCTTTTATAATGCATATGACAGGGATTATATGCTGCGTGATGTGACAAGGATCCAGTTTCTGACCATTTTTATCGGTGCGCTTTTGTTTGCCGCCTCTATTTTGCTCATACGTTATACGGTTAGTCTTATAGAGCGGTCCACAAGGAGTATTGTAGGGGGAATCCAGCAGGTGCAGAGCGGTAATCTGGATGTTCAGGTGCATGTGGATACTGAGGATGAGATGGGACAGATCGCGGACAATTTCAATACCATGACAGGAAAAGTCAAGAATCTGATCACAGAAGTAACTGAGATCACACAGAAGCAGAAAGACGCGGAGATACGGGCGCTGGAGGCTCAGATCAATCCGCATTTTCTGTACAATACGCTGGATTCCATCAACTGGATGGCGATTGAAAAGCAAGAATATGAGATTAGCAAAATGCTGCGCAACCTGGGGATCATTCTCCGGTACAGCATAAATAAAAGCAACCAGATGGTGACCATCTCGGAGATGGCAGACTGGCTGGAAAAATATGTCAGCCTTCAGAAAATGCGGTTCAACAATGCTTTTATCTGTGAGATATATGTAAGTGAAGAGGCAAAAAATATCAGGATCCACAAGCTTCTCATCCAGCCTTTTGTGGAAAATGCAATCCTGCACGGGTTCAAGGGCATTGAGGGCGGAGGAATCCTGCGGGTTGATATTATCGTGTCAGAGGACAAGAAAGAGCTGGATATCATCATAGAAGATAACGGAAAGGGAATGCCGCACGGTATGGCTGATACCTTTAATGATCCTGAGAAGGCGGTCCGGGATGACGGCAGGAGCATCGGCCTGAACAATGCATTTGCCCGAATGCGTATGTATTACGGTGAAGATGTTTCATGGGATGTAAAGAGTATACAGGATATAGGAACTATTATTACACTGAAAATACCGGTACGGGATAAGGAGTGGAGACAATGAGGATCATAATCGTGGAGGATGAGATAAAAATTCGGGAAGGTATGGGAAAACTGATAGAATCACTGACAGACCATATTGTTCTGGGGGAGGCTTCCGATGGGGAGGAAGGACTTGACCTGGTTCTCCGTTTTAAACCGGATCTTGTGATCACAGATATCCGTATGCCGAAAATGGACGGCCTGGAGATGATCCGACGTCTTTATGAACAGAAAATACCGGTACATGCAGTTATCCTGAGCGGATATTCCGAATTTGGGTACGCTAAAAAAGCTATACAGTATGGGGTGGATGATTATCTGCTGAAACCTCTGGCAGTGGATGACGTGCAGGATATGCTGGAAAAAATTGAAGAAAAAATAAAAAAGGAACAGCTTACCAAGGGCAGTCCTGAGGTGCATCTGAGAAATCTGATCTTCGGGGAAGAGCAGGAGGAGGAAAAACAGTATGACATATTGGAGAAGGTATGTGGTCTGGCAGAACAGGCCCAATACATTCTCTTTGCCGGGTACATAGGTTCCGCACCGGCTTCCTACAGAGAACAGGCAGAGAAAGCCCTGGAAGAGCTGAGAGAGAAGTACCGGGAGATAAAATGGTACGCTTTTTATATGGAAAACCTGCAGGAGTTCTATATTCTGGCCTGCGCAGAATGGGGATTTGAAAGGATTTCGGACCTGGAAAAATCTTTTTATAACAGACTGATTTTCCACTGGCAGGATAAGGAGGAGCGGCCAATCTGGACCAGACAGGCGTTCCAAAGTCTGAGAGATCTGAAGAAAACAGCACAGAACCTGAATGATCTTATTTTTTGCTCCCTCATATGGAACCAAAAGGGATGGCTTACCAGGGAGGATGTGAAAGCATATCACCCCGCCCCCTTTCTGCCCCCCGCTGAGATTTATACACGCATTCGCAATGCTGTCTGTCAGGGAAATCCGGAAAAAGAAAAGGAAGGGGCAGAGGAATTTCTGCGCTATATGAAGGATGGGCATTTTGATGCGGATGATATCCGCAGGGCTTTTGTAAAGAATTACTATATGATCGGAGATACCCTGGAGGACATAGACAGAGCACTTTTTGAGCATCTGAAAAGTGCGAATCTGATCCGGAATATAGAGGCAGCGGTCACCTGGCATGAATTGGAGAATGCGTACAGGGATGTTATCCAGCTCATCACCAGCACCAGGGTAAAGCGGGAGGATATCAGCAATTACGTGATCAAAAAAGCTATCAATTATATAAGGGAGCACTATCAGGAGGGCCTTACGCAGGAGGAAGTTTCCCGGGTCCTGGAGATCACACCCGAATATCTGAGTACCCTTTTTAACAGGGAGATGGGAATCACATTCTCCAGTTTTCTGAAGCAGTTCCGCATGAGCCATGCCAAGCGTCTGTTAAAAGGAACGGATATGAAAATTTACGAGATCGCAAAAGCCACCGGGTACAATGATCCTAAATATTTCCAGAGGGTATTTAAAGAAGAGACAGGCGTATCGCCCGGTGAATACAGGCAGATGAATTAGGAGGTAAGATGCATGAAAGGTATACGAAGTATGGTTCTTGTCTTTTGTGCCCTCTGCCTGGCTGGATGTTCCGCGGAGGGCATCAGGGTGGAAGACGGTGAGAAAAAAGAGCGGGAAGAACTGGTACTCTGGAGTTATTACGAGACTGAGAAACAGAGGACATCCATGGATGAACTGGCAGATGGATTTAATGCCTCTCAGGAGCAGTATCACCTCACATGGGAATATCACGGGCCAGTGACGGAATTCAGCAAAAGACTGGCAATCGGAATCACCCAGAACCAGCTTCCTGATATGGTGATCATCGACAATCCTGATATGCCCTCCTATGTCAGTATGGATAAGCTGGAGGATATTACAGAGGCAGTAAAGGAGATAGAGGATTTAGATCAGTATTTTCCAAATGCCATGGAATCTGTGGAGTATGAGGGACGCTATTACGGACTTCCTTTTTGCTGCAACAATGTGGCTTTGATCTATAACAAAGACATTCTGGAACAGAAGAAGATTGCTGTTCCCGAGAATTGGGAACAGCTTGAGACGGCTGCCGGAAGTCTTACAGAGGAGGGCAGGTACGGGTTTGCCATGTCTGCTGTCAGCGGGGAGCAGAGTGCTTTCCAGTTTGCTTCTTTTATGCTGTCAGCCGGTGATGAGCTGGACCAGGCAGGCGGGGAAGGGACAAAAAGGGCATTTCAGTTCATACAGAATATGGTGGAACAGGGCATGATGTCCAGGGAATGTGTAAACTGGTCACAGAATGACGTGGCAAGGACCTTTATTGCAGGAGAATGTGCCATGATGGAAAACGGGCCATGGGTATTTCCTGCTCTGGATGATGCTGGCATCAACTACGGCGTTGCAGCATTTCCCGGGGACCAACGATATATGGGTGTCCGTGGAGGAGAGAACATAGCAGTGCTGAAAGGGAAAAACAAAGAGGGAAGCGTTGCGTTTTTAAAATATTACAGCCAGATTGACACAATGCTGAATGCAAATCTGAGAGCGAACTCTCTGCCTCCCAGAAAAGATGTGGCAAAATTGTTTTTAAAAGCTAAGCCGGAATACGGGATCATACTGGAGCAGATGGAAAACTGCATCTCAAGGACCAGTTTTGAAAACTGGTCAGTTCTGTCAGAGCAGTTATCAGAAGGACAGTATGAGATCATTACGGGAGTGAGCACACCGGAGGATGTGTGCAGCAGAATACAGGAAGCGCTGAAACAATAAAGAAATAGATGCAGAACATGGACAGGGTGGAAATTCAGTTGAAGAATTTCCACCCTGTTTAATCTTTTATACTGTAAGACAGAAAGGTTTTTAGTTATATTTTAGATAACAAATAAAGTTGCAGATACAAAAGAATGAAAAAACAAGAACAGAAAACATGCAGATAGTTAAAGGAGAAAATACAAATGATTTTAGAGGTTATGTTAAACTCAGAAAAAGATGCAGTTGACTTTGTTTCAAAAATAACTGCATTTCCGGAACATGTAGACTTAAGCTATGGTCATTATTCAGTTGACGCAAAATCTATACTTGGCGTTCTGGGAATAGGCGTTGGAAAGAAGGTAAGGTTATCTGTTTATTCAGATGATACAAAGACATTGGTAGAAAGTATTAGGGGATATATCGCATCGTGACAGAAGATCAATTATGAGACCTCTCGGGGGAAAGGATTCCTCAGAGAGGTTTTATGCGTAGTGATTCGTGTGAAATTTCTTAAGTTTTGGCTGGATATCCATATTGTTTATGGAAAAAGAAGGTGATAAATTTACATTAAGAAAAGGAGGCGTTCCATGAAACATGATATAAAAATAGAAAATAAAAGTTTGGAAATGATGATATCAGAAAAGGGATACATTTCAAAATTAACCATGAAAGATGACCCGTATAAAATGAACTGGGTCATTGAAGAAGCATATTTATCGCAGGCCGGATATCAGGATGCAGATAAGTTATTTGGATATTTTGATATTACGGCAGATGGTAAACAGCGTAACAGCCGTGAGTTCTCTCCTGTGATTGAAAAGGAAGGTGCAGAAATCACAGTTACATATGATTTTGGAAACATGAAGATCATGATGATTTACGACATGGGAAAGAATGACGGGGAGCTTCACTGGACCATCCATTTAGTAAACCAGGAGAAAAAAGATATCTGGATCTCAGATTTTGGGGTGTGGATCTCATTTGCCTATGTGATGTTCAGGGACAAAGAGGTACTCAGAAATATACATAATTCCGCAGCGGTATTCTCCTCCATATCTGACAATTATACGAAATTAAATGCAGTGCGCCGGGACAACCGGGGAGGAAATCTGGGATTCTATCAGGTTGAAGGCGAAGCCTTATCCATCGGTACTTACTGTGATTATGAAAATTTGTTTTTTGAAAACGTTTCCCCTTCTCTGGATGGAATGTTGTTCCATAAACTATATTTCGCAGGCGGATATCCGGAAGGTTTCCAAAACAAGGATTGGATATATAAAAAAGATGGCTTTATGCTGAAAGCAGAAGAAGACAGGACGTGGAAATATGTCGTAAGTATCAACAGAAATCAGGAAGAGTTTCTGGAAAAGGGCTTGAAACTGAATCATCCTAAAGTGGATTATACGCCGCTTAATATAATCGGTGAGACTGCAAGATTGACCGTTGAAGTTTCGGAATCTCTGAAAATCCTCTCAGCTGAGGCACTTTTTAAAGAAAATGACACAGTAAAGAGTTTGTCCATTGAAGTAAAGTATGAAGGAGAAATGTATCATCTCTCATACAAACCAACAGCATTGGGAGAGCATAAAGCAGTCATTAAGTTTTCAGATGGCACAAAAGATTTTGTGGTAATGAATGTCATGGATAAGCTGGATAGGGTCATAGACGAACGCGTGGCATATATTTGTGATGAACTTTATGAGGGAAAAGAGGGGAATCCGCCCTTTGCTTTTAAGCCGGTATCCAACCAAGGGGAATCTCTTGGAAAACTGAATCTCGTACTGAAGAAAAATCTTTTAGGTTCCCTGGATGTGGATCAGGTCAGGAAGGTAGAAAAAAGCGCAGTGGAATATGTGCGGCCAAAATGGTTTAAGGACGGAGATTTAAAAAAACCCCGTAAATTATACGGAGACTTCTATCGGTGCATGGATTTTGAATACATAGGACATTTGTTCTATCTGCTGTCAGAATTTGATGATCAGATTCTGGAGCTGTATACAGCAGACACGTATCTGGAGTGGGCAGCGGATGTCTTTGAGTTAAGGGTGAATCCGGATTTGCATGAAGATGAACGGGGAAAAGAGGAATCACAGATGCTGGGTGTCTATTTCCTGTATTTTGAGGATCTGCTCATAAAACTCAAAGAAAAAGAGCTGACAGAAAAACTGCAGACAATACAATCCCTGTGGGATAAGATGATGGACAGGGTCCACCGGGGGGCAGATTCTTATGCAGCGGCAATTACAGAGCATTTTTATGATAACGCGGGATTCGGACCTGCTGCCGGCGCTCTGAGCGTAAGCAAAAAGCGGGAGAGTGCGGAAAAATACGGTGAGCTTCTGCTGGCAAATATAGGATACTCCAATGATTTTCGGGCACAGAATCCGGATCGCTGGTGGGAAGCCCTGTCTTATATGACCCACTCCCTGTGGGGTGGCCTGACGGCAGCCGCAGCATATAAAGTCTTCTCCTATTTACAAAATACAGAATTCCTGGAAGGAAGCTACCGGGCCACTGCAGGTGTACTATACTGTTATGATACGCATGCAACGGCTGTAACCCCCTTAAAAAAGGGGATGGCTGTTTCCACCTATGCTGTTGCCGGGCCGCACATCAATCGTCCGGACTTATCCAGAGACCGTTTTGGACAGGCTGCTTTCTATAGGGACGGCGGTATTTTTGCCAGGTTATTCGACAGTGATGACCAGACACCTGACTGGGATATGGGCGAAGAGATGACAGCATATCTTGACAGCTTTGGACAGAAGACATTCATCATAAATAACAAAGGAACCTTACGTGTGATAAATGGCAGTTATGAAGAGACAGAGACAGGATATAAAATTACCAGCTTCGCACCATATAGCAGGGACTTTTATTATATATCAGAAGATGGTATGACTTTGTTAGAGCGCCAGGGAGACGGGAGAAGTGTTGTATTACAGATAAGAAGGTAACTATATGTCAGATGATATTATCTCTATTTCGGTTCCGCCATTTCCCGATTTTATAGAGGGAAACTATCGGATGATGAAAAAAGGCCAGAATCATATAAACAGAAGGAATCTAGGATACTTTGACCTGATTGCGGTGAAGAAGGGGAAGTTATTTCTCTCTGAAGATGACTCTCAATATGTGGTAAAGGAAAATGAACTGTTTATCTTATTACCTGACAGACATCATTTTTCATGGAGACCGTGTCAGGAGGATACGGAATTCTATTGGCTGCATTTTTATACAACGGCGCAGTGGAGGCAGAGCAGAAGAGCGAGCCGGTTTATTTCCAATCTGCCTATACCGGAATTACACTACCATCAATGTTCTTACACGCTTCATCTGCCGAAGCATGCGTTGATCAAAGAGCCGGCCATGCTGTTTGGACTGTTTCATAACCTGCTGGACAGTACAACTTCCGGTAAAGAATATATATGGAAGACGGAAGAGCTGTTTTTGAGATTTTTGAAATTCATTGAAAGTCTGGGTATGTATAAGGATAGAAGTACGGTGCTGGCAGAACAGATCTATATGTATTTAGAGAATAATTTAGGACAGCCTGTATCAAATCAACTTTTATCAGAGGTCTTCCATCTGCACAGTAATTACCTGGCAAAAGTGATGAAGGCGGCTTATGGGAAAACACCAATGGAGGTTTTGATGGAAATGCGGATGGAATATGCGAAACAATATCTGCTTCGTTCCGAATATGGGATAGGGACAATCGCCAAGATGGTTGGTTTCAATTCAGAGATATATTTTTCCAACTGTTTCAAGAAACGTATGGGTATTTCTCCGCAGAATTACAGAAAAAAGTATGAGGAGCACATTTAAAATGAGTAATACAAAAACAAACAGCAACGGCCTGTCTTTAAAAAACAGAATCGCGTACGCGGGTACAGATGCGGCAGGAAACCTATTGTACTGTACTCTGACCAGCTTTATTAATTTTTACCACACAGATGTATTCGGGCTTTCTATCGGAACAGCAGCCATAATCGCTCTGTTTGTCCGGATTCTCAATACCGCTACTGTTCCGCTGTGGGGGCTGGCAATTGATAAAACAAGATCAGTATACGGCAAGAGCCGTCCATGGTTTGCAAGGCTGGCAATACCTTTTGGGGTGTTTATGTGTCTTACTTTCTTTACACCGCATTTGTCGGGAAACTCCAGAGTTGCTTACGCGGCATTCACTTATCTGACCGCAAGCATCCTCTATACCGGTATTTCTACACCTATAACGGCCATTCTGCCCAATTTAAGTAATGAGTCCTATGAGAGGACAAAGCTGAATTCTTTTAGAATGATTGGAGGAAACATAGGATATTTTGTAACGGCGACATTTACCCTGACACTGGTATCCGTGCTGGGCAGAGGCAACAGACAGCAGGGATTCTCACTGACCGTGCTGCTATACACAGCTATTTCGGTATGTATGTTTTTCTATGCATTCAGGAATACGAGAGAAGTAAATGCAAAGACTGCTAAAAGTCTTCCAATCAGAGACAGCTTCAAGGCGCTCAGGTCAAACTGGCCGTGGGTTATCGTGGTGTTGGGAAGTGCTTTTTATTGGCTGGGCAACTCAACCAGAACCTCTTCCCTGATCTATTATTCCCGTTATTATCTGGAAAATGAGAATTATGTTTCTATTCTGAACGCATTGGTGTTGACACAGATGATCGGAGTTGCGGCCATTCCATTTCTGGCACGAAGATTATCAAAAACCTGTATTATGATTCTTGGATTCTTTATCGCTGCTGTAGGTCAGATATCCTTAGGTATTGCAGGAAGAAATTTTACAGTGATCGTGATTGCCTGGGTGATCACAAGTATCGGAACCGGGATTGCGGTGTCCATGCCCTTTGCCATGCTGTCTGACACCGTGGATTACGGTGAATATAAAAACGGAGTGAGAGCCAGCGGCTTTTTGACCGCAGTGGGAAGTGCAGTGGGACTTCAGGTAGGTACCGGATTGGGAGATTTTGTACCGCTGAAGCTGATGCAGCATTTTGGGTATGTTGCAAATCAGAAGCAGTCGGCGACTGCACTGGCAGCGATGAAGACCGGTTTCTCTTACCTGCCGGCTGCATTTTTCATCATAGGTGCGGTCATTATGATATTTTATTACAGATTCGAGAAAAACGAGAGCGTTGTTTTGGAAGAATTGGCTAACAGGAGAGAAAAAATCACAGATACGGATAACAGGCACCGTAATACAGTTCATAAAAATAGACTTGTGCAAGAAGTATGATCTGGTATGGTACTTTTGCTGAGCAGCCAACACAAGAAGCTGGAAGGAAGTGGAATCAACAGAATCTGAGAATCTGATCTACTTGGAGATGGCAGCAAATCTTTTGGAAGATTAGCATGCCGTACAATATACAAAAAGAGGAAAAAACGAATGAAAATTTTAGAAGTTGTATTAAATACAGAAAAGGATGCAGTAGATTTTGTTTCTGAGATGACCAGATGTTCCGAAGATATTGACTTAAGTTATGGTCACTTTGTGGTTGACGCAAAATCAATACTTGGTGTTTTGGGATTGGGGGTCGGAAAGAAGGTGAGATTATCCGTTTATTCAGATGATACAAAAGTATTAGAGGAAAATATTAAGAGATATATAGTATCATGAATAGCGTTAAATTCTATAGGATAATGTTTTAGTGTCTATTTTATTATCCTAATATTCTATACTGCTTTATGAAGAGCAGAAAATGTCACATCTCTGAAATTCTTTCACATGATAAAAGATAACAAGAAAAAAGGTACAGCATAACGTAAAGTTCTGTTGTGCCTTTTTAATTATTTAAACACTTAAAAAATTTTTATGTAATAATCAATACGGCAAAGGATTTTACAATCTACAGGCAATTCTTTGGTTTTTTATGGCTTGAAAACTAAATGCATTGACTCATATGGATTATATTTATTTGTTAAAGAATGAAAATAAAATAAAAAATATAGTAATAAAATAGACAGTTATGTAACAAAATGCAAATTGAGTTGACATATCTTAAACTTGCAGGTTAGAGTGAATACAAGGTTAGCGTTTGAATGAAAATAATAGTTTCTGCCTTTTAGAGTTTGTGAATTATTAAAAAACAGGAGGGTTTTAGTTATGAAACAGAGTGTATTACAACGGTATGAAAATGTAAAGTTATTATCCGCAACTCCTTTTTACACAAAAAGCCAGTTGGATATGGAGTATCTGTTGAGCTTAAAAGTAGAATATCTGTTACAGAACCATTTGCATGAAGCAGGGATACTAGGTGAAGAGGACACTGATATTCCGTACATGTGGGGGCTGTGGGACAAAACGGATTACCATAAAGGCTGGGAGGACCCTACCAGTCAGCTAAGGGGACATTTTCTGGGGCATTGGTTGTCAGCAGCGGCTTATATGTACAAGTTAAAAGAGGAGCCGAGACTGAAAGGGAAAATTGAATATATCATAGGAAAATTGGCTGAATGTCAGGAACGTAATGGGAACGGGTGGGCAGCGGGGATTCCGGAAAAATACCTGCAATGGGTTGCAGAAGGAAAAACGGTTTGGGCACCCCATTATAACATTCACAAGACTTTCATGGGTCTTATTGACGTTGCGCGAATAATGGATAATAAACAGGCGTATGAGATTGCTGCAAATTTTGCCGAATGGTTCTATAAGTGGAGCGGGCAGTTTAGCGAAGAAAAAATGCAGGACATATTAGAATGCGAAACCGGAGGCATGATGGAGGCTTTTGCAGACCTTTATAGTTTAAGCAAAGATCCAAAACACTTAGAACTTATGAAACGTTATGAAAGAAGCCGTTTGTTCGATCGCATGATGGCCGATGAGGATATTTTGACTAATACTCACGCAAATACAACAATTCCTGAAATACACGGTCTTTGCAGAGCCTTTGAGGTGACTGGTGACAAGCGTTATTATGACCGGATGGAAAAATATTGGATGCTGGCAGTAGAAAAGCGTGGTGTATTAGCAACTGGCGGACAGACTCTGGGAGAAATCTGGATGCCTGAGAACATGGGAGCTCGGTATGGATACAAAAACCAGGAGCATTGCACTGTTTATAACATGATAAGACTTGCAGATTATTTGTATCGGGCTACAGGAGATGTGAAATATCAGGATTATATTGAAGTTAATCTCTATAATGGGACAATGGCCCAGTGCTTTTACAAAGGTTATAATAGCGATTACGGGCATCATTTAAGTTATGGAGCAGGATATAAAAAGACGGTTGTGACATATTTTCTTCCTCTTGGACCAGGTGCTAAGAAGCCGTGGGCTTCCGAGAAAAATGATTTCTTTTGTTGTCATGGCTCCGCAGTACAGGCATGTGCAACTTTTCAAAATTATATTTTTTATAAAAGGGATAAAGGGATTATTATCAACCAGTATATAGATGCTATTTGGGAAGAAAATGAAAAGACAGTGATTTTAAAACGTGACCATTTGGAAGAAGAAATACATAGGCCAAAATTTTGGCGTTTCCATATAACAGCAGATGGAGGCTGTTATCCAATCACATTACGAGTGCCATATTGGGCGAAAGGAATGAAGTGTTCAATAGATGGTAGAAAAGTAGAGAATAGGGCAGAAAATGGGTATGTGACACTGATTGAGGAATGGCACGGCCAGAAGATTACTTTTGATATCAGTTTTGCAATAGAGGCAGTGAGATTGAAGGGCAGCGAATTATATGCCTTTCGGGAAGGACCGATTCTTTTAGCGGGGTTAACGGACAAGGAAGTAACAATTCATAGCGGGCAGATTCGGCCAGATGAATTATTAGTACCTTTTGCTGAAAGGGAGTGGGGGTTCTGGAGAAATAGTTTTATTACAAAAGGCCAGAAGGAGAATATCGTGTTTAAGTATCTTTATGAAATATGCGAAGAACAGTATACAGTTTATTTTCCTGTCATATGAGAATTGTGTGCATTATATTTGCATGTTTTCCTGGTTTTTACTATTTATTACCCTGGGATTGCCTTATATAATAAATATAACAAACAAATTATTAGACAGAATAAATGTTCAAAGCGGCCGCAGCGCAAACCTTGGTTCCCGTTGATTATGTATTGTGATTGTAGGAGGAAATGAATTTGAAAAAAAGAATCATTAAAAAGTCCTTGGTGATACAAACAGCTATAGTTATATCATTGACTATATTTGGGTGTAGCGGTAATGATAGTTTATCAAAAAACAGCGATTCTGTAAAGAATACTGATGATAAAGTAACGGTACGGATGATTACACAGCATACCAGAAGTGATTCCGGAAAAGCAGGAGTTTATGAGGCGATAGAAAATTATGCAGCTTCCGTATCAGACAAATATATCTTAGAACATGAAGCAATTCAGGGAGACGATATAAAAGCTAAGATAAAGATAGATTTAGCTGCTGGCAATCTACCGGATATTTTCTATTACTGGAATGGAGCTTCTGATTTAAGCTCCATGATTGAAGCGGATGTGCTGCTACCTATGAGTGAACTATTGTCGCATCCTAATTGCAAACTCTCTTGGGACCAATTTGTTGATACATCTATTTTTGAAGTAAAAGGAGAGCGGTATGGATTCGCAATGGAGAATTGGGCTGGCGGCTGGCTGGCCAATAAAGAACTCTTTGAACAATATAATCTGGAGTATCCGAAGACCTATGATGATTTGGTTGAATTGGCAGGAGTTTTCAAAGAACATGGTATTGCCACAGTGGCCACAGGGTCAAAAGGGGGAAATCCAGGGCACTGGCTGATTGATGATATGTATTATCAGCTTGAAGGGGCAGAAGAGGAAATGGAAGAAATTCCCGAAACAGGTAAAATTTCAACAGATACCTATTTACAGGCATTAAAGTATTTTGAAAAACTTAGAGAGGCGGGGTGTTTTCCGGCAGACATGATTTCCAATGGTGACTGGGCGCCGAATTTCTCTCTTTATAATGAAGGCAAAGCGGCGCTTATTCCGGTATATGGCTGGCAGTTATCTGCTATGAGCGATGAATGTTATGAGAGAACAGAGATTATCATGCCATTAAAGATGACCGGAGAAAATGTCAGGGATACGACCGGACACCTTTTATATCAGAATGGTCATGGTTCTATGTTTATCAGCAAGGCAAGCTGGAATGAGAGTGAGGAAAAAAGGGCAGCGATTGTAGATGCATATAACTTTTACTTCAGTGATGACATGTTTCAAACCCGTTATCTGGAAGCTGGACATGGACCAACCAAAAAGATAGAAAATTTTGATTATTCTGTTGGACTTCCAATTGTAGCGGATCTTATGAAATTTAACGAAGAACACGGTCTGACAAAAGGAAATCAAATGCATATGTTTACCATACCTAATTCTACTGTGTGGGCAGATTTTGAAAGCACCATGGATGAATTCTTTTCAGGAGCGATTTCCGCAGAGCAGTATTTGGAAAAGATACAGGAGTCAATGGACAACAATTATATAAGTCAATAGTCTTAGTCGAGCAGGCTGGGAGCAGGCATTGATACGTCTCCCAGCCTTCAGAACAGGAAGGTGAGAAATTGAATCAAAGAAAAAAGAAAAAGATGTCAGATGTGAGGTTTTCTATCCTGTTTTCTTTGCCATCAACTGTAATTTATACTTGCTTTATGATTGTTCCTCTAATTGGTGTTGTTTATTACAGTCTGACACAATGGTCGGGGGCAGGCGAACCTAAATATATAGGATTCAATAATTTTTTGTTTCTTTTTCACAGCAGTGATTTCTGGATCATTATAAAAAATACCGGAATCCTGATTTTCCTGCATATGCTGATTCAGATTCCAGCGGCAATATTTTTGGCATATGTGCTTTTAAGAACTAAAAGGGGGTTTCGATTTTACCGGGGTATTTTCTTTTTGCCAACGATTATTTCTGCAACGGTTATTGGGTTAATGTTTTCATTGATTCTTAATGCGGATGTGGGTTCTCTCAATGCTATATTACGGGGCATTGGCCTTGAGTCTCTTGCAAAAAACTGGTTGTCGGATCCAAAGATCGTTGTGTTTGCTGTATCATTGACATTGGTGTGGCAATATATTGGCTATCACATGTCAGTTATATTGGCAGGTATGCAGTCTCTTTCAGAAGAGATAGTGGAGAGTGCGGTTATAGATGGGGCAAATAATTTCAAACTTTGCACCTGTATTATTCTGCCGCAGATAAAGGGGGTAATACAGGTTAGTGTAATGTTCTGCTTTACAGGCTGCTTAAAGGCATTTGAGCATTCATTTATTATGACCTGGGGAGGACCGGGGGTGCGGTCGACATTTTTGGCAGTGCATATGTATAAATTGGCATATTTTAGCTCAGAATTAGGTAAAGGGTGTGCAGTGGCCGTAATCATAGTAATATCAGCCTTGCTGTTAACTAAGATTTCAAATCTTGTTTTTGATGAAGAGGAGAATTAGCACCAGGAAAGGATGAAAAATATGCATACTAAACGTAACGCATTTTATAAGAAAAAAGTCGGTTTGACGGTAAAACATATCTTACTGTTGATTTTTGCACTGTCTACCTTGTTTCCGTTTTTCTGGGTTGCTATATCGTCATTTAAGTCAACTGCCGAAATATATGGCAAGCCATTAGCATGGCCGGACAGATTATCGCTGGATAACTATAAACAGGCATGGTATGGGGCGTTCATAGGTGATTCTCTGATCAACAGCGTTCTTTATACAGTTACGGCTGTTGTAATTATATTAGTTATTGCATCCATGGTTTCTTACATAATAGCACGTTCTAAAAATGGTAAATATCTCTACAGATATTTCTCTTTCGGAATTATGGTGCCGTTACATACAGTAATTATCCCTTTAAATATCCTGTATAAGAAATTAGGGATAGGGAATACACAGTTTGGTCTGGTATTGGCATTTGTGGTGGCAAATCTCTCATTTTGCATTTTTATTATTGCGGCGTTTATGCGGCAGATGCCAAAGGATATAGAAGAGGCTGCAGTTATTGATGGCTGTAACAGAGTGCAAGTGTTTGCAAAAGTAGTGTTGCCTATTTGCCGCTCTGCTTTAGCTACAGCTGCGACATTAGTGTTCATTAACTGCTGGAATGACCTTCTTCTGAGCATGACGATTATATCAAAGCCAACCTTGAATACTTTAAACTATTCGGTATATAACCTTAAAGGGCAGTATGTTACGGACTATGGTATAATTACAGCCGGTGTGGTAATCTTGGTTATACCTGCGTTAATTGCATATCTTTTGTTTCAGGAACAGATTATAAAAGGAATGACAAGCGGATCGGTTAAAGGTTAGTTAAAGGATTAAAAAAAGATGACGGTGTGTTCTTTTTGAAAGGGGACCTGGGCTATGAAACTTTGTAAGCGTAGATTGAGTGTATGCAGGGCATCTTCATTTCAGCGGCAGTTGTTATTAGCTTTTATGGGATTTCTGACGGCAATGATATTGATAATACTGATTACAGTTGTTAATTTTTATTATTTTCTTAATAACCATATTATGAAATATGGGGAAGAAATTGTTAAGCAGGCAGGCGTACAGATTGATAATACGCTGCATAAGCTGGAGGTTTCACAAAATCAGGCATTTGGTAATATGATTGAATCTCCCCTTTATAGTAATCCAAAACAGAGCAGTGCTACAGTCTATGCAACAAAGGATTTAATTGATTCTTTAAACACGGTATACCGCAATAATGATGATATAGAGAACATTTATGCCTATTTTTTATTTCATGATATGTTTTATTCAGCAATATCTACGGCAGAGCGCGCTTCCATTAGAGAAAAGATGTTCAGGGAAGTATCACAAGACGACAGTGATAATCATTATGAAGTAATAATAGATGATAATACTGATATGATCAATAGTATTGAATTCTATAAGATTGGGCATCTTGTTACAAAAAAGCGTGAAAAGGCAGTATGTATGGATATAATTTTGAAAGGCACACCCATTAATACAGCCCTTTCCTCTATTGAATTGGGCAAAGGGCAGGCAATTTATTTGGTGAATGCTGAAAACCAAATTGTTTATGATCGTCAGGGTAAATATATTGGAAAATCATTGGATGTAATCAAGGAATTTGAGAATATTAGTTATAATGCCCGGAAAACCAGCATGCAAATAAATAGAAATAAGCTGGTCATGAGTTATTGTATTGATACATTAAACTGGAATTTACTGGTCACAGTAGATTATCTGCCTCTTTTTTTACAGACAGCAGGAGACGCTTTTGTAAGTATGGCTCTGATTTCAATTACAATAATTTTATTATTTACATACTTGGCAGTCAGAAAGTCAAATAGACTTGCAGCTCCAATTAATAAGTTTGTTGAGCATATTCAGAGATATCCAAATGACATAAGCTTTATCCCGGAAATTAAAAATGTAAACAGCGATATAAAATTAGTAGTGAATAGTTACAACCATCTCATTGCAAAAATTGAAGCGCTGCATGAACAGAATCTAAAAGAAGAGAAAGAATGGCTGGATGCTGAACATAAAGCCTTATTGGCTCAAATTAACTCACATTTTCTTTTCAATTCTTTGGAAAGTTTGCGTGGGGCTGCCTTACGGGCTAAAGTACCTGAGTTGTCTAAGACCATTAACGCACTTTCTCTGATGCTGAGATACAGCTTGGATGAACCTGGAAAAAAGGTAACATTGAAAAAAGAAATACAGAATTTAGAACAGTATCTGATTGTGATACAAAGCCGGAAATCATTTGCAATTACAGTAAATTATGATGTATCGGAAGAAGCTTTAGAGTGTAGTGTAATCCGTTATATGATTCAGCCTATAATAGAGAATTCTATTCATTATGGTTTTGAAAATAGAGATAGTGAGGCAGATAATATTATCTGGGTTAAAGCAGAAAAAATAGGGGATGAACTGCGTATCCGAATTCAAGATAATGGTGTTGGCTGTAACAGCGAAATTACGAGTGAACTTAATAAAACGCTGCAAAAAGGTGAAGAGTATAATAATTCTTCATTTATTAAAGGGACAGGTATAGGTCTTTCTAATATTATAAAACGGTTACGCTATAGATTTGGAGATGAGGCACAGTTAGTCATTTCTAGTAATCAGGGTGAAGGAATGCTTGTTCAGATCGTTGTGCCTATAAAAAATTACGACTACGATTTACGGAGGTATAAGAATGAAGAAACAAAGAAAACGAAGAATGTGGATTGATCAGGCACCACTGGCATCGGTTACTGAGCCGTCCGAAAATTACAGTCCATATAAAGTGGGATGTTATGAAGGGTGGGAACGTCATACGGATAATCCTATTCTGCATCAGAATTATGAGAATGGTCAGGATCCCTGTGTAATAAAAAAAGACGGTATATATTATTTATATTTTACATGGAGC
Organism: Blautia sp. JLR.GB0024; assembly: GCF_037000545.1. Taxonomy (NCBI): domain Bacteria; kingdom Bacillati; phylum Bacillota; class Clostridia; order Lachnospirales; family Lachnospiraceae; genus Blautia; species Blautia sp. JLR.GB0024. Next base: position 286,696 of record NZ_JBANBF010000003.1, on the reverse strand, counting down.
ACAATGAATCGTATATCACTGATGCAGAGTACAGATTTAAAGTTATGGAGAGGACCATTAATTAATTTTCTGCCACAGTTAGATATTCCCTGGGAGGAAAAGGTATCCGAGCCTTGTATTATTTATAAAGATGGAAGGTTTGAAATGTGGTATACAGCACGTACAATTGAACGTGATACTTTCCAGCCGGGAGAAGGCCGGATTGCTCATGCAGTCAGTGAAGATGGTATCAACTGGCTCAGAGAAATGGAACCTGTTTTTAAACCTGAGTTATTGTGGGAGGAATATTGCGTTTCAAACCCTAGTGTCTTATATGATCAAAAGGAAGAAAAATATCGTATGTGGTATGCGGCCGGTTCCTATCGGCTGCCCCATTTGATTGGTTACGCGGAAAGTAAAGATGGACTGAACTGGAGGAGAATATCAGATTTACCGGTACTGAAAAGTAGTCCGGGGAATCAGTGGGAGCGGATTGCAGTATCTAAGCCTTCCGTTGTCAGGGAAGGAGAATACTTTCATATGATATATTGTGGTTTTGAACATTTGACAAATTCCCGCCTATGTTATGCTCGTTCTAAGGACGGAATCAATTGGCAGAGGCATCCAAATAATCCAATCATAACAGGGGGAAAACAGAGTTGGTGGGATAGTGATTATACGGGCAGTGCTTCGATAATATGCGAGGACGATGGAACCTGGAGGCTGTTTTACACAGGAGGTTTTCATAATATGACCAATATCGGTATAATGACAAATGAGAATAAGATGCCATTTCGTTATGAACAGGGCATATAGCTATGGGATTAAGGACGAAGGTAAACCAGGAGGAAGGAACATGTTTAAAATTGATAAAACCAGGACAGGGGTAAACGGCGGTTGGGAACGTTACGAGAGTAATCCGGTACTTCCCATGGAGCTGGGTGAAACTTTTGATGCAGTTGTAATGATTCATGATAATAAATACCGGATGTATTTCGGTTGGCGGACAGTACGAGCCATCGCTATGTCCGAAAGCAGGGATGGTATACATTGGACACGCCCTGTGGTCTGCTTAGCTCCAAACCCGTCTGTGGAATGGCTGCAGGAAGTAAACCGCCCTATTGTATTATACCATGAAGGAAAGTTTCATATGTGGTTTAACGGGCAGAAACTGGGGGATTTGATCGGGGGTACTTCAGGGAAAACCTATCTATGCTATGCTGTCAGCGAGGATGGAATTAAATGGAATATTCATCCGGAGACAATTATGGAAGCTGATCGGTCTTGGGAAGGCTATACAATTATGTGCCCTCATGTCATATGGGATGAAATGTCAGGTGATTATAAGATGTGGTATTCAGCAGGAGAGTTTATAGAGCCTTATGCCATCGGGTATGCAACAAGTAAAGATGGAATCCATTGGAACAAATATCCAGGAAATCCCATTTTTGAAGCAGATAATACACAGCTCTGCGAACGAGAACGAGTAGGAGCCTGTACTGTGTTTAAACAGGAAGGTTGGTATTATATGATATATATTGGTTATGAAGACGTACATAAGGCAAAGACCTGCATGGCACGTTCGAAAGATGGTATTACAAATTGGCAGAGGCATCCGGAAAATCCAATACTTTCAACCGGATATTCAGGCGAATGGGATTGTGAAGCTGTTTATAAAGGCTGTATGGTCTACGATGAAGTGAATGATAGATGGATGATGTATTATAATGCAGGAACAAGAAGTGTCGAGTTTGTCGGCCTGGCGATAAAGAGCGGAAAAGATTTAGGGTTTGAAAAGTGAAAATTGGGTCCTCTATAGGAAAGCGTCTGTAGTAAAGATGCGGAACAAGATATGACTGGAGTTGAGGTGTGAATGGGAAATAGTGCAAAAACCAGTATTCTGATTGCAGATGATGAGCCAATGATTCGTTATTTGATAAGAGATATCCTGCAGGGACTTAACCTGCCGGTTAAGATTGTCGATGAAGCGATTGATGGTGCAGAATGCCTGGAATCTTTTAAGAAGTATAAACCAGAGATTATAATTACAGATATTGTAATGCCAAACACAAATGGGCTGGATTTGCTAAAAGAAATCAAACAACGCGCCCCGGATACTATTATTATTATGTTGAGTGCTTATCAGAATTTTGAATATGCACAGAAAGCGCTTCGTGATTGCGCATTCGATTATCTTCTGAAGCCTGTACAAGAAGAGGATATGGGAAATGTATTGAAAAGAGCTTTAGAAAAGATTAAGCAGGAGAAAAGCAAGAAGGCACAAATAGCAGATATTCGGAAAAAAGTGTTGAAATTTACTTCTGCACCGGCAGATGAAGAAGAGCAATATATAGATCCAGTAGAAAAAGCAGTATATTATGTGAATCAAAATTATAATCAGGATATATCATTAAAAAGTGTTTCCGCTGATTCATACTTCTCTCCTGCATATTTTTCGGATTTATTTAAGGATAAGACGGGGAAGGGGTTTAATGATTATCTTAATGACTTAAGAATAGACAAAGCAAAAAATTTATTGACCAGACCAGAGCTTAAGGTTACAGAAATTTCAGAGTTAGTCGGATATAGCAACTGCAGTTATTTTATAAGGCTTTTTAAACAAAAGACAGGGATGACACCAAACGAATTCAGGAAGCACAAAAATATAAAAAACATGTGAGGAAAAGAAATGGAAAATGATAAATTTACAGAACTTTCAACAAAGGTAATGACACCGCATAAATATGGGAAATTAGTGCTTAGTGCTAGTAAACGGGATAACGATTGGGAGTGCGAAGTTGACTGTCCTTTTGTATTTGCGTATGAAGGAAAATACGGTATGACATATGTTGGTTTTGACGGTATTGGATATCAAACAGGTCTTGCTTTTTCTGATGATCTTATTCATTGGAGAAAGAAAGGGGTAGTAATCAATAGGATATTAGATATGCCTTATTTAGAAAATAGCATAGCGCTTACTTGGATCCTACGGGAAAATGATTTATATTCTAAAGGAGAATTAAAAAAAGTTAATGGAAAGTATATTGGTGTTTATTTTGCTATGCCGGAAAAAGGTTATGAGGCAGGGCCAGGAGTGATAGGAGTTTGCAGAAGCAGTGATTTATTACATTGGGATATAGAAGCACCTTTTCTGTACCCGGAAGAAGGGAAAGAGTGGGAACAGGGTGGCCTTTATAAAGCTTGCCTGATAGAAGAAGAGGGAACATATTATTTATTTTACAATGCTAAAAATAAAACGGAAAGTGAATCGGCAGAGACAACAGCGCAAGCATTTCAAAAAGTGTTTACCTGGAAAGAACAAATAGGTATTGTTTTTTCAAAGGATCTTAAAAACTGGAAGCGGTATGAAGGAAATCCTATTTTGAAAAATGGAGGAGACTGGTCAGCTGACGAAAGGGTTATAGGCGATGCCTGTGTTTTGAAAGATGATGAACGGTGGTATCTTTTTAATTATTGCATTGACAGAGCGGGAGGAACTTGTGACAGAGTAGCCGTAGGGGAAGATTTGTTTCATTTTCATAAATGCCCGGAACAGTTGATTTCACAAGGAAAATCAGGTGAATTTGATGATGTGATGGCCTGTAAGCCATCGGTTATCAGTAAGGAGGGTGTGCTGTATCATTTCTATACGGCAACAAGTTCAAATGGCGGAAATGGGATTACTTTTGCAACATCTAAAAGGATTGATGATTAAGGGGGATTTACAATGGGGATACCAAAAACAATGAAAGCTTTAGTAGCATATGGTAAAGATGACTATAAATTAGAACTGGAATATCCGACTCCACAGTGTGGACAAAATGATATCATTATTAAAACAGAAGGGTGCGGTATTTGTGCAGGAGACTTGAAATGTATGCATGGGGCATCTATGTTTTGGGGGGATGAAATGCAACCGGCCTGGGTAAAAACTCCTTTTATTCCGGGACATGAATTTTTGGGCGAAATTGTTGAGATGGGAAGCAATGTCAAAAAGTTTGCACTGGGAGACCGTGTGGTGCCGGAACAGATTGTACCTTGCGGAGAATGCCGCTTTTGTAAAAGCGGAAGATATTGGATGTGTGAAGTACATAATATTTTCGGTTTCCAAAGTGAAAATAATGGTGGAATGGCGGAATATGTCCGTCTACCTGATACAGCTGTTATACATAGTATACCAAAGGCGATGAAATTAGAGGAAGCTCTTCTTGTAGAACCATATGGATGTTCTAAACATGCGGTTGACCGTGGTAATATTCAATGTGATGATATACTTGTAATATCCGGTGCAGGGACACTTGGATTAGGGATGGTTACATACGCAAAAATGAAGAATCCGGCAAAGTTGATTGTATTGGATTTGATGGATGAACGTTTAAAACGCGCCCAGGAATTCGGAGCAGATATTATTTTGAACCCTAATAAGGAAGATATTGTTGCTAAGATAATGGAAATCACAGATGGGTATGGATGCGATGTTTATATAGAGGCAACAGGAGCCCCCGCATCAGTAGTACAAGGAATGAAAATAATCCGAAAACTTGGGCGCTTTGTTGAGTTCTCAGTATTTGGAAAAGAAACTACTCTGGATTGGTCCGTTATTGGTGACAGAAAAGAATTGGATATTTTAGGATCACATCTGTCACCATATGCTTTCCCATTTGTAATAGAGAATATAAGGAATGGTAATCTTAAAACAGAGGATATTGTCTCCAGAACATTTCCGATTGAAGAGTGGGAGAAAGCTTTTGAGTATGCTGCCGGTAAATATGGTGATTTTAAGGTTGCTATCACATTGTAAAGAAATAGTCAATAAAAAGATAAGAGTTGATATACTTAATTAAATGTATCAACTGTATATTTTGAAATAAATATCTGTCAGAGTATCATCGGGTTGTTAAGAAAGGTGTTTAGAAAATGGAAGGTATTGAGGTAATGTAAAATTAAACAGGGTGGAAATTCAGTTGAAGAATTTCCACCCTGTTTAATTTTTTAGACTATAAGACAGGTCGGTATTCTCTTATACTTTAGATATCAAATAAATCACCAGAAACGAACGAAAGGGAGGAAACAAAATGAGGAAAAAAGTAGTGAGCGCTATGCTCTGTATGGCTATGGCAGCTACAATGTTGGCAGGATGCGGAGGAAACGCAGGAACAGCTTCCGCGGGAACGGACAGCAGCAAGAAGACTGCCGGAGGAAAGGAAGAGGTGGTCATCTGGGATTACTTCGAGACGGATGCTCAGAAGAATATGATGCAGGACATCATTGACGGCTTCAATGAATCACAGGAGGAATACGAGGCATCCCATGTGTATGTACCCTTTGCAGACTATGAAAAACAGCTGACACTGGGCATGGCATCCGGGGAACTCCCGGACCTGGTCATCCTGGACGGCTGCAGCATGGCATCCTTCATTCAGATGGACCTGTTCGGGGATGTATCAGATGCGGATATCAAATGGGATGAATACCTGGAAGGCCCTATGGAATCCACTATGGCGGACGGAAAACATTACGGTATTCCCTTTGCCACCAACTGTACGGCATTGTTCTACAACAAGGATATCTTCGATGCGGCAGGTATGGAGTATCCCAATGAAAACACCACATGGGAAGATTTCCATGAGATGGCAAAAGCGCTGACGAAAGACGGTGTGGTTGGCTTCGGCAATGCTGCTACAGGAACAGATGAGGGAACCTTCCAGTGTCTGCAGTGGTTATACACAGCAGGCGGGGACTACCAGAATGTGAAAGGCGGTACGGATGCCTACAATCTTATGCAGGAGATGGTAGCTGACGGTTCCTGGTCAAGGGACTGCGTGAACTGGACACAGTCAGACGTAAATAACAACTTCGTGGCAGGTAACCTGGCTATGCAGCAGAACGGACCATGGCAGATCCCGGGAATCGAGAAGGACGCTCCTGATCTGAACTACGGTGTGACGGTACTCCCCAAAAAAGACGCGGATTCTGACCAGGCAACCTCCATTCTGGGCGGTGAGAATATGGGAGCTGTAAAACAGGATGACATGGGCGGAGCCACTGCATTCATGGAATACTATGACAAGACAGAGGTGATGGTAGACGCTATGAAACAGTACGGTTCCTTCCCGCCGAAAACAGAGGCGGCTCAGGACTCCTACTGGACAGATGACCCGATCCAGAAAGAATTTATCACACAGCTTCAGACATCCATCCCAAGAGGCCCAAGTGCTTCCTGGCCGGAATATTCCGATGCACTGCAGACAGGATTCCAGGAGGTTATGACCTCAGCAAAGACTCCTGAAAAAGCAGCAGAAGATACACAGGCAGCCGTGGATAAGGTGAAGGCATCAGAAAAATAAACAGCCGGAAAGGGACAGGACCCTCCTGTCCCTTTTTAACCCCATAACTGCTCATAGGAAAGGATGAAAGATAATGAAAAAAGGGAAAACTCTCGGACCAAAGGTTGGTTTTTTGTTTGCACTTCCAGCCGCCATCTACATGCTGATATTTGTGGGATACCCCATGATACAGAACTTTATCCTCAGTTTCAAGAATGTGGATGTATATTCCTTTGCAGATGCATCCAAGCAGGCGTTTGTAGGATTTGAGAACTATAAGGAACTGTTTTCAGGCGGTGAGGCGATACTGACCACAGCTATTAAAAATACACTGATCTTTACGGTGGCATCAATTTTCTTCCAGTTTTTTATCGGATTCGGCCTTGCGCTTCTGTTCAGCAAAAAATTCAAGGGAAGCTCCTTCTTCCGAGGTGTGACCATGATCTCCTGGCTGCTTCCGGTCACGGTTGCGGGTCTGCTGTTCAAATTCATGTTTGCCAGCAAAGGCGGTATCATCAACCAGCTTTTCATGTCCCTGCATCTGATCAACGCACCGCTGGAATGGCTGCTGGACCCCAAACTGGCTATGATAGCCATTGTAGTGGCAAATATCTGGATTGGTATCCCCTTTAACATGATGCTTCTGATCACAGGACTCACCACCATTCCGGAGGAGATCTATGAAAGCTCACGTCTGGACGGGGCAAATAAATTCCAGACACTGTTCCAGATCACGATCCCCATGATAAAGCCGGCTATCATGTCTGTGCTGACGCTGGGGTTTGTATATACATTCAAAGTGTTCGACCTGGTATGGGTCATGACAAAGGGCGGGCCGGTCAATGCCACAGAGCTGGTTTCAACTTATGCTTACAAGCTGTCCTTTGACCAGTTCCAGTTCAGTAAGGGCGCGGCGGCAGCCAATATTCTGTTCCTGATACTGTTCGTGGTTGGTATTTTCTATATTAAACTGATCAATGATGAAGACGAGGTGATGTGAGATGAAGAACGAGAAAGGAAACCTGAAATTTTTTATCATCGGAGCCATAGTATTTGTGATCTTCATTTTCCCGTTATACTGGATGGTGGTCACAGCGCTGAAAACACAGGTAGAGATTTTTCAGATTCCCACGCCTCTCTGGCCGAAGAATCTGACTCTGGACGCATTCGCGGATCAGCTCTCTGCATCCAGTGATACTTTGAGGGGCTTTAAAAACAGTATGATCATTGCAGCGGGCGCCACAGTGATCTCCACTATCTTGTCCATTCCCGCCGCATACGGGCTGGCCAGGTTTAAATTCAGCGGCAGAAAAGTCCTGATCTTATATTTCCTTATGACACAGATGCTTCCGTCAACCCTGATCCTGACATCCCTGTATATTATGTTCTCCAAGATGGGCCTGCTGAATTCTTATCTGGCTCCCATCCTGGCAGACGCTACCCTTGGAATCCCGTTCAGTATTATTATCCTGAGGACCTATTTCCTCTCCATACCGAAGGAACTGGATGAGGCGGCAAAAATCGACGGCTGCAACAGCATCACATCCTTTACGAAGATCATGCTCCCCATAGCAAAACCGGGCGTTATTGTAGCTGCCGTATTCTCTTTTGTATATGCATGGGGCGATCTGATCTATGGAATCACTTTTATGACAGACCCTATGAGAAGGCCCATTACCTCCAGCATTTACAACTATGTGCAGCAGTATCAGACATTGTGGAACGCCACCATGGCCTTTGGTATTATCGCGATCCTGCCGGTGGTTCTTATCTTCATTTTCATGCAGAAATATATTGTCAGCGGTCTGACCAACGGTGCAGTCAAGGCATAGGCCGGATATAAGGCAAATCAGGAGGAATAAAATGAGATTACAACCTATTGATCTTCAAAAAATAAAAATACAGGATCCTTTTTGGACAAAGCACGTGAAGCTGGTGGGAGAAGCAATCATCCCCTACCAGTGGGATGCCATGAATGACCGTATCCCGGATGCGGAGCCGTCCCACTGCCTGGAGAATTTCGCTGTTGCGGCAGGAAGAAAAAAAGGAGAATTTTACGGCGCGGTATTCCAGGATACCGATATAGCCAAATGGCTGGAGGCAGTGGGATTCTCTCTGGCAGCAGAGAAAAATCCTGAGCTGGAGAAGACCGCAGATGAGGTCATAGATCTCATTGCGGAGGCACAGCAGGAGGATGGGTATCTGGATACCTATTTTATTATAAAAGAGCCGGATAAAAGGTGGAAGAACCTGCGGGAAGGCCATGAACTATATACTGCAGGGCATATGATGGAGGCAGCCACAGCCTATTACCAGGGAACTGGAAAGAAAAAATTCCTGGGCGTGGTGGAGAAACTGGCGGATCTGCTCTGTGATACATTCGGCAGTGAGGATGGGAAAATCCATGGGTATCCGGGACATCAGGAAGTGGAAATCGGTTTGATCAAACTATTCCAGGTGACCGGAAAACGGAAATATCTGGATCTGGCAAAGTATTTTATTGATGCGCGTGGAACAGGAGAGAACTATTTTCTTCAGGAAATCAGCAGAGGCGACAGCGGAAATATCTTTCCGGAGCTTTCCGATTACCGTCCCGAGTATTCCCAGTCTGACAGACCGGTACGGGAGCAGGAAGCAGCAGAGGGGCACGCTGTAAGGGCAGTCTATATGTACAGCGCTATGGCGGACCTGGCATATGAATATCAGGACGAGGAGCTGATGGCAGCCTGTAAAAGACTCTGGAATAACATAGTACAGAGACAGATGTATATCACGGGAGGTATTGGCGCATCCGGAATTCTGGAGCGTTTCACAGTGGATTATGATTTGCCCAATGACTGTAACTATGCGGAGTCCTGCGCCTCCATCGGACTGGCTATGTTCGGCATCAGGATGGCGAATATAACAAAAGACGCTTCCTACATAGATACTGTGGAGCGGGCTCTGTATAATACGGTTCTGGCGGGGATCGCTCTGGATGGAAAAAGCTTCTTCTATGTAAATCCTCTGGAGGTGTGGCCTGATAATTGTATGGAACGCACCTCAAAAGAACATGTAAAGCCCACCCGTCAGAAATGGTTCGGTGTTGCCTGCTGTCCACCTAATATAGCCAGAACCCTGGCTTCCATGGGGCAGTACATATATTCTGTTGGTGAGACCGCTCTGTATGTCCATCTCTTTATTTCAAATGAGGTATGCATAGAAATGGAGACAGGGGAAGTCAAGGTTTCCCTGGAGACGAAATTTCCTTTTGAGAATCTGGTGAGGATAAAAGTCAGCCATGTGCCGGACGGAGGAATGACACTGGCAGTAAGGATTCCGGAATACGCCGGAATGTACCAAATGACCGCAAAAGGACAGCTTCTGGAATATAAAGAAGAAAAAGGATATGCATATCTTGCACTTGCGCAAGATGCAGATATCAGTATTTCTTTTGAAGCGCCGGCAAAATTTGTCCGTGCCAATCCCAAGGTACGTGCTGACTGCGGCAAAACGGCAGTGGTAAAAGGCCCCCTTGTATATTGTCTGGAGGAAATTGACAACGGGAAAAATCTGGCAGAGCTGTATGTGGATACAGAGAAGGAAATACAGGAGGTACCGTCTGAGCTGTTCGGGGGTATCACGGAGCTGGTGCTGCAGGGTAAAAGGATGGAAGAAAGTGCCTGGGATGAAAAAGTGCTGTATGGAGAACATCCGGTGAAGTTATCAGATGTAACATTGAAAGCGATCCCCTACGCCTATTGGAACAACAGAGGTATGGGAGAGATGGCTGTGTGGGTGAAGGAACTGATCTCAGGGTGAAAGAATGAACGGGAAAGGAAAAGGTTAAAGACTATATGAAGAAAAGAGGATGGAAGTTATGTTCTTTGGTGCTGAGTACAGCAATGGCTGCCACCTGTCTGCCGGCAGGAACCATCAAGGTAAGAGCCGCTGAAGAGGAGGGGGCCGCAGCCGGTGAGGAGAATGGAATCGTGAAGACAACAGAGGCTGTGATCCAGGATGATTTTACAGGGGATCTTGATCCTGCCTGGTTTGATATGGCAGGAAACGTGGAGTATACGGAGGGGGCACTGACCCTGAATAACGACGGCGGACCTGTGTCTTCTATAAAAAGAAATGTGGGAAACGGCGATTTTACCGTTGAGACTAAATGGAGCAGCTATTCTGCCGATACCCAGGGAAACAATTCCGTAGTCATCTTCCGTGTCTCCGATGGAACAGAGAATAATCTGGTGGAGATCCAGCGTTTCAGCAACGGGGAGCTGAAGCTGCTTTTGATCAACGATAAGGTGCAGACCTCTTATACCACGAAAACGGATTTCGCAGACACAGAAGGCTGGTTCCAGATTGGATATAACAGTGATGACGGGACAGTGATCGCTGTGTACAGGACAGGGGATGAGGATGAGTACATTCCCCTGGAGGGAAATGGTGAGGCCATGTCCAATTTCGGAGGAAAGCATGTAGCTGAACTCAGAGCACAGAAATGGGGCGGTTCAGCTCCTGTATCTGTTGATTTCTTACAGTTCAACAGCACTTTTGTGAAGGAGGCCCAGTATAGCACAGCAGAAAACACAGATTTTACCGGGCCTGTTCTGACAGATGACTGGTATGGGCAGGACGGTGATGTTAGATATGAAGACGGACATCTGGCTCTTGTAAATGCAGGGGACGGAATCAGTACGGTAAAGAGGAATGCAGGCGACCAGGATTATTCCATAGAAGCCAAATGGAGCGGTTTTTCATCAGATGAGACAGGAGGGGCCATACTGCGGACATCTCTGGATTCATCTGAGGAGAATTTTGCCCAGATGATGCGCATGGGAGACGGGACACTCCGTTTTACTGTGGTAAATCAGGGGGAGACAACGGAGAAGATCATCCCCTATGAAGAGTCACAGGGCTGGTTCCGTATTGACTATGACAGCCAGGCACAGACCATAGATGCCTACTATAAAGTAAATGATGAGGACATGTATGTGCTGGCACCGGGCAGCGGTATGCCGGTGAGTGATTTTACGGGTATCCACACAGCAGAACTGATCGCGGATGACTGGGATGCCCAGGGAGAGACCAGTATCGTTTTTGACGAAGTGGATTTTGCGTATAATGAAGAGGTGAATCTGAAGCTGCAGTCAGATTACTTTACCGTAGATATTGACGAGAAGACCGGCGGTATTTTTAAGCTTTCAAATCCGGGGGATGAGTACGGGACCAATTATGTGATGAACCCCACCATAAAGCCGGAGTTTGACGTGGATGATTCCCGCTGGACAGGCGATGTGAAATTAACTGTAAAAAAAGGTGATTCTGATTATTATCCGGCGCTTACCTCTTGGTCTGATGATACCAGAAAGGTGTCCAGAAGAGATGACGCGGTCACAGTTTCCTATGAATCGCCATCTGCCGGGAAATACGGCATCAAGGATTTTGCGCTGCGTGAGACTTACCGGTTAAATGAGGAGGGGAACCAGCTCAACTGGTCCATCAATATACAGAATACAGCAGATGAAACGATTGAGATTGCGGATCTGGGCCTGCCTCTTCTTATGAATTCCTGGTGGAATACCAGCCAGGAGGGAATCTATGAACAGAATGTGGCCCGTCATTCTTATGTGGCAGAGGACGGTTCTTACATTTACTGGCAGCGGCCAAACGGGGATGGTTCCTTTTTAGTTATGGTGCCTGATGACGGGACTTCGCTGGAGTTTAAAGATAAGGCCAGATTTAAGGAAGGGCCGTTTGCGGAAAAGGATCCGAGCTGGGAAGGTCTGGTTGAGTATTATATCCATTCCAAAGAGATATCCAAAGACCGTCCGGGAGGCTATCTGCCGGTAACATCCCTGAGCCTTGAGCCGGAAGCGGAACAGACGTATGGATTTACATTTTACTGGGCATCAGATTATTCGGACCTCCGGGACATCCTCTATGAAGCCGGGATCGTGGATGCGGTTTCCCTTCCGGGAATGGTGATCCCCCAGGATATGAAGGCAACGCTGGCAGTGAGATGCAAGGAACAGATCAACAGTGTGACTGCTGATTCAGACAGCACAGAGATAACAAAAAAGGAAGACAGAAATGGCTATGAGATCTATGAGATCGCTTTCTCTGACCTGGGAGAGAACTATGTGACAGTAAATTATGGGGAAGATAAGAAAAGTGTGCTGCAGTATTATGCTACGGAACCCATAGAGACTTTGATCCAGAGCAACACGGATTTTCTTGTGGACAAGCAGCAGGCAAAGACGGAAAAAGGGTACAACGGAGCATACCTGCAGTGGGATATGTCCACCGGAAAACAGATATCCTGGGATGATTATCCGGGAGGAGGATGGAAAGAATGGATGGCAGGGGGTTCTGATGACCTTGGATTATCCCCGGCAGTCTATCTTTCTGAAAAGAATATCACTGCCCCCCAGCAGGACCAGATCGATTCCCTGGAGTATTATATGGAAAACTTTATCTGGGGATATATGCAGCAGCATGATACCTATAAGGTCTACCGCTGGTATGACGGCAAGGATGGCACGCCAAAGGACCAGGGCACCTGGAGATCCTATAATTATGTGCATGTGGCCAATACCTATTACAATATGTACCAGATCGCACAGCGCTACCCTGATATGACTCATTATCTCAGTGCAGATGATTATCTGCTGAGATGCTATAACACACTGAAGGCATACTTTACATATGGAATGTTTGACGGACATAATTACGAAAACGGAGGAAGAGGCGCCTATATTTTCGGAAATATGGGAGAGATGAACCTGCCTAACATACTGAATGCCCTGGAACAGAACGGACATAGTGAGGAGCAGGCGTGGCTGGCCGGCAAAGTGGAGGAAAAAGCAGATATCTTATTTGCTGAGGCATATCCCTTTGCTTCGGAGATGAGCATTGACACCACAGGATTCGAGGCATGCTATACGCTTGCGAAGATGTACGGCAATGGGGCGCTGACAGACAAAGTCACACTTGCCTCTCTGGCATGCCGCGGCATGCAGCCGCTCTGGTATTATTACGGATCCGACAACAGGCATATGGGGGAATCCTGGTGGAATCTGGGATATGAGACCCAGCTTGGGGCATGGCAGCAGCAGGACTATCTGTATACCTATGCGGATACATCGGATCAGGAATTTGACGATATTATGAGGGGCACCTATGGCGCTTATCTGGCAGGGTGGGCCAACATCAACTCGGGTCAGATCAGTGACAGTGATGTAAACTATGGTGCAGCGTCCTGGCAGTATCAGAGTGAAAAAGGAACTAACGGATACAATTATATCCCGAGTCTTGACGGCTGGTGGGCATGGTCAGGCGAGGCATCCCTGGGATTCTGGGGCGGTTTGAAGACAGCATCTGCCAATATTGTGGATGATGACATTGTAGGACTGTACGGATATGGCTGTGACCTGGATTACGCGGACGGAATATATTCCATTGTTCCAAAAGACGGTGTGCGCACGCGTCTGACTCTGTATAACAAAGACAAGTTCGCTGTACAGCTTGATAAGACAAGATATACAAAAGCCGGTATTGCAGATGATCTGAGCAGTATTGCACTCACACTTGAGAATGTAACAGAGAAGGAATATGCCCCTGAGATAACCATCAGCAGGCTGCCGGCCGGAGAGTATGAGGTTGTGGCAGATAAAAAAGTGATACAGAGTTTTTCCAGTGATGGCACAGAAGCCGTATTTACACTGGAGCTGTCAGCGGATAAAGAGCAGGATATCCTCATTCAGACAAAACAGTCCGCAGAACCTGCCGATAAGACAAACCTGGAGACAGCAGTGAATCTTGCAAAAGAGACGGCTGCCCAGACAGAAAAGTATACAGAGAAGAGTCTGGCTGATCTTAACAACGCGATCCGGGAGGCAGAGGCTGTACTCAGTGCAGACAGTGCCGATCAAAAGGAAGTGGACCAGGCAGCCCAGAAACTGGCAGCAGCCATGGATGCCCTGGTAAATGTTGAGATTCTGAGAAATTGTGTAACCAGGATGGAGAATCTGTCAGAGGAGGATTACACCAAAGAGAGCTTTAAAACATTCTCCGAAGCAAGAAAAGCGGCAGCGGATGTCCTGGAAAAAGCCGACGCTTCCCAGGAGGAAGTGGATCAGTCCTACGAAGCGCTTGTAAAAGCGTGGGGAAAACTGGAGCATGGTGTGAATACGGCTGCTGCGAAGGTAGCTGCCAGAGAAGCACAGGCTATTTTGGACCAGGATGTATCTGTCTACCGCCCGGCAGGGATAAAGAAACTGAAAGAAGCACTCAGGCTTTTAAATGGGGTGCTGTCTGATGAGACATCCACCCAGGAGGATGTGAACCGGGCCACAGAGACCCTGATCACAGCCCTCACAGAACTGAAAGACATGGTGGATGCCTCAAGGCTTCAGAATATAACGGACCTTGCCAGGGAACTGATGCAGGAGGCAGACAAATATACAGAAGCTTCACAGACAGCACTTCAGACAGCTATTGACACAGCAGCGGCAGTGCTGGAAAATGAAGACCGTACCAAGGCTCAGGTCTCCCAGGCTTATGAGGCTGTGGCAGAGGCTATCGGAAACATGCAGGTGCGCGGAAACAAAGCAGCACTGGAATCGGCTGTCCAGATGGCAGAAGATATCCTGAAAAACGCAGGCAGCTATACAGATACTTCCCTTGCAGGCCTGCAGGAAGCACTGGACAGCGCAAGGCAGGTGCTTGATAATGGGGATGCACTGCAGCAGGAGATCAATGACGCTGCGGCTATGCTCACGGAAAGTCTGACAAAGGTGCGGCTGTTGGGTGATGTGAACCATGATGGCAAGATCAATACCAGTGATGCAGCCTCTGTACTGAGAGCAAGTGCGGAACTGACAGAGATAGCAGAGGAAGACTTAAAAGCAGCAGATGTCAATAAAGACCAGGCCGTTAATACGGCAGATGCCGCACTGATCGAAAAATATGCGGCAGAACTGATCACGTCATTTTAAAGAATGCAGGGAGGGGCTTCAGGTCCCTCCCTGAGAAAGGATACAGAAGCCTATGAAGAGAATAATGAAATGGAGTCTTTTGTCATTGATGCTATCCATGTTTCTGTGTGTGTCAGTTAGGGCCGCATCCAAAGGGATCGTAGACATTGAGGTGCCGGAAATAGAGACAGAGGATAAAGAGATAACAGCAGAATGTAAAATAAGCGGTGCAGGTGAAGTGACCAACGGAAAAATCCGTATTACTTATGACCGGGAAAAACTGAAATTAAAGGAATCCGGCCAGGGGGACAGTCTGGCAGATACCATGGTGGAGATCAATGACCCGATTACGGGAAATAAAAATGAGGGTGAGATCGTATTTGTCTTCGCTTCTGCCCGCCCGGTGTCTATAGACGGGACTCTTCTGCAGATGAAATTCGACAATGCGGGACTGAAGTCAGGAGAAAAAACAGAGATCAAAGTTGCAGTTGAGGAACTTGCCGCAGAATCAGAGGAGCTGACAGAGACGGCAGAGTGTAAAAACGGCACGGTCTTTATAGGTAAAGCGGCTGATAACACTGACGATACACCAAAAAAGACCGGCAAAACCACAGCCGGGAAGAATTCCGCGGCCGGCAGCACGTCAAAATCGGGAAAAGTCAAGACAGGTGACACACTGAAGATGAAAGAAGCACTGGCAGCAGCAGGGATTTCTCTGGCGGTTGTCATATCAGGAGCCGTGTCATTGAGGAAAAAGAAAAGGAAACAGTGATGAGACATGACAACAATTCGTGAGATCGCAGCAGCCTGTAATGTATCCATAGCCACAGTCTCCAATATTTTAAATGGAAACGGAAAGCGGAAAGCCAGTGAGAGGACACAGAAGCTGGTTCTGGAAAAGGCCAGGGAATTAAACTACACTCCCAATCTGGTTGCCAAGAATTTAAGACTCCAACGGACCAAAACATTGGGGATCCTGATAGAGGATATGACTGTTTTTCATGTGCCGTATGTGGTCGACGGAATAACAGAATACTGTGAAAATACAGGATACGGCCAGACGCATGTGGATTTGAGGCTGTGCAGTAAACTGGGAAACGATTATTTCCGCAAGAAGGAGTTTGCACAGTCCGTACAGAATGCGATTTCAGAACTTGCCGCTAAACAGGTAGACGGCCTGCTCTATATCACTTCCCATGAGCGGGTTCTGAAATGCATTCCGGAGGATTTGGGGATTCCGGCGGTGATGGTTTACGGCTACACGCATTCCAGCAGATATCCCTCCTTTGTGATCAATGACAGAAAAGGGGCCTGTGATGCAGTGACGGCTGCCATCAAAAAAGGGCACAGGAAGATTGGTGTTATCACAGGAGAGAAGGACAGCATCCACACCAGGCTCCGCCTGGAAGGATACCGTGAAGCGCTGGAGGATGCGGCAATTTCTGTCCGTGAGGAATATATTGTTTACGGCAGCTGGTCCAGAGAGGCAGGGTGCCGTTGTGCGGAAATCCTTTGCGGACAGGGCGTGACAGCGATCTTCTGCATGAGTGATGTCATTGCAGGGGGTGTCTATGATTATTTCCACAGCCATGATATCTGTCCGGGAAAAGATATTTCCATAGTGGGATACGATGACAGAGAATTTGCCTCTTATCTTTATCCTGCTCTGACAAGCATCAGAATGCCTCTGCGGGAGCTGGGAATGAAAGCCTGTCAGATTCTCATAAATGAAATCCGGGAGCGAAAGGAAGAAAAAATGGTCAGGGTTTATGAAGCAAACCCTCTTTTGATTGAGAGAGATTCCGTGGAAACTGTGTCGGAATAAGTGAATAAAGCTGCATGGAACGTTGGATACTATACCTTAAAGTAAAAATGAGGTGCAGTATGAAAAACAACGGGAAAAATCCACGCAGGCCAACCAAAACAGAAGCCCTTTCCTGTCTTGCCGTGATGATTGCAGTGATGCTCACCGGCACAGTGAAGGGCTTTGATATATCTATCTCTCTTTTTATCACAGCTGCGTATGTGGGAGTGATCGGGCTTCGCTGCGGGTTTACGCTCCATGAGCTTCTGGAGGCAATGTATCAGAAGGCGGGAGAGCTTACAGATTTGTTTTTCCTGCTGTGCGGGATCGGTTTTTTGACCGCCTCATTCATATTTGCAGGCACTATACCTGCGCTGATCACGTATCTGCTTGCATTTGTGACGCCGGGTCTGTGTATATTGTTTGGATTTCTGTTTACGGCGGTGACTGCCTTTTTCATCGGAACCAGCTTCGGTACCTGCGGTACCATTGGGGTTGCCATGATGGGCCTTGCCATTGTCATGGATGTGAATCTTGCGGCAATGGCCGGTGCTGTGGTGTCCGGGTCCCATGTGGGTCTGTTTTTTTCTCCCATGGCAGATAATTTTAATCTGGTGGTATCAGTTACAAAAACAGATTCTTTAACTGTAATGAAACGGGCGGCTTATATTGGCATTCCCACTTTTGCTGCCTGTATTATTTTTTATAGTGTTCTGGGGGTTCTCTCCGGGTCAGCTAATTCTGCCTTTGATCACAGTATGCTTTCAGAGGGGCTGGCTTCCGTTTTTCATATCAGTCCTATTGCCCTGATCCCCATAATCGTGGTGGTTGCAGGCAGTTTCTTACACCTGCCCTCTGTGGTCTCTTTATTCGGAGGAGGTTTGATCGGAATCCTGATCGGCACACTGCTGAATGGATTTTCCATCTGGAAAGGGCTGGCTGCCGGGTATCATGGGTTTGACCTTACTGCAGTGACAGGAATCTCTGCAGATGCAGTTCTGCCGGAGATTGTCACTCTGTGCAACCGGGGCGGAATGCTCTCCATGTCTTCTCTTTTTGTGATCCTTTTTGCAGCGGTGGGGGCTGCCGGTATTATGATCAGGATAAAAGCTGTTGAAGTCATTGTGGAGACACTGTTTGGGAGAATACGCTCTGTCTTCGGCCTGGCTGTCAGCAGTTGGTGTATCGGCACCATAACAGGGGGAATCACCAACAGCTCCGCGCTTTCCATTCTTATGCCTGTGGAAATGCTGGAAGAGAAATACAGGGAATTCGGATACTCCTCCCTGGACTGCGCAGTGGTAGCGAACACTGCGGCAAGTCCCATGCTCAGTATCATCCCCTGGACAGATGTGGCTCTTTACATGTCCGGTGTGGTGGGCGTCCAGGCCGCGGTCTATGCGCCTTACAGTATGTGGAGCTGGGGGCTGGGGGTGATGAGTATCATCTGCAGTATTTTGAAAGCCGGTTATCACAAGGACAGGGCGCATGAGGTTTGACATTTCTGCAGGCAGACCTTAGAATAAAAGAAAAACCATTTGCACACCCTGCAAACGGGACGGCGGAGGCTGTGCGAAAAAGAAAGTGGAAAACAGACTATGATAACGAAAGATGAGATACTGTTATACCACGGGTCAGGCCGCATTCTGCTTTCCGGTGAGGATTTTATTTATCTTCTGCCTCATCCGGCGCTGCGTGCGTGGATCTCCAATTATACGATCACGTTTCCGTGTGAGAATGCAATGCCGGATCATTATACTGTGATACCTCACGGGAGTGCCACCCTTACCTTTTGTGCGGATGAAAAGGGCATCTGCAGTAATCTGTTCGGCCCGGCATCCCTGTCCTGTAGGGTGGGAGAGCAGGCAAACCGGTTTGGTATGCTGTTCATTATTGAATTTCAGCCGGCCGGTTTGTCTGCGCTTACAGGGGGAGGACAGAAGGAGCTTTTGGATAAGACCTTTTCCTTTGCACTGATGGATCAGGGGTTAAACAAATCCATGACGGAAATATTGGAAAGTTCTGTCAGCATACAGGAATTGGCTGACCGCGCTGACAGACTGTTTTTGTCAAAGCTGATTCATGTGTGTCCGCCCCAGATCCACGCGGCTGTGCGGTCCATTATTGAAAATGCGGGGAATATTACTTTAAAGGAACTGTCTGCTTCTGTATTTTACAGTGAACGGCATTTGAACCGGGTGTTTGACCGGTATCTGGGCATGGGCGTTAAAACATTTTCCCGCCTGGTCCGTATCAACAGAGCGGTTCGGCTGCTGCAGAACCCCGGAAATCATGTGATTGATGTCTGTACTTTATCGGGCTTTTACGATCTTCCCCATTTCATACATGATTTCAAATCCGTGTGCGGACTTACGCCCGGGGAGTACCGGATGAGGATGTCCGATTTTTACAATGAAATTGCGAAATTTTAAGATACAATAGAGAAAATCATACCAATAAGGAGACTGTAAATATGAAATATGGCGGTACTTTGATTTCTGTATCTGATATGGAACGGGCGAAGGATTTTTATGAAAGGGTAATGGAGCAGAAGGTGGAAATGGACCTGGGCACGCATGTGTCTTTTGAAGGCGGCATTTCCCTGCAGTCCGATTATGAGGCGCTTGTGGGCGTAAAACTGGAGGCACGGGAGAGGCCGAATAATTTCCAGCTTTATTTTGAGGTGGAGGATTTGGAACACTGGGAGAAGAAGCTGAAATCCACGGAGGGGATAGAATTTATCCATGGAAGCAAGGAATACCCCTGGGGACAGCGTGTCATGCGTTTTTATGATCCCGATAAGTATATTGTAGAAGTTTCGGAGAGTATGGAGAGTGTGGCAAAACGTTTTCTGGCACAGGGACTTTCCGTGGAGGAGACCGCGGAACGGATCATGTATCCCGTAGAATTTGTAAAACAGCTATAAGAATCAATCCTGTCATTGCAGGCCGCTCATGTGTTGGGCGGCCTGTAGTCGTATAATGGCTGTGAAGCGGCAGGCCCGATTCATTTCCTGCCGGTATTGCGGTTGAAATCTGTAAAATCTTTCAGTTTCCATATCTTTATTACCGGTTTTATGCTATAATTTCCAATAAGTCAACACTGCTCATGTATATTTTAGGGCAAAAGGAAAAGAATGTAGCGGAGGCAGCAGAAAATGAAAAATTTAAAGTTATCACGAAAACTATTTATCTCCTACGCTTTGATACTCACAATGCTCATTTTGGGATGCGCCGTGAGTGTGGTGGATTTACTAAATATGGGAGAACAGACAGAGACTTTCTATGAAGGTCCGTTTATGGTCAATGGAAGTGCCAATATTATCAATTCCAATTTTGAGAGAATGCAGAAGGCTGTTTACAGGTCCATATCCAATTCCGATCCGGTGATCATAAAGGATGCTATTGCCGATGCGGGGGAATCCGCCGCGATTATCCAGGAACAGCTTCCTGTGATTCGGGAACATTTTCTGGGAGACCCGCAGATCATTGAACGATTGGAGGATGCACTTACCAGGCTGGCACCCATGAGAGAAAAGGTCCTCCAGCTTGCCGGAGAAAATAAGAATGCCGAAGCTGCTGCGTATATGGAGAACAACAATATATTTGTGATTCAGGAAGCACAGGAAGAACTGGAGAGTCTTGTGGAGAACGGAAACAGGAAAGGCGAAGAACTGGTTGCGGGGCTGAAAGAGAAACAGGAGAAGGCAATCGTGACGCTGCTGATGCTGGGCAGTATCAGTGTAGTCATCAGCATTGTTTTTGGGGTCTATATCACCCGCGGGATCACCAGGCCGGTAGACGAGCTGGAGAAGGCAGCCCGCAGCATGGCAAAAGGAGAACTCTCGGATGTGAAGATCCGCTATGAGTCCAGGGATGAGATGGGGAATCTTGCAGAAAATATACGCACAATGACTGCAAATTTAGTCTGTGTCATTCAGGATGAAACAAAGCTTTTAAACCAGATGGCAGAGGGTAACTTTAATGTGCAGTGTGAGAACGAGGATTGTTATGTGGGGGAATTCCGACAGCTTCTGGAGTCCATGAAGGATATCAATACCAGTCTGAGTGATACCCTGCTTCAGATCAGTCAGTCGGCAGACGAAGTTGCCTCCGGTTCGGAACAGGTATCCTCCGGTGCACAGGTTCTGGCACGGGGAGCCACAGAGCAGGCATCCTCCATAGAGGAACTGACAGGCACGATCGGTGAGATATCTGATCAGGTCAGCCAAAATGCGGAAAGTGCACAGGAGGCCAGTGCCAGAGCTGAAAAAGTCATGGGCCAGGCAAAGAAAAGCAGCCGTTGTATGCAGGAGATGCTGGGGGCAATGTCAGAGATCAGCAAGGGTTCCCATGAGATCAGCACGATCATGAAAACCATTGAGGATATTGCCTTTCAGACCAATATTCTTGCTCTGAATGCGGCCGTGGAAGCAGCGCGCGCGGGGGAACATGGAAAAGGCTTTTCCGTGGTGGCCAAAGAGGTGCGCAACCTGGCAAATAAATCGGCATCCGCGTCCAAAAGTACAGCCGCGCTGATAGAAAAGTCCCTCCGCACCGTTGAACATGGAAAAAGGACAGCCAATGAGACTGACCAGGTGCTCAGGGAAGTGGTAGAGGGGGTTGACAGTGTGGCGGAGGCTCTGAACCATATTACGGAAGCATCCGTAAAACAGTCCGATGCGATCCGCCATATCACAGACAGCCTTACCATGATATCCGGCGTAGTGCAGACAAATTCAGCCACAGCGGAAGAAAGCGCTGCGGCCAGTGAAGAACTGTCTTCCCAGGCCCAGCTATTAAGCCGTTTGGTAGAGAATTTTATATTGAAAGATTTTGGTGAAAGTTATACGAAATGCTGAATGTGCATTGATGCAGGAGAGGGGGCCGAAGGGATTTCGGAAGGATGGCCGCAGGTTATGTGCCTGCGGCCATTATTTTGTCGGATTAAGTGGGCATATATTTCCTCAAGTCCCAGATTGGCCAGCCCTATATATTGATAGCCGCATTTTTATTTCCTCATATGTCGGTTTTTCATAGCACTACTTTTCAACAGATGGTTTTGTACTGTCGGGCACCATTTGGGCACCACAAGCCTTTCTTTCCAGCTGGTAAAAGGACACATATGCGGAATGTTAGAAATCTGTTTTTTGAGGGTACAGGTACGTTACTTGCACATCTTATATCAAGAAGGCGCATTTAATCAGCCCGACAAACCGGAAGTTGTCAAATTGCTTTGATTAAAAACATCTCCATTGGCTGCTCATATTTTGGAATATCTACAACAAAGCCACCACAATCTTTATAGCCCAATTTTCTATAAAAATGTTGTGCTTCTTCATCAACCTGTGTAGAAGTCAATAGCATACCATATCCTTGAGATTTCATATCAGACTCCCAATATTCCATAAGTTTTTTTCCAAAACCTTTTCCTTGATAATTCCAATCAACGAATAACATTGTGCAAAATGGTGTGTTATCCCAAAAAAGATTAAATCTTAATAGTCCTATTGGCTTGTTATCTTCCAATAAAATATATCCTTGCTTGTCACGCACTTTTTTTTCAAATTCTTTATTTGATAAATGCTTATCAAGTCCATACCAAAATTCTTTGTCCTCTAATTGTACATATCTAATTTCAGTCATTTTATCTCATCACCTAATTCTTATTTGTTAAGTACGCCTTATCCGCCTAATGCTTACAAACCCATAACAACCCTTTTTTAATATGACCGCATGGAAATGTCAAACAGCTCATATTTACTATTTTTTATATAACCGGGCAGCCGGAAGATTTTCCTCATAGGTGTCCAGACGGATCGCCTGAATGCTCTGTTTTTTTATCAGTCACTTTTTCTTCTTAAGAACTCAACAAACGCAAAAATGATAGAAATAACAGTAAGAACAGATACGATTAATTCTGCCATATTGTTGGCGTAATCGGTCTGCTCCGGGATCATTGCGCCCAGAACCAGGAAATACACACACCAGACAAGTCCAATGATAAGAAGCAAAAATGTAAAATATTTTAATACGGCGGAAAACCTGTTGATCATCCTCCGGGCATGAGCTTTTTCTTCTTCTGTATAATTTTTTCTGAATATCTGTTTCAATCCGGCACATACAAAGCCTGCGATAAGGCCGGTTGTCAATCCGATACAAATTTCAAAGAACAGTTTCATAATGATTCATCTTTCACAAAAATCAGGTCCATTTTTCTAATGCAGCCGTTTGCACTGATTTCTGTTGGTATCATGCCGACATAGGTATATCCCTGATTGGCGTAGCGGTCAATGATTCCCCGGTGTTCGGAAACAGATGCCATTACCATATCTTTCATTTTGTATTCTACATTTACATATTCGTATTTTTTCATTTGCCTGCTCCTTTTTCAATTGATGATGATATTATACCGTTATTTTCGGGCATTAGCAATGAAATAACGGTAATTCTTCTGCGGCGGTTTGGCGGAGTATTACGGTGCAAATATCATCTGAAGTGTTTGTTTCATCGACAGTGAAACGTTATGGGGAAGTGCCGGGGATGAGCAGAAATGAAGGACGGATGATGGACATTGAGGTGCAGATTGCGGACATTTTGTGTACTATGCATATTTCTGCGGTAAACTTCTGTTATCAGAAAGAAACGGAGGAATGGATTATGACAGACGCTTTGCATGTGGAAGGGCTGACCAAAAGATTTCCGGATTTTACTTTAGAGAATATCAGCTTTTCCGTTCCGACAGGTTCCATAATGGGGCTGATCGGGCCGAATGGTTCCGGAAAAACAACTACGATCAAGCTGATACTGAATCTGCTGAAGAAGCAGTCCGGTTCGATCACGGTATTGGGATTTGACCATATAAAGGAAGAGCAGATATTTAAAGAAAGAATCGGGGTAGTGTTCGACTCACATTTTTTTGTGGATGAATGGAAAATGCCGGACGTGGAGAAGGCTATGGGCATGTTTTATGAAAATTGGGACACAGAAGTTTATTACAGGTATCTGGAGAAGTTTCAGATAAACAGAGAGAAACGTGTCAAGGAGCTTTCAAAGGGCATGCAGATGAAGCTGATGCTGGCCTGTTCTTTTTCACACAGAGCAGAACTGTTGATTCTTGATGAGCCTACCAGCGGATTGGACCCTGTATCCAGGGATGAGCTGCTGGATATTCTTTTAGAATATACGAAGGACAAGAGGCATAGTGTCCTTTTTTCTACACATATTACACCGGATCTGAATAAAATTGCCGACAGCATCACCTTTATCAATCGCGGAAAGCTGCTTTATTCCGGGGAAAAGGAGAAGCTTACAGAGAGTTATTGTATCGTTTCCGGAAGCAGCAGACAATTGACACCGGAACGTAAGGCGGCAATGCCTAATATTAAGATATATCCGGATTCTTTTGAGGCGCTGGTCAGCAGGGAAGAGCTGTCCGGTCTTGCCGGTCTGCAGACCAGGCCGGCGGTTATGGATGATATTATTGTATTTGTCAGTAAAGGAGATGTTTTGTTATGAAAATATGGAAGGCTGCCAAGCTGGATTTTAATCTTTTGAAGTATTATTATAAGTCCATTTGTTTTACGCTTCTTATTCCCCTGGCTTTTATTCTGCTTTACCGTACGCTTGCAGTGGGAATTTCCTTTGCAATGTTTATGATGGCAATGTCGTCTATCTATACATTTTCAGTGGCAGATAAAAATGATATGCAGAGGCTTTACCGCATTCTGCCTGTTTCAGTGAAGGCACTGGTCTGCGGGAAATATCTGCATGCGTTTTTGATGGGAATTTTGGCTGTGTCAGTGTCTGGTATTTTGCAGCCCATGATTCTGGGGATGCTTGGGGTCAATGTTTCAGGTAAGGAAGTTATGACGGCAGTATTGGCTGGTATGGTACTTTATATTACATATGTCTGCTTTCAGATTCCGGCGTATTATAAATTTGGGCCGATCAAAGGGAGAGTTTTTATGTATGTGCCGGTGGTGGGGATCTTGCTGACCATGTTTGTGGTGGAAAAAGCGGATATCCGTACCGGTGTTCTGTTCCGGATGATCAGTGAAAACAGATATCTGGGGCCGTGTCTGCTTGTGCTTTATCTTGCGGCTGTTGTATGTATTTCGATTGGTATATCTGTACGGATTTCAAAGAATAAAGAATGGTAGGCTGATAGGATAGGAACCTTTATTTTGATTGGGGCATTTATCCTATTTGCTGCAATTTCCAGTCGGAGGAGGTACAGGAAAAGAAGAGAGGACAGAGATAAATATATAGATAAACAGAATATATAGCTGCAGGGGCTGACATGTTGTTTTGCACGTGTCAGCCCCGTCTTTTTATAGGTACAGTGAAATGGTTGGGTCGTTTCGAGGAAAGTGGCTGTTGTTAGTCGTACAAATCCAGTGAGTTGATGGTGATATGGGCATTTACCGCACTTTCGGTCGTATTGGTAAACAATGTGACCGGATTGGAGCTGCTGATTCCCAGAAAAATGGTATCTCCAGCTGAATAAGTGCTCATGAACGTGCCGTTTACTTCCCGGTTGCCGGTCAGCAGAGGGCGTATGGAGGCAGCGGCAGCAGGAGCCGGTGTACCGTGTTTGGATTCATATATGCCTATTGAGGCATCAGGTCCTGCAGCGGATGTGGCGATAATACCGTAGCTGATGTGGTATAAACCGGTGCGCAGAAATGTGATGGTGATTCCGTCTTCCTCGAGGCGTATATCGTTTAAAATGTCGGAGGTTATGGAAACGGGGGCGGCGTTAGGCGCGGCCGCAGGAATCGTTTGGGACTGGGTGCTGTGAAAGGCAGCATAAGCCGGTCTGGGGGCAGGTTTTCCGGCAGGACCAGCGGGACCGGCAGGGCCGTTTAAACCGGTTGGTCCGGTAGGGCCGGTTAAGCCGGTTGGTCCAGTAGGGCCGGCAGGGCCGGTTAAGCCAGTTGGTCCAGTGGGGCCGGCAGGGCCGGTTAAGCCGGTTGGTCCAGTGGGGCCGGCAGGGCCGATTAAGCCGGTTGGTCCAGTGGGGCCGGCAGGGCCGGTTAAGCCGGTTGGTCCAGTGGGGCCGGCAGGGCCGGTTAAGCCGGCCGGTCTGGTTGAGTCGGCTATACTGCAATAATTCTTATTGGCCTCCGTAGACGTTTCCTGTAAATTTTGATCGTATTCCATACAGTCATCGTGACTGCGTTTACTACGAAAATTAGAAAAAATCATAATATCTCCTTTAACTCGTTGAGGGTTTAAAGACCCTGATTTTAAATGAATACAGAAAATGCATGATGAGTGTGAAAATCCGATATAGTGATGCGAAACGGTATTATAAGTGAAATGATATAACGGACAACGGGGATTTGAAGTTGTTTTTTAAATTGAGAAAAAAATGAAAGTATGAATCTGCATTCAGGAATTCCGCCTTAATTTTACAATAGTCAGGGATATTTCTCCTTCAATGACAGATACAGGGCTGTTAAAAGTGAAATTTAATCTTGTCTGCGCAGGGGTGTAAAGAATGAAATAAGTTGAACCTGTAGCGCTTGAAGAGTCAGAACCAGTTTTGAAATAAATTCCTTGATCAAGGTGCGCAGCGCTGTTGTAAAAAGGTGTAATCTGCATATATCCTTCGGTCCGCAGGATTGCTGAAACACCGTAAGATATTAAGTAATAACCTGGTCCTAGGATAACAGTGGCCGGGCTTTCATAGGAAATTTGACCGGTGGAATCGGAAATCTGAGGGAGGAGGGGAATCAGCGTGCCGTCAATAAGCTGCAGTGCATAGTTGGAAAAGGAGGCAAACGTATCATCCGGGATTATACCGGTGGGTCCGGTAGGTCCGGTGGCACCTGTGCTTCCGGTGGGGCCGTCGGGCCCGGTAGGTCCGGTGGCGCCTGTATTTCCAATGGGTCCGTCGGGCCCGGTAGGTCCGGTGGCGCCTGTGTTTCCGATGGGTCCGTCGGGCCCGGTAGGTCCGGTGACGCCTGTGTTTCCGGTGGGTCCGTCGGGCCCCGTAGGTCCGGTGGCACCTGTACTTCCGGTGGGCCCGGTGGGACCAATAGATCCAGCTAAACCGGTAGGTCCGATTGGACCAATAGAACCAGTAGGTCCAATGGAACCCGTTGGGCCAGTAGGACCAGTGGAACCCGTTAAGCCCGTAGGCCCGATGGGGCCGATTAAGCCAGTAGGCCCGGCAGGTCCAGTGGAACCGGTTAAGCCCGTAGGCCCGGTAGGACCAGTGGAACCGGTTAAGCCCGTAGGCCCGGTAGGACCAGTGGAACCCGTTAAGCCAGTAGGCCCGATGGGGCCAGATAAACCAGTAGGTCCAGTGGCTCCAGTAGAACCGGTTAAGCCAGTAGGACCGGTAGGTCCAATGGAGCCAGTTATACCAGCAGGTCCGGTGGGGCCCATAGGTCCAGTCATACCGGTGGGGCCGGTAGGCCCGATTGAGCCAGTTATACCGGCGGGACCGGTCGGTCCAGTAGAGCCGGTTATGCCAGTGGGACCGGTCGGTCCAATCGAGCCGGTCATGCCGGCAGGACCATCAGGTCCCATTGGCCCCGTGGGTCCCGGAGGACCGGCAGGCCCGGTAGGACCGCGTTTGCAGCAGCAATTCGGACAGCAGCAGGTGTTTTTTCTGCAGCAGGGAGGTATGTATTCCATGGATTCTTTCTGTATATCATGTTCTGACTCAGATGAATTCCTTTGAACTGAGTCATCATGGCAGTTTGAATGCATACGATTATCGCCTCTTTTCCGGCACAAAAGTCAGTCTTTACTATTATATGTAAGTTATAGTGGGATTGTGAGAAATGAGTTATGAACTATGGATACCGGCGCCAGAAGCCGTACACGGGAAGACGCCTTATAAGTCGGATGGGGAAAGGAGCCCGCAAGGATTCCGTGAGGCTCCGGACAGCACGGGAGGGCGTCACAGCCCTCCGGAAATTCAGGATTCGGGAGAGTCCATTTCTATGCCTTCAAAGCACATAGTAATGGTGGTCTGAAAGATATGGTCAGCATAGGCAGTCTGGAGAATACCATCATATTTTTGTACGGCTGCTTCAATATTTTTCATACCCCAGCCGTGCAGCATCGGTTCATTTTCCTTTTTTACGGTGACGAGTTCTCCGTCAGATGTATACTTCGGTTCCGGGCTGCTGTTTTCCAGTTTGATGACAAGAATATTCTGAATGCGCCGAATCGTAAGGTTTATGCTGCATGTGTCAGGGGATGTTTTCCTGCTTTGTATAGCTGCGGCTTCCAGCGCATTGTCCAGAAGGTTTGAGAGAATCGTACACAGATCATTGGATTTAATATTGGTATTATAAGGATATTCTATGTTCATTTCCATACGGATACCGGCATTTTTTGCTTTTTCGTATCTGCTGTTGATGATATAATCAACTGTCTGGCTGCCGGTCCATACCATGGAAGAAATGTTCTGTACAGGACTTATAATGGAATCAATATATTGAGAGAGCTCCGGAGCATGATATCTGTCCGCCATTTGGTGTATGACCTCTAAATGCCGATGGAAGTCATGAAACAGTTTGGCATTTTGAGAGTAGGCCTTGTTGACTGCAGCGTAATTCTGTTCCAGCAGCTCTTTTTGCATTTCAATCGTGTCCAGCAGTTCTTTCTCACGCTGGTATTTTATGTGGCTGTATGCAAGAACGATTCGGAGAAAAAGAGCAGAGAGCATAACTATAGTGACTATGGTCAATGTGTCTAAAGGCCGTCCCGCAAAAGCCATATGCAGCAAAATGGATATTCCGCAAAATGCCACTGCAGGAGTTCCGTATATGGATGTATAGTAATTACTGAAATTACTGATGCATTCCTGAAAGCGGTGTGATGCGAACAGAGCGAAATAAAATGGTACCCGGCAGAGAAGCAAAAATACAAGCCAATAAACCAAAGGTACGGAAAAATATCTGCATAGTATCAGATAAGAAAGAACATCCGTTAACAGGAGTACGCTCAGATAAGAACAGCCACAGCATAAAAGCAGTTTCCAGTCCAAATGATACAGAAACTTAGAAATCACAAGGATCACAGCCAGAAGAGCAGCCGCAGTGACAGCCGCACTTTTGCCGCTGTTGTTAAAAAAGCAGAGCAGTCCTGCAAACCCGGCAGCAGCAGCCCAGGCCGCACATTTTTCACTGCTTTCATCCTGCAGTCTGCCGATACTGAGAACGCCGCAGCATATCCCGGAAAATAAAAGCAAAAACTCAAGTACATAAATCATCATATATGTTTCCCCCAATAAGTATTGACTGCCATTTTTACACTCTGGAGATGGGAGCGGCTGATTGGCAGGACCGTGCCGTCTTTTAAGCAGACACTGCTGTTTTTTATTTGGGTAATCTGTATCAGGTTGATGATGCATCCCCGTTCAATGAATATAAATTCTTCTGCCCCCAATTCTTCGTAAACCGTCAGCAGGCTTTTCCTGACTTTGATAATCCCGTGACAGGTATGGAGCGCGGCGTTCTTACCGTCGCGAAGAATATAAAGGATATCACGGAAGCCCACCTTTTCCATCCGGTTTGCCGTCAGCACAGTATAATTCTTGTCATCTTCCAGCATGATGAGCTTTAACGCATCCGTAACCGCATAGGTCAGTCTCTTTTCCAGGTCATTCTTGGGCACATACCGGAATATGGCTAATTCAAAACTGTCAATGGCGTATTTTACATGGGATGTAATGAAAATGACTTTTACGTTGGGCAGCTCCGGTTTTATGGCCTGAACAATTTCCATACCGCTGATACCTGGCATTTCAATATCCAGAAGGAGAAGGTCAAAATAGCTGTGATCTTCCAAAATGTCACTTAACAGCATCCGGCCATTATTATAGGTCTGTATTTCAGCTACCGCTTTTTGCAGGCTGAGGCAGTTTTTTAATATCGTCTGGTTATTGATAATTGAATCTGTGTCATCGTCGCACACAGCAATACGGATCATAGTTACCTCCTGGTTGAGCTGTAAGCTGTAACAGCAGGAATGTCTTACAGCGTGAATAGTACAAAGTTTCTTATGTTGTCACTATAACATATTGTTAATTACAGATACAACCGGAAAAGTTAAGGAGGGAATATGTCAGAATGCGAATAAGAGGAACAGAAGCGAACTTACATGATAAATTCCCCTTGTAGTGATTTGGATTAAATCCTTAAAAATATTTTGGTACAGGCGTATAGTACACGGAAAAGAATATTGGAAGCTGAGAATGTCAGAGGAGGAAATGGCTGGAGCAAGAATGACATGCTTTTATTGGAAATTTCAAATGTGTCTTTACTAAGTCAGAGTAGATGGGTTGGTACTATCATAGTTACTGAATTATCTAATGTTTAGGTTTCCACATCTTTTCAATTTCTTCTGTAAAAATAATTGTCGACAATATATGTGAAAAGTCTACAAGGGAGATGCGATGGAATTGGATGAATTCCACAAAGATTATAATATATATAAAAAACTATTGATTATTTTGATTTATTATTGTATTCTTAAAACACAATAAATGTCGACAATTATAATTAATAGTAGACAAAATAAAGAACGATTGGAGGAAAAGTAAAATGAGTAGAAAGGTATTAATGGCACAAGATATGGATCCGGCGGGAAAAAATCTGTTAGTAGAGAATGGGTTTGAATTGGTCATGGCTCCTGTTGAAGAGGAAGAAGTGATGAAAAGCTTAATTACTGATTGTGAAGCGGTTTTTTCAAAGACTTATTTTTTGAATGAGGAAATTCTAAAAGCAGGTACAAAATTGAAGGTTGTGGCAAAACATGGTGTTGGCATTGATAATGTAGTGGATCTTGAAACTGCAACAAGGTTAGGTCTTTATGTTGTAAATACTCCACAGGCAAACTCAGACTCTGTGGCAGAACATACGATTGCTGGTATGCTTGCTATTTCTCAAAAGACAGTAAAAATGCATCTGGCTACTCAGAAGGCGGATTTTGCGGCACAGGACTGTGGAGGAATGCACGAAATCGGAGGTAAAACTGTAGGGATTATCGGACTAGGGAATATAGGACGCCGGGTTGCAAAAATTGCAGCAAATGGATTTGATATGAAAGTCCTTGGATACGATCCATATACAGACAAGAAAAATCTTCCGGATTACATTGAATATAAAGAAAATATAGAAGATATATATATGAATGCTGATTTCGTAACATTACATCTGGGTGCAACTCCATCTACCATAGGTATGGTTGGCAGAAAACAGTTTGACATGATGAAAAAGACAGCAATTTTTATGAACCTGGCTCGTGGTGCCCTGATGATTGAAGAAGATCTGACAGATGCATTACAAACTGGTAATATCGCTGGAGCAGTATTAGATGTATTTGCAACAGAGCCTGTAGAGGCGGGGAATCCCCTGTTGAAAATGGATAATGTACTTCTCTCTCCACATTGCTCTGCGTTGACAGATGAATCCCTTGCAAGAATGAGTTATGATGGAGCGCGTGGTATTGTTGAAATTTTGACAGGCAGGAAACCTGCCTGGTGTCTGAACTACGATGCAGTGAATGCAAAGAATAATTGATTGTGCAGGCAGACTTTCTGTTAATTAAGCAGATTACTATATAAAGGGGGAACACTTATGAATTTTTTAAAATGGCTGGATCGAAATTTTGAACTGATCATCATGGGGGCGGCCATAGTCACGATTACAGTTATTGTGTTTGCTGATGTAGTAGGACGTTCGTTTTTTGGGACCGGGATCACCTGTGCACAAGAGCTTTCCAGAACTTGTGAAATTATTATTGCGGCAATGGGAATCTCTTATGGAGTACAGACTGACAAGCATATCCGGGTGGATCTGATACAGACATTCTGGCCGAAAACTAAAAAGCCATTGGCAGTATTTGGTGACATAGTTGTTTTTGCGTTCTGTATATTTATGTCATGTAATGGATTGACAAAATTAAAATCAGCTTTAATTTCTCAGGCAACCACAGCGGTTTTGGAGATTCCTATGTTTTATATTTATCTGATGATGGAACTGGGGCTGGTGTTTGCTGCACTGAGAATGGTTGAGAAGTATGTAAAGCGTTTATATGCGGCGAAAAAAGGGGGTGAAACTGCATGAGTATTGTATTAATTTCTTTGGCCGTATTTTTTATTCTTCTGTTTCTCGGTGTGCCGATTGTAGTATCTATTGGAGTATCCTGTATTATGATTTGGCTTCAGGATCCATCCATTGTGACAACTCCGGCCTATACATTTCAGGCTATGACTGCATCTTTGGATTCATTTGTCTTAGTTGCAGTTCCTTTGTTCATTCTATCCGGTCAGATTATGGCAAAGGGAGGAATTGCAGCAAAACTGTTTAATTTCTTTTCTTATTTTATTGGTAAGTTCCGTGCAGGACTTCCCATAACTGTTATCGTAACCTGCCTTTTTTATGGTGCTATCTCAGGGTCCGGTCCGGCAACGGCCGCAGCTGTTGGTGCAATGACGATTCCTGTACTGACTGGTATGGGGTACAGCCTGTCTTTCGCCGCCGCCATTGTGGCTGTGGCAGGGGGATTGGGGGTAATTATACCACCTAGTATTCCGATGATCATGTATGGTTCAGCAACAGGCGCTTCTGTAGGTGACTTGTTTATTGCAGGCGTTGTTCCCGGCATACTGATTGCTCTTTGCATGATTATATACAGTATATTTTATTGCAGAAAAAATCCTCCGGATATGAAAAAGCTGGAAGATAATTACAAGGAATTACATAGTAAGAGCTTTGGAAATCTGTTTTTTAAAAGTTTTCTGGCGCTATTGGCTCCTGTTATTATATTGGGTGGGATTTACAGCGGTATTTTCACGCCGACAGAAGCGGCAACAATCTCGGTTGTTTATGCACTGGTCATAAGTTTGTTTGTATATCGAACTTTAAAAATCACAGAGTTACCGATGATCATAAAGGAATCACTGGGCTCGATTGCACCTGTATTAATTATAGTAGGGGTCAGTTCAGTCTTTGGACGTGCGTTGGCATTGCTTCAGGTAACAGATGCGATTTCGGGATTTATTTTAACTACATTCCCGGGTAAGGTTGCAGTACTTTTATTTATAAATTTACTTCTTTTGTTTATTGGATGTGTTATGGATACTACACCTGCAATATTGATCTTTGCTCCTATTTTATGGCCGATTTGTGAAGCGATGGGTATGAGTACGATTCATTTCGGAATAATCATGGTATGCAATTTGGCAATAGGATTCGTGACACCGCCTGTCGGTATTAACCTGTTCGTTACTTCAGGTATCACGGGAGTTCCGGTTATGAAATTGAGTAAACATGCATTGCCTTTTATTCTGGCATTTGCAGTTGCATTGTTAGTTATTACATTTGTTCCGGCCATCAGCCTTTGTCTGCTGTGAGGAACAGGGGGAAGCTTAAACGAAGCTTTATAAAGAGGAGGATAATAATGAATTATTTAAAAAAATCAATGGTTTTAGTAATAAGTGCAGCTATGGTATTTTCCCTTGCATCATGCGGCAATTCTACATCTGATACAACGACAGGCAGTAAATCAGCTTCAGAAGAAAGTAAAACAAATGCATCTTCAAAAGCTACAACTTTTATTGCAGCACATGCCAGTACAGAAGAATCTACATTGGGTCAGTTTTTTTTATCCATACAGGATTATCTGGAAAAAAATACAGATGATTTGAAAATGGAAGTCTATCCTGCAGGACAGTTGGGAAGTGATACAGAGCTGGCAGAAAGTATTGTTGACAACAGTGTACAAATGATTGCCGGTTCGACTGGAAGTTATGTGAATGTAGTGGGTGATTTCTGTCTCTTTGACTTACCCTTTGCATATGACAGTTACTGGCAGATGAGAAAAGTCTGCGCAGATGAAGAACTAGAAGCTGCGATGGATAAAGTCTTGGAGGAGAAAAACCTGAAGCTGGGATGCCTGAGAGCTGAAGGGTTCCGTACTTTATTTACAAAAAAACCAGTTACCTGTTACGAAGATATCAAAGGACTGCAGCTGCGGGTTATGGATAATAAATATCATATAAGCTTATGGAATTCTCTGGGGGCGAATACTACAACGGTTGCGTTTACAGAGTTATATACCGCACTGCAGCAAGGTGTAGTAGAAGCACAGGAAAATACGGTAACATCAACACTGGCTAATTATAACCTGCAGGAAGTCACCAATTATGCAACGCTTAGTAAGCATGAGCCAACAGTCCATCCGTTTTTGATTAATCTGGAATTTTATAATGGACTTACGGAACAGCAGCAGGAAGAATTGATTGCAGCATGTAAATACGCCCAGGAGAATGAGGCGGACCGTGAAAAAGATGATCAGAAGAGTTTGGAAACTCTGAAATCTGATTATGGTTATGAGGTTTATGAATTTACGGAAGATGATTTGGGAAAATGCCGTGAAGCTACAAAGGCTACTTGGGATGATATCCAAAATACAGTAAATCCAACCCTATATAAAGCATTGGAAGCTGCTATTGAAAAAAATAAATAGGGCAATAAGCCATATGGAAAAAATATACATTTCTCGAAAGTTATAGTACAATAACTTTTGAGAAGGCATTATATAGGGCAGACTGCACCCGCGGCGGGTTGCCCTATGCCGTTTTCAACAATATATAAGGTAGGAGTGAAAGATATGTTGGATATTAGTGTCAGCAGACAAGCAAC
The DNA here is from genome assembly GCF_037000545.1 of Blautia sp. JLR.GB0024. Lineage (NCBI taxonomy): Bacteria > Bacillati > Bacillota > Clostridia > Lachnospirales > Lachnospiraceae > Blautia > Blautia sp. JLR.GB0024. Next base: position 251,950 of record NZ_JBANBF010000003.1, on the reverse strand, counting down.
TGTGGCTACCGTGCTTACAGGCATGCGCCATGATATTCTGTTGGGTAAATACGAGAATATGAAACAAATCAGTGAATTGGAAGTAGCGCAGAAATATCAGGTGTCACGCAGTTCTGTTCGTTCTGCATTCCAGATTCTCGAACGCGATGGACTTTTGGAGGCACAGCCCAATGGAAGAAAGGTCTTGAAGAAAATCGATCAGAAATATATTAAAGATTTATGTAAAACGAGAAGTATTCTGGAATGCGAGGCTGTGCAGCTGATTCTTCAACAAGAAAAAAATGACTTTTCACAGCTTTTGCATATTGTTGGACAGTTTTATTCTGTAAAACAGATTGATGATAAAGAAGAGCAGAGGAACAGAGTCGTACAGTTAAATGATGATTTTCATGACAGACTTTTTGAAATGGCAGGTAATTGTGCCTTATCTCAATGTCATTATACATTGAAGCCCATGGTATCCAGTATTATGGGGATTAATGCAACCTTGGATCTGAACATGAATGAACATGATTATTATGACTCACACCATAGGATAACAGAACTTTTGATGGCAAAAGATGAAAGTGTTATCGAATATATTCGCTATCATACAGCAGTTGCAACGATGAAAGATGCATTGATAGCTCTGAATACGTTGCGTAACCAATAAACAATGAAAGAGAAAATAAGGCGATATCTATGAAATACATTGGAATTGATGTGGGAAGCAGTTTTCTAAAGGCAGTTCTTTTGGATTTAGAGAAGGATTGTATGATTGATAACAGAAGTTTCCCAACTCCGAAAAAAATCCCAAAACAAAATCCGTTTTTGTTTGAGATACCGGCGCTGCAGATTTGTAATAAGATCAGAAAACTAGTTGATGGATATACATCACAGTTTAACGATATTGAGGGAGTGATTCTCTCTACACAAATGCATGGCTTTGTTTATAGTGTGGCTGGAAGAGACGATACATATATATCCTGGCAGGATATGCGGTGTATAGAAAATATGCCGAATAGTGGAAAGACATATCTTGAGTATTTGAAGAGAGAGTTGCCGCCATGTGATATGAGAAATTGTGGTGTCTATATAAAACCATCACTTGGTTTATGTAATTTGTATACGTTGATACACGGGAGTGATATTCCCCAAAATGGGACTTTGTATACATTGGGGTCTTATGTGATTGCTCAATTGACAGGAAACAATATTTGCCATATAAGTAATGCTGCTCCAATGGGTATGGCTGATGTCAGACATCATTGTTGGAACAATGAACTGCTTCAGAGGCTTGGACTGGGAAAAATCCAATTACCTAAGATTGCAGAGCATGACTTCGAGGTCTGTGGTATTTACAGAAGCAATTCATGTAATCTGAAGATCTATCCAGATTACGGGGATATGCAGGTAGCAGTATTAGGAAGCAGAATACAGGAAGGCGAGGTTGCAGTTAATGTTGCAACGGCTTCGCAGGTTATACGTTATGCCCAGAAATTTGAACCGGGTGAGTACGAAATACGGCCATATTTTGAAGGCGGCTATTTAAATACGATTTCTAATATGCCGGCCGGTAGAAATCTGGATGTACTTGTGTCATTTTTTCAGGAAAGTGTTAATACTTTGACTGGAATGTCTGTAGAAAAGCAGGAAATCTGGAGATATATTCACCAGCATGCAGGACAAGTACGGGATGGGCTGAGAGTGCAGACAAGTTTTTATAATAATCCTTATTTTTCTGATGGGGGTTCGATTGTTGGTATCACTCAGAATAATCTGAATATTAGTAATATATTTGCAGCTGCATTTAAGGATATGGCACAGACTTATTGGTATTATATTCAGCGATTAGGGACAGATGCGGAAAATATAAATGGTGTTATTTGTATAGGTGGTGTTTGCTGGAAAACACCGGAATTATGTGAAGCAATAGCTGAAGTGACTGGGAAGAACATCAGACTTTCACCTATGCAAGACGAAGCTTTAGAGGGCATGTTTCGTTTAAGCCGGGTTGCTTGCGGTATGTGTAAAGGTCTGAAGGAACAGTCAAAGACAATAGCTGCCCAGGCAGAGGAGGAGATGTAAATGTTAAAACAGAAAATGGAGAATCGGGAAGATGTACTCAGCACTATGATTTCAGAAATCAGTAATGTGAATCTTCCGAGAATGTTGAAATTAGGCGGTTTTGATTTTGTTATTATTGATTGCGAACATGGACCATTTGATTTTTCTCAGCTTGCAGCTATGGTGGCAGTTTGCAATAGCATAGATTTGCAAGTACTTGTCAGAATTCCCCAAATTACAAGAGAATGGATTACCAAGATTCTGGATATGGGGGCAGATGGATTTTTAGTACCCATGGTCAACACAAAAGATGATGCAGAGAATATAGTTAGACTCGCGAAGTATTCTCCATTGGGACAGAGGGGATTGTCTACTATGCGTGCCCATACGGGCTATGTTCCCCCAAGGCTTGAGGATTATATGAAGGCAGCTAATAAAAAGACTATTTTGCTTGCTCAGATTGAAACATGTCAGGGAGTTGCTAATGCAGAGGCGATAGCGGCTGTCGAAGGTATTGACGCATTGGTAGTTGGTCCGTCTGATCTTTCTTCTGATCTGGGTCACCCAGGAGAATCTGGTTGTGCCGAGATGAGAACAGCTGTTGCAAAAATATGTGAAGCAGCTAAAAAGGCAGGAAAGAGCTGCGGTACAGTATCTACAAATATCGAATATCTTTCCTATTGCAGACAGCAGGGTATGAATTTGTTTAACATGGGAAGTGAGCTTGGTATGATTATAAATGGTGCGAAAGAGACGGTTAGGACACTTCGAGAGCAGGTTTTATAGGTTCTTATCAACGGGAGAAGAATAATGATTATTTGTAGATATGAAGATTTGGGTAAATATATGCCATTATTAAAATGTCTGGATAGTGCATTGGAATGTGTAGAACAATTACGAAAATGTCAATTTCCTTCAGGGTGCTATGATTATGAAGGAGGCTTCCTCTTTGTGCAGAGAGGTGAGACGAAAGAATATGAAAAAAATAAATTTGAAGCACATCGAAAATATATTGATGTTCAGTATATGATTGAGGGTGGAGAGGAAGTTGTTTATTCACCTCTTCAGCATTTAAAATCGATTGTTCCATATAATGAGAACGATGATATTGAATTTTTTGAAAGCAAGGAAGGACAGCCGGTATTTATAAATATTAATAGTGGAATGTGTTATGTGGCTTTTCCTGAGGATGGACATATGCCGTGCAGATATAAAGAATTCCGGCAGAGTTATGTGAAAATTGTTATGAAATTACCTGTATAAAAAATATGCCGTGTAATCTTACAAAATGTGAAATATATGGATTAGGAGTTAATAACGATGAAAGAATCAATTCATAAATATTTTCAGATTGGCACGCTTCGATGGATGTCTTTTCCTAAAATGGATGTTCTGGAATCTGTCAGAAAAATTGCTGCAGATGATTTTTTTGATGTGGTTGAGATTTCCGGTTGTAAAGGCAGTGAAGAAAGAGAAGCCGTTAAGCGCCTGCTGGAACAATCTCATATGAAAGTTTTTTATGGTGCACAGCCAAGTCTGCTCAGTGGAAAGCTGAATCCAAATGATATTGATGAAAAAGGGAGAATGGCGGCGGAAACTGCCCTATATTATGCAATTGATGAAGCAGAGTATCTTGGCGCAAAAGGAGTTGTCTTTTTGGCAGGAAAATGGGAACATGAAACTAAAGATCTGGCATATGCACAGCTTTTAAAAACTACTAGAAATATATGTGAATATGCGGCTGCCAAGAATATGATGATAGAACTGGAAGTATTTGATTTCGATATGGATAAAGCAGCTCTGATTGGTCCGGCCCCGTATGCGGCTAAATTCGCAGCAGATGTGAGAACGGACAACAGCAATTTCGGGTTACTGATTGATCTGTCTCATATTCCGACTACCTATGAGTCTCCAAAATTTGTAATTCAGACGTTAAGACCCTACATTACACATCTTCATTTTGGTAATGCTGTAGTCAAAAAGGGATGTACGGCTTATGGAGACAAACATCCCAGATTTGGTTTTCCTGACAGTGTAAACGATACTGCAGAGCTTACGGAATATCTGACAGTTTTGAAACAGGAAGGTTTCTTTAATGCAAAAGATCCTATGGTGTTATCCATGGAGGTTACGCTTGTGGGAGACGAAGAAGAGGAAATTGTTTTGGCTAATACAAAGAGGGTATTAAATAGGGCATGGTCTCTAATTGAAGATTAAGTGTGACTTTTCAGTAAACGGAACAGTTAGGATTAAGATAAAAGACATAGGAGAGCAAAATTATGAAGATTGTAGTATTGGATGGTTATACTGAAAATCCCGGCGATTTAAGTTGGGGAGAATTGGAGATGCTTGGCAATGTTACGATATATGACAGAACTTCTTATGAAGAAAATCCGATTATTGCAGAAAGAATCGGTGATGCTGAGATTGTTATTACAAATAAAACACCGATTAGCAGATATACTATTGATAACTGTCCGAATTTAAAGCTGATTGCGTTTTTGGCAACAGGTTATAATGTGGCAGATTATGAATATGCAAGGGAGAAAGGTATTCCGGTAGTGAATGTACCTACATATGGTACTCAAATAGTAGGACAGTATGCAGTGGGTCTGCTTTTAGAAATCTGCTCACATTATGGTCATCATGCACAAACTGTTAAAGCGGGAAGATGGGAGAATAATCCGGATTGGTGTTATTGGGATTATCCGATGATCGAGTTATATGGTAAGACCGCTGGTATAATAGGTTTGGGACGTATTGGCCAGGCAACAGCAAAGATTTTGAATGGGATGGATATGAAAGTCCTGGCTTATGATGCATTTGAAAGCGAAGCGGGCAGGGAAGTTGCTGAATATGTAACGATTGATACGCTGTTTGCGAATTCAGATGTGATTTTTTTACATTGTCCCTTGTTTCCAAGTACAGAGGGAATTATCAATAAAGAAAATATTGCAAAGATGAAAGATGGAGTTATCATCATAAATAACAGCAGAGGACAGCTGGTGGTTGAAAAGGATCTGGCAGAGGCTTTGATTAGTGGTAAGGTATATGCTGCCGGCCTGGATGTTGTTTCAACAGAGCCGATTAAAGAAGACAATCCACTGTTACACGTGGAAAACTGTCTTATTACACCGCATATTTCATGGGCGGCACAGGCATCTCGTCAGAGAATCATGGATATTACAGTTGCAAATATAAAAGCATTTATTGAGGGCAATCCGATAAATGTCGTGAATCCATTTGTTAGTTGAAATAGTTAAAGTTGTTGTCTCTGTACAAAAAATAAAACCCTTTTTGGATAAATCCAAAAAGGGTTTTGCTGCCGCTGGCCGGACTCGAACCGGCACGGTGTTACCCGCTTGATTTTGAGTCAAGTGCGTCTGCCAATTCCGCCACAGCGGCTCGTTCTCACGAACCGAAAATAATATTACCATATAATTTTCCATCATGCAAGTGTTTTTACCTATTTTTATATAAAACTTTACAAATGATTATTGAATGGACCGGCATTCCAGAGGAGTTGGAATGCCGGCCATTTTCAAATAACGGAATATTAAAAGACTTCTTTGCTGTAAGCATCAATCTCTTCGCTCAGTGTCTCATACACCCCCGGGAAGGTACTGATATCAAGTCCCTGGGAAGCACACGGAATGAAATAGAGTTTGCCGTTCTCGTCACAGGCGCGGCGCACTTCTTTTTTGATCACATCTCTGGTCCAGCCCGGATAATCCACTTTGGCGCTGTCGATGCCGCCCATGAAGGAAATCTGTCCGCCGTATTTTTTGATCAGTTCCGGTACGTTGTTTGTGGTCATGACACCCTGCCAGATATCCACACCCATCTCTATCATATAGGGCACCAGTGTGGCTGCGTAGGAATCCGAGTGATGCACAATGAGCTCCACGCCGTTGTCACGGTATCTCTTGTAGATCTTCTTGTATGCGGGAAGGAAGAATTCCTCAAACATAGCCGGAGAGATGAAGGTGGAGGTCTGGGTACCCCAGTCGTCGTGATGGAAAAGGGCATCAGGCTTTAAGTATCTGCAGACCTTATCCGCATATTCCAGCTCCCAGTCAGTGAGATAGTCGATCAGCTCATGCATGGCCTCCGGTTCCTCAATAAAGTTCATCATAGTCTCAGGAATATCCATCAGATGATGGCACTGTTCAAAAAGTCCCGGGAACATGACAGAAGTTACGAAATATTCATTTCTGTCCACGGATTCCGCCTCTTTGATGTAAGGTTCCCATTCAGAATCCGGGTAATCCAGACTTGGCGCATGAACGTATTTCCGCCATTCCGTAACATCCTTGAGTACCAGATGCTCCTCATCGTGGACCGGGAAGTCGCCGGGGGTTCCTTTTGGCCATGAGAATGTGATGCCCCAGCCATTGACTGCATTTATGACACCTTCCTCCAGAATGGGGCCGTTGTGCAGGTCAAAGAACGGGCTGCCGTAAATAATGTGCATAAATTCATATTGGTTTACAAAGCGGTCGGGATGTCCGCCTCTGATGGTTTCCAGTAAATTCTGTCTTTTTGTCAGCATATCAAAAATCTCCTTTCATGAGTTCCGTTTTAACATATTACATATTTTCATTTTCCCGGACTTCCTGCATGGACAGGTCGCTGGGATTTTTCTTATCCATTACAGTGCAGATAATAGACAGTACAGCACCGATTCCGGAAGCGGCAATGGCTACGGGAAGCAGTTTTAAAATGCCTGTGGTGCCCAGAAGCTTCTGCAGCATGGTGCAGGCATAGGTGGAGAGGAACATTCCAAAACCTCCGATGGCTGTTGTCATGGAGATAGAGGAGGATACCCGCTCCTTGGGTACGACGACCGTGCATCTCAGGAAGAAGTAAGAGAAACCGTATCCATAGGAAGCACCGCACAGCGTACATGCAATTCCGGCCATGACCGGTCCGGATGCCAGGTAAAGCAGCAGATAGGAGAGACAGAGTCCCACATATCCGAAAATGATGGTTGCCCTTTTCAGCTTGGAGTACAGGGCTCCGAACAGGATACAGAGGATGCAGCTTCCCACGGTACCCAGTGTGGAGAGCAGTGCGGCAACGCTTTCATTTCCATACCCCTGTTCTGCCACCAGGACAGATACCTGATAATAGATGACCGCGTAGATCAGATTATAGGCAAAGCAGGAGACCATCAGCATAAACTGCCTCGACAGATATGGATTTCTTCCCTGTACTTTCGCCTGGTTTTCCTCTGAGGGACTGCCCTCCGCCGGCGTTGTGGGAAGGAAGAAAATCATCATGACGATCACCGGCACGGCTATCCAGTAGACCTTAAAAACTTCGTTCCAGGAACGTACTGCAAATACACCTGCGATCAGACTGATGACAGCACCGGTACCTGCCATAGTGGCATTGAAGATACCCATGATGGTTCCGCGCTTGTCTTCATCCACATAGACCTCAGCGATCAGAGCCATGGCAGCGGCATTTACAAAGCCCATGGAAATGCCCACCAGTATACGCATAACCAGTACATAATACACATTTGCCACAGCTCCGCCTAAAATGGCAGATACGGCAAACAGGATCATAGCCCCAATTAAAATTTTCTTTTTGCTCAGATACTGCATGAGTTTTCCGCACAGCATGGCTGAGAAAAGCATGATAAAGGATGGTCCCGACAGGATAAAATTCACGGCGGCGTCATTTTGGAAGGTCTCATACAGCCCGTTTCCGGCCGGAATGATAACCATATCTGCCATAACTGCCACGTTTGTCAGAAAAAGAGAGATTAAAAACAGAAGAGCACGCCCTCTGGTCATTTCTTTGTCCATCTTACACCTCCATAAAATATTTGCGATCCGGATCTTATGTACCCATTATATCTTATTTAAATTCTCTTACCATCCTTTGAAATTCCTGTATTTTCGTGACCTGACCGTCTAAAACTTTTGAAAAAACGCAGAGGCATCCTGTTTTTCGTCCGTTTTTGTGAATTTGGAGATGAAAAAACGTCAAAACGGAGGAAAGGATAATCTGGTAAAACAAAGAGAAGGGATTTATAATGGAACTATAGAAGCCGAAACAGGAAACGGAAGGTATAGGGAGGTACAGAATGGAATTAAATATACATATTCTGATGAATGAACTGGAGCATGTGTCCGGGTACCGGGGAGAACAGGATTATCTGGATAGAAAGCTGTCCTTCTACACCTTGTATCAGCCGGGCTGTGTGCTGCGCAGGGACACACTGTATCTGATGGAATCTGCAGACCAGGCACTGGATATTCCGGAGCTGGAATCAGGAACCGCACTGCTGTTTTTAGCGGGGACAGAACCACTGGCGGGAGATTTCCCGTATGGCTGCTCCTGGATCTGTATGGACGGCAGTCTGACAGCGGACGCGCTGCTGTCCCGGCTGGAAGAAATTTTTGAGAAATACAACAGATGGGAGCAGGGGCTTTCCGCTGTCCTCTCCGGGGAGCGGAGCATTGAGGCACTCTGCCGCCTCAGCCTGCCCATTTTCAACAGCCCTGTCATGGTGCACAACAGGGAATATGAGCTTATGGGGTATGCGGAAGCGGGAAATGCCAGTTTTTCCTACAGCCTTTTACAGGAGGGGACCAATTATCTGGACCGGAATATTACGGATGAGCTGTTTTTTCGCTCGGATTACCTAACCACCCTGGAATTTGTAACACCCCAGTATTGGAGCAACGAGGGGGAAAAGTTCATAAGTATATACAGCAACATATTCGACGAGAACGGGGAATACTGGGGAAGGATTGTCATAGACGGGGTGAATATCACTCTGACAGACGGACATCTGGCACTGCTCTCTGTGTTTACCGAGACGGTGCGGGCGCTTGCTGTGCGTCATTCCGGTTCCAGATTCAATGCTCTGGAGGCATTTAAAAATTATGCCCTGGAGTATCTGCGAAGCCCGTCGGAATTTGATGTGGATAAGCTTCTCATGGCAATGCGGCTGGCAGGATGGAAGCGGAGCGGTCCTTTTTTCTGTGTCTGCATGGAACTGACGGAGACCGGGCAGGAGCTGCATTCAGCCGCCTATGAGAGCGTGCTTTTTGACCACCAGCTTCACGGTTACCTCTCCCTGGAATATGAGGACAGGCTGCTGCTTCTGTGCAATCTGGGCCTTGGGCTGGAGGGCAGGGATGAGGAATGCAGGCGCCTGGCCTATATTGTAAGGGATAATCTGTTCAAGTCAGGAATCAGCACAGAGTTCTCTGACTTCTTCCAGTTTCCTGACTACTACCGGCAGGCAGAGGCAGCCCTTTATTCAGGAAAGGAGTGCAGCAGCACCCAGTGGCTGTTCAAATTCGAGGACTATGCCCTGCACTATGTGCTGAACTGCGGTGCCGACACCCTGCCGGTGCGGACGCTGATACCGGCGTCCATCCTGGAACTCATCCGCTATGACAGGACCCACGATACCAGCTATTACAAGACCTTACTGAATTACATAGAATTTGACTCCCACACAGCAAAGGCCATTGATGATCTGTACATACACAGAAATACCTTTAAGTCCCGGATGAAAAAGATCAGGGAGCTTCTGGATATGGATCTGGATTCCCCTCAGGAGAGGCTTTATCTGATGCTCATCTTCCGAATCTTAAAACGGTATCCTGAGCTTGCAGGGGAGCAGGAGGTGATATTATGAAGCTGAATGGATGGATACTGGCGGAAGACTTAAAGGGGGTGGAGGGAAGTTCCCTGAAATCAGACCCTGCGGAGCTTTGTCTGACCGGCGCCCTGATCTGGCAGGAGGGGATATTGCCGAGAGCCTATCACGTATATGTCATGTACGCCGGGGACCTGGAGCGTATACCGAAAAAACATCCTGCCCTTACTTTAGTGAGCATCGGAAAGCCCTCCAAAGAGTGCCTGGAAAGAGAGGGCATGGATATTCTCTGGGTCAGACCCTATCTGACACCTCAAATGATCTTGTCGCTGCTTATGAAACTGTTTGAAAAATACAGGATGTTTGAGGAAGAGCTGGACCGGCTGTGCAGGGACGGAAAACCGTTCTCTGCCCTTGCCCCTGTGCTTCTGTCTGTCTTCTCCAATCCCATTATCCTGGTGGGAGAACATATGGAGATCCTGGCACTGTCCCAGAATGAGGATGCCTGCAGGATTCCCTGTGAGTGCAGGGACGGGGATACCGATTTTCTGCGGCCGTCTTTTGCCCGTTCTTTTTGCCGGGCCTGTAAGGGGGAGGGCGGGGTTTCCGAAACAGAGGAGGGGATTCCCTTCCTGGCAGTGCCGGTCCGTAAGGAGGATAAGTTTTTGTTCGGGATCTTTCTTCTCTCTGTCACAATGCCGCTGACGGAACGGGACAGGATACTGCTCTGTCATACAGGGCAGTATTTAAGGAGCCTGCTCCGTGTGAATTTTATAAACAGTTATCAGGGTATGGAACGGATGCAGAAAACCCTGGCGATACAGGCGGAAAAGGGCAGCAGCTTTCTGCAGATGCCCAGATGCCTGGAGCTTGCCCTCTCCACCCTCGGCTGGGAAATAAAGGGCAGTTATGTGTGCATTGTGCTGAAATCAGCCTTTTTCAGCAAAGTCAGCCAGAGAGAGATACCCGATGATGAGCTGTTTGAGCGAAGCAGTCTCATGGTAAAGACAGGGACTGAGATTTTCTTCCTCTGCAACCTGCTTCCGATATCCGGCGGTGTGGATGAGATCGCAAAACGGCTGGAAAAGATACTGAAAGATTCCCCGCTGATCGCAGGTGTCAGCACGCCTTTCCGCAGTTTTTTAGATTACCCGGATTACTGTACCCAGGCATTGGCTGCCATACGGATCGGAAACAAACTGGATTACACGAAAAAGGCATGTCTATTCAGGGATTTTGCGCTGGATTACATCATCTATGAGGGGTGGAAATCCCTGCCGGTCAATGTCCTTTTATTCGGAGGGCTGAAGGACCTGCTCCTCCATGACCATATCCACCACACCAGCTATTATCAGACCCTGGAGGCTCTCTTTGACAACTTTATGGTCATGAGCCGTACCGCTTCCCATCTGGGAATCCATATCAGTACGCTGAAATACAGGGTAAGACGTATCCACGAAATGCTGGGTCTTGACTTAAACGACAGCTACAATAAAATGTATCTCCAGAGCATTCTGTTCCTGCTGAAACAGGATACCGCGTCCCTTAAGGCATACCTGGAACAGGAGGCTAAGAAGCCCGCGCGGTCGATTCGGGTTGCCAGTTCAGAAAAAATGAAGTAAAATAATACCATTGAGGAGGTATTATCATGAAGAAACGTAATATTCAGAAAATTATAGAACCCATCGTCCGCCGCCCCGGCTGTACGTCATTTGCAGTGATCGGAGACCCGGGATGCGAAGGGCTGGGCACTGTTATGATGAAGACGTACGCAGGCGCGCTGGAGAAGGCAGCGAAGGAGGATATGATTCTCATTGCGGGCGATATGGTTCCCGTAGGGGATGAACGGCACTATAAAAATGTGTGTACCCTCACGGAATCCGTAGCCGAAAAAGATGTATTTGTGCTCCGGGGAAACCACGATACAGGAGACTATGAAGCTTTCTTCGGCCTGCACGATTACGCGGTCCTTGCAGAGACCTTCACCATTGTGGTGGTGGATAATGCCTTCCGGAAATTCTCCGATGCAGGGCTTGCACTTCTGGGACAGGTACTTGCCATGGAGGAATGCAAAAATGTGGTGATCGCGTTCCACATACCTATTCCAAACCATTTTACGGGAAATTCAGTCTCCCAAGAGGAGTTTGAACGCCTGCGGGCAGTGTATTTACCCTATAAAGAGAAGATTAAATATTTTGTGTGCGGCCATGTCCACTCCTGCTTTGAGGACGAAGTGGACAACATCCCCTTTGTCTGTACAGGGGGAGGCGGTGCCATTATTGAGGACGTATCCGAGAATATCAAGGCAGCGGATGTGGAGCATCACATTGTCCGCTTTGCCCGGGAGAACGGCAGGCTCTGCCACAGGTTTGAAAATCTGGGGGATGCCCCTTACCAGAGGGAGCGGGAGGATAAAATCACCAAGAGTCAGCTTGAGGAGACGGTAAAGGGAGAACTGTATGCGTTTCTCAGATATCAGACCTTTGCGGAACGCGCGGATAAGAGAGGATACGGCAGGATCGCCAATCTGTTCCGCGCCCTGGCAGAGTCGGAATACCGGCATGCCAAGAGCTTTTACGCCATTTTAGACAAGCCGAAGGCCTTTCATGAATCCGTGGACACCTATGTGCCGGGAGAGGAATTCGAGTACGAACGGCTGTACCCCATGGTTGCGGACTACGCCCAGGAGCATGATCTCCTGCTGACCAGGCAGGCTTACCGGGATGCCGCTTCCGCGGAGAAAGCCCATGCAAGGCTTCTTCGGGAGGCTGCAGACTGTGACGGATTTGAAAAAACCGTATTTTATGTGTGCCCGGTCTGCGGATGCCTGATGGAGAGCCGCCCGGAGCGCTGTCCGGTCTGCGGGGCGCCGGCCGGGGAATTTTTAGTATATGAAAGTAAAGAAGAGACGGAAGAGGGATGACAGAATTATGACACAGAGCATTGCAAGAACAGGTCTTGTTTTGGAGGGAGGCGGCATGCGCGGTGTGTTTACCGCAGGCGTGCTGGATTATTTTCTGGAACAGGACATACAGTTTGACACCTGTATTGGCGTTTCCGCAGGTTCCTGCCTGGCCTGCAGCTATCTTTCCAAGCAGCACAGAAGGGGATACCGGACCATCACCGGATATCTGGATGACCCCAGATACTGCGGAATAGGCAGTTTTATCAAAACAGGCGATTATTTTGGAGCCGAGATGCTGTATAAAACCATTCCGGAAGAGCTGGACCCCTATGATTATGAGACTTTTGACGCCAACCCTGCCGTGTTTTACGCTGTGGTGACAAACTGTGAGACCGGGCAGGCAGAGTATAAGCAGATCAGGGACCTGCGCCGTGAGATCTGTTATATCCGCGCATCCAGCTCCCTTCCTCTTATGTCCAGAACCCTGTGGATCCGGAAGAAACCCTACCTGGACGGAGGCATCACAGATTCCATTCCCATCCGAAAATCCGAGAGCCTGGGAAATGAGAAAAATGTGGTGATTCTCACCCGCGGCAGGGAATACCGGAAAAAGAAGAACCAGATGATGCCTCTTCTGCGCATCCGCTACGGCAGACAGTTTCCAAAGCTTGTAGAGCGTATGGAAAACAGACATCTGGATTACAACGAGACCCTGGATTATCTGTACCGGGAAGAAAAAGAGGGCAGGGTTTTCCTGATCCAGCCTCCCAGGCCTGTGGAAATCGGGCGTATAGAAAAGGACGGGGAAAAACTGGAGGCACTTTACCGCCAGGGATACGAGACAGCCGCACAGAGAGCAGAGGCGCTGAAAAAATACCTGGAAGGCTAGAGCCTGTTTGACGCTCTTAAGGAAGCTGCCGGACAGGTTTATGTAACAAGAAAAAACAAATATTAACATCCTGAACTATGTTACTGAAACGGAAAGTTTTCTATAATAGAGCCAGGAAGACGAAAAGGGGTCTGCCGGTGCGGGCCCCTTTCGTTTGGGAAGGCGCAGAGCCATTACAGCGGGTATCTGCAGCAAAGTTCTTAATAGGAGATTCAGGAGGGTTTCGTAACATGAAATACGGACATTTTGACAATGAGAAAAGAGAGTATGTGATTGACAGGGTAGATCTGCCTACATCCTGGACCAATTACCTGGGAGTAAAAGACATGTGTGCGGTTTTGAACCATACCGCAGGCGGATATATTTTCTATAAATCACCGGAGTACCACCGCATAACCCGCTTTCGGGCCAACGCAGTTCCCATGGACCGCCCGGGCCATTATGTGTATATCCGGGATGATGAGGACGGAGATTACTGGAGCGTATCCTGGCAGCCGGTGGGAAAACCGCTGGATCAGGCAAAATACACCTGCCGCCACGGTATGTCCTATACGGTCTATGAATGCGATTACAGCGGCATCAAAGCGTCTCAGAAAATGTGCATCCCCAAAGAGGACCCGGTGGAGCTGTGGGATGTGAAGATCAAAAACGACAGCGGACGCACCAGAAGCCTCAGCGTGTATTCCTATCTGGAATTTTCCTTCCATCAGATCGAGATGGACAATAAGAACTTTCAGATGAGTATGTACGCGGCTGCCTCCTCCTGCGAGGACGGCATCATTGAACACGACCTTTTCTATGAAGAGTTTGGATTCCAGTGGTTTACAGCCAGTTTCCGGCCGGACGGATTTGAGTGTCTGCGGGATGAGTTCATCGGCTCTTACCGCACGGAGACCAATCCCATCGGGGTGGAAAAGGGTGTTCTTGGCGGCGGTTTTGAGAAGGGCAACAACCATTGCGGAGCCCTGCAGAAAAAGCTTACACTGGCTCCCGGTGAGGAAGTGCGCCTGGTGTTCATGCTGGGTGAGGGAAACAGAAAAGCCGCTTATCCCTACAGAGAAAAATACAGCAGTTTTGCCAATGTGGACGCAGCCTATGAGGAACTGAAAAACTACTGGGAGAGCAAGTTCGACAAACTGCAGATCCGGACTCCAAATGAAGGCATGAACACGCTTATCAATACCTGGACTCTCTATCAGGCGGAGATCAATGTGATGTTCTCCAGGTTTGCCTCCTTCATCGAAGTGGGCGGACGGACAGGACTGGGCTATCGGGACACTGCCCAGGATGCCATGACGGTACCGCATTCCAATCCGGCAAAATGCCGCCAGAGGATCATAGAGCTTTTAAGGGGCCAGGTGTCGGAGGGATACGGCCTGCATCTGTTCCAGCCGGAATGGTTTGACCCGGATACGGAAGTGAAGCCCTTTAAGTCCCCCACAGTCGTGCCCACACCCAGTAAGGACCAGATGATCCACGGTCTGGAGGACACCTGCTCAGACGATGCCCTGTGGCTGGTCAGCTCCATTGTGGAGTATGTAAAAGAGACAGGGGAATTTGAACTGCTGAAACAGGTGGTGCCTTATGCGGACAAAGGCGAGGGCACAGTCTATGACCATATGAAACGAATTCTGGACTTTTCCGCCAGACAGGTGGGAGCTGACGGCGTGTGCAAGGGTCTGCGCGCGGACTGGAACGACTGCCTGAACTTAGGCGGCGGCGAGAGTGCCATGGTATCCTTCCTGCACTACTGGGCGATACAGAGCTTTCTCGAGATGGCTTCTTATCTGGGCGAGAAAGAGGATGTGGAGAAATACAGGTCAATGGCCGAAAATGTGAAAAAGGTCTGTGACCGGGAACTGTGGGACGGGGAGTGGTATATCCGCGGCATCACGAAAAACGGCCGGAAGATCGGAACACAGAAGGACAAAGAGGGAAGAGTACATCTGGAATCCAATGCCTGGGCAGTGCTCTCCGGTGCGGCGCCCAAAGAAAAGGGAACAAAGGCCATGGATGCTGTTTATGAGAACCTCTTCACTCCTTACGGCATCATGCTCAACGGCCCCTCCTATACGGTGCCGGATGATGATATCGGTTTTGTGACCAGGGTGTACCCGGGCCTGAAAGAAAACGGTTCTGTGTTCAGTCATCCCAACCCATGGGCATGGGCAGCGGAATGTATGCTGGGCAGAGGCAGCCGTGCCATGGAGTTCTACAACGCCCTGTGTCCGTACTATCAGAATGACATGATAGAGGTGCGCCAGGCAGAGCCTTATTCCTACTGCCAGTTCATCATGGGCAGGGACCACACAGCCTACGGCAGGGCACGCCATCCATTCATGACAGGCAGCGGCGGCTGGGCTTACTTTGCAGCCACCAGATATATGCTGGGCATCCGTCCGCTGATGGACGGACTGGAGATCAATCCCTGTATTCCGGGTGACTGGGACGGATTTTCCGCGCACAGGGTATTTCGCGGCGCGTCCTTTGATATCACAGTGGAAAACCCGGACCATGTGGAAAAAGGCGTGAAGGAAATCTGGCTCAACAAGGAAAAAGTGGATAAGATACCGGTCTGCGAAGCAGGCAGTGAAAATACAGTAAAAATTGTTATGGGATAACTTGTGGGTTCGTACAGGAAGGAGAGAACAGCAATGATCAAATTTGGAACAGGCGGTTGGAGAGCAATTATAGGTGACGGCTTCACGAAGGAGAATATCCAGAAGCTGACAAAGGCCCTTGCCATGAAAATGAAGGCAGAGGGCGTGGAGAAGGAGGACATCTGCATCGGATATGACAGGCGTTTCCTGGCAAAAGAGGCAGTTATGTGGTCCTGTGAGGTGCTGGCAGCGGAGGGAATCCGCGCCTGGTTCATCAACAGGTCCTCACCCACACCACTTATCATGTATTATGTGATGGCACACAACCTGCCATACGGCATGATGGTGACAGCCAGCCATAATCCGGCGATCTATAACGGCATCAAGGTCTTCACAAGAGGCGGAAGGGATGCCAATGAAGTGCAGACCGCAGAGATTGAGGAGTATATCGCAAAAGTGGAGGAGGAGATCGCCGCAGGAACTCCCATCGCCGCCATTCCCTATGAGCAGGCAGTGGCTGAGGGGAAAGTGGTGGAATTTAACCCTCTCAATGAATATCTGGACAATATCATTGCCGCTGTGGATGTGGAGGCCATCAAGAACAAAGGACTCCGTGTGGCTCTTGACCCCATGTACGGTGTGAGCCAGACTTCTCTGAAGACCCTGCTCTCCATCACCCGCTGCGAGCTGGAGATCATCCATGAGCGCCATGACACGCTGTTCGGCGGCAAGCTGCCGGCACCCAATGCCCAGACCCTGCGCTCCCTGCAGAACTATGTGCTGGACAGAGGCTGTGACATCGGTGTGGCCACCGACGGGGATGCGGACCGTATCGGCGTCATTGATGATACGGGAAAATTCCTGCACCCCAATGATATCTTAGTGCTGCTGTATTATTATCTGGTAAAATATAAAGGCTGGAGCGGCCCGGTCGTCCGCAACGTGGCAACCACCCACATGCTGGACCGTGTGGCAGAGAGCTTCGGGCAGAAATGCTATGAGGTTCCCGTTGGCTTTAAGTATATCTCTTCCAAGATGGAGGAGACAGATGCCATCATCGGCGGGGAATCTTCAGGCGGCCTGACCGTAAAAGGACACATCAACGGCAAGGACGGCGTATATGCTGCCATGCTGCTGGTGGAAATGATCGCAGTAACAGGAAAGAAGATATCCCAGATCGCCAGGGACATTGAGGAGGAGTACGGAAGTATCTATATGGAGGAGAGGGACTACAAGTTCACGCCTGAAAGAAAAGAGGAGATCCAGAGGACCCTCATGGTGGATAAGGCCCTTCCCAATATTGACGAACCGGTGGAAAAGGTTTCCTACATGGACGGCTGTAAGATCTACTTTAAAAACGGAGGCTGGATCATTGCCAGATTCTCCGGCACAGAGCCTCTTCTGCGCATTTTCTGTGAGATGCCTGAGGCTTACCAGGCTGTCCGCATGTGCGAGATTTTCGAGGAATTCCTGGAACTGAAAAATTGATCGGATAAAGGATGAGGGTATGCTGCAGGATGTTAAAATTTTGCAGCATACCCTCTAATTTTTTCTGCGCAAAAGGATAGTACATGGTATGATAGAGAAAGAGCGGTGCCGGGACGGGAACCGCAGAATGCAGGAGAGGGGAAACGAGATGAAAGAAAAGAAGAAATTTTCCATCCAGTGGAGAGTGATCGCCATTGCTCTTGGCTGCTGGATGATACCATTTGTGCTCATGGTGGGGATGATGGTCCATTATATCCTGTCCAATCAGTTAGGTGACCGGGTGGATAATATGACGGACCAGGTGAACTTTAATATGCAGACAAGCGTGGAGCGGCTGAACCAGGCCATAGAGGACTCCAGAGACGCCTCCTATGAGGGGGAACTGCGCTCCGTATACGAGGCTTTTAAGAACAATCATTATAAAGATTACTGGCTCAGCGGCAGGGTGCGCGGATATCTGAACACCAAGTATACCAAGGATAAAAGCTTTTCCAGCACCGTATTCTGGTATCTGGATGATCCGGAAAAGCTGAACGGCGAGGTGTACAATGCAAGCGCCGGCGGGTCCTATCATCAGATTGACACCTATTGGAAGGAAGACCACGAGACAGTGAAAAAATATGCCGAGACCCTTGATACAAACATCGGTTTTCTGGAGTGTGACGGCAGGGTCTACATGATCCGTAACCTGGTAAACCGTTCCTTTGAGCCTGTGGGTGTACTTGTCATGCGCATGAATATTGCCTACTGCTTTGAGGGCATGCGGCATTTCCTGGAAGACTTTGATATGAGTATCTATTTAAATGAATTGAATCTGGAGTTCAGCCAGGGGAAAGAACAGACGAAGACAGAAGGACTTCACCCCGAGGAGTATCCCCAGGGAAGCACTTGGGACGGGGGCTATCTGTATATCCGGAATCTGGTGAAGGAGAACAGCTACAGCCTGGATACCCTTGTGCGGATACCCAAGATGGTGGTCATGGATTCCATGTACGCGTATCTTCGCATTCTGGGCGTGATGATCGTGCTGCTGGTACCTCTGGTGGTGTTTTTGATCCTTATGGTGCGGCGGCATATCCTGCAGCCCACAGAACAGCTTATGGAGGGGGCGAGGGAGATCCAGGAGGGCAATCTGGGCTATCAGATCACCTTCGAGGCGGGAAGCCGGGAGTTCGTCTACCTGACAGAGTCCTTTAACCAGATGTCAAGCCGGCTGAAATACCAGTTTGACCATATTTACCAGGAGGAGATGGCGCTCAAGGATGCCAGGATCATGGCCCTGCAGTCCCACATCAACCCCCACTTTATGAACAACACGCTGGAGATCATCAACTGGGAGGCACGTCTCTCCGGTAATATGAAGATATCCAAGATGATAGAATCCCTGTCTGTGCTCATGAACGCTGCCATGGACAGGAAACGCCGCCATGTGGTGCCTCTGAAGGAGGAGCTGCAATATGTGGAGGCCTATCTTCATATAATGAAAGAGAGGCTGGGAAGCAAGCTCACTGTGGAGGTGGAGATCGCGGAGGACACCCTGAATGAGAAGGTGCCCAGGCTGATCCTGCAGCCCGTGATCGAGAACGCCATAGAACACGGCGTTATCCGAAGCGGCAGCGGCACAGTGGTACTGAGAAGTTACAAAAAGGGGGACTACCTCTATCTGGAGACCGAGAACAACGGTGTGATGAACGAGCAGGAGAGGGCAAAGGTGGACAGGCTGCTTGCGCCTGACTATGACACCAGCAAGGAATCCTCCGGCAATCTGGGCATAGCAAATGTGAACCAGAGACTGGGTATTTTGTACGGAGAACCCTGCGGACTGTCCATTTTCCAGGAAAAAGATGACCGGATTTGTGCCCGTTTGACCATTTTTGTTGGTCTAAGAGCACAATAAAAAGCAAAAAATCACAGCCTCAGTTATTCGCTTTTTACAATATTTGCGGTATTATAATGTCATCAAGAAAAACAAAGCAAAACAAAGCAAACAGGGAGGTAAGTTAGTTATGAAGAAGAAAGTTGTAGCAGTTTTACTCGTTGGAGCAATGGCAGGAACCATGCTGGCAGGCTGCGGCGGCGACAGTAAAGCAGCAGACGCCGGAGATGATACCAAGAAAGAAGATACCGCGGATACATCGGATGACAGCGATGAAGGCAGTGCGGAAGGCAAAGTTACATTGAATGTGACCACAACTTTTGCAGGAACCGAGAGCAATGTGGATAAATATCAGGAAACCATTGAGAACTGGCAGAAAGAGACAGGAAACAAGATCAATGATTCCTCCGCATCTGCAGATGAAGCCATGAAAGCCCGTGTGATCACAGACTTTGAGACAGGTGCAGAACCGGATGTTATGTTCTACTTCAACGGCAATGATTCCAACCCCTTCGTAGAGGCTGACAAGGTGGTTTCCATTGATGAGATTCGTGAAAAATATCCGGACTATGCATCAAATATGAATGATGACCTGATCCCGGCATCCCCGGTAGACGGTGTAAAATATGCAGTTCCTTTCTACGGATACTGGGAAGGCATGTATGTGAACAAAAAAGTTTGTGAGGACGCAGGTGTTGAGATTCCGGGACCGGATACCACATGGGAACAGTTCATGGAGACCTGCCAGAAGATCAAGGACGCAGGTTATACTCCAATCGCTGCTTCTCTGATCAAAGAGCCGCACTACTGGTTTGAGTATTCTATCTTCAACCATGACACACCGGCAACACACGTGGCAGTACCGGAAAAAGTAGATGACAAAGTGGGCAAAGCCTGGGCAGAAGGCATCGCTGACATCAAAGATGTCTATGAAAAAGGCTTCTTCACAGAAAATACCAATACCTGCGAAGCTGACGAGGCATTCCAGGGATTCTTACAGGACAAAGCAGCATTTTATGTAGACGGTTCCTGGAAGATGGGCGGTATCAGAGACAACGCTGAAAACATTGATAACTTCACCGTTACCTTCGTACCGGGACAGAATGAGAGAAAGACAACAGATATCATCAGCGGTCTGTCATCAGGATGGTACATCTCCAAAAAAGCTTGGGATGATCCGGAAAAACAGAAAGCAGCTGTAGATTTAGTGGAATATTTCATCAACACAGAAACCGTTTCCGATTTTGCAGGAACAGCAACAACATCCTTAAAAGACGGCGCCCAGATTGACGAAAGCAAACTGAACTCTCTGGAAAAAGACGCCCTCACCATGCTGAAATCCGTAACCGCTACATCAGGCGCATGCCAGGATCTGTGCACCGAAGATCAGAGAGCTCCTATCTTCACAAATATGCCGCAGATCGTAGAAGGTCAGATGGAAATCAATGACGCGATCCAGCAGGTTATTGATGCAATGGAAGAATAATCATATCTGTATCCGCAGATAAAGTATTTGTAACGTAAAAACCGTATTTTTTTCAAGGACCGGAGAGGAAAAAATCCTCCGGTCCTTCTTAAAGAAAAGCAAGTGAAGTAACTTTCAAATGGACGCAGGTGTTCGCTTGAAAGTCTGGGAGGCGAAATCTATGAATAACACATCTAATATTTATAAGAATAAGAAGCCGGCCATTTTTTTCCTGCTGCCTGCATTCCTGTTTCTGATACTGTACCTGTACTACCCATTTATCCAGAACATCTTCAACAGTTTCATGAAAATCAAAGGACTGGCAACTCCGGCCAAAGGGTTCAATGACCCGGTTTACAAAAACTACACACGTCTGTTCACAGACCCGAACATGAGAATTGCCCTGAAAAACACACTGATCATGATTATCGTAACCATCGTAGGGCAGGTGGGAATCGCGATTATCATAGCACTTCTGGTAGACAACATCAAAAGAGGAGCAAAATTCTTCCGAATCGTTTACTTCTTCCCGATCGTTATCTCCGCAACCGCATTAGGACTTCTGTTCAACCTGATCTTCCTGTATGACAAAGGTATGATCAACCAGCTTCTGGAATTCCTGGGCATGACGAACCTGACAGACTGGAAGGACGAGGCCCACGCTATCATGACCATGATGATACCGGTCACCTGGCAGTATGTGGGATTCTATTTCATCATACTGCTGACCGGACTTAACAATATATCGGATGAACTGTATGAATCAGCATCCATTGACGGAGCCACAAGGTTCCAGAGAGTACGTTTCATCTCCATCCCGCTTCTCCACAATGTCATCTGCACCTGCTGTGTGCTGGCTGTGACAGGAGCACTGAAGGTCTTCGACCTGCCATGGATGATGTTCCCCAACGGTATGCCCTACGGCAAGACATGGCTCACCGGCACGTATATGTACTACTACGCGTTCGTGGCAAGTGACGCGGACTACAGTTCCACCATTGCCATCGTAATTGTTGTTCTCGGCATCATACTATCCAAGGTTGTAAATGTCATTTTCAAAGAGAAAGATTATTAGAAGGGAGATATAAAAAATGAAAAAGCGTAAATTTTCACCAGGAATGTGCGTCGTATATCTCATCCTGATATTCTGGGCACTTACAACAATTTATCCGATTTTGTGGGTTATCTTAAACTCATTCAAGGACAAAAAGAAAATAATAGCAAATTCCTTTGCACTTCCCATCGGGAATCTGTTCAGTATGGATAACTACAAGACAGCATTTGACAGACTGAATATCTTCACCGCATATAAAAACAGTATCATCGTTTCCTGCTGTGTAGCCCTTGTGGTCATCCTCCTGGCAGGAATGGCCTCCTACGCACTGGTGCGCTATAACCTGAAAACCAAGAAACTGCTGAACACACTGGTTGTGGCAGCTATGATGTTCCCGGTATTCGCAACCATTATCCCGGTATTCCGTATGGAGTTTTCCTGGGGAATCGTTAATACCGATAAGGTTTCCCTCTCGCTCATATCGCTGATACTGCCGCAGATAGCCGGAAACCTGGCCTTTGCCATGGTGGTGCTCACAGGGTACATCCGCAGTCTTCCCATTGAACTGGAAGAGTCGGCGTATCTGGAAGGCTGCAATCCCATGCAGATTTTCTTCAAGATCGTGGTGCCGCTTACGAAACCATCATTTGCAACGGTTGGTATCTTCAGTTTCCTGTGGAGCTACAATGACCTGTTCTCCCAGACCTTCTTCCTTCGTTTCAAAGACCAGTGGGCAATCACACGACTGCTCATGGAGATCTCTTCCAGAGAAGGAACAGACTACGGCCTTATGGCAGCAGTAGTGACACTGATCATCGTACCGCTTCTGGTTGTGTATGTATGTCTGCAGAAGTACATCATCAAGGGTATGACGGCGGGAGCTGTAAAGGGATGATGCCTGAATCATAAAAGCTATAAGGAAAGTATTTGGTGGAAAACCGGCCAAATACTTTCCTTTTTTTCGTTAATGTTTTATAATAATAAAAAGTGAATATATTTTACACAAATTTAAGGTAAATTTGAAAGAAGAACAGAAAATTTGTGATAAACTGTAACTGTGAAGGTGACGAGCAGTTACGATAAACGAAAATAAAAGCCGGGGGTACATATGTATAAAGTAGTGATCGTAGATGACGAACCAATTATTGCAGAGGGTCTTTCCAAAGTGGTGCCGTGGGAGAAATACGGCTGCAGGATCGCAGCCACAGCAGGCAATGGACAGGAAGGCCTGGAAGTCATAAGGAAAGAGCAGCCCAATATTGTAATATCCGACATTTCCATGCCGGGTATGGACGGGCTGAAAATGATTGCGGCTCTCAGGGTAGAATTTCCGGAGATGCAGATTTCCATTCTGACAGGATACCGGGATTTTGACTATGCGCAGCAGGCAATCCGTCTGGGTGTGACGCGGTTTCTGTTAAAGCCCTCCAACATGGACGAGATAGAGGAGGCTGTGCAGGTCATGGCGGAAAACCTGAAAAAGCGCAATATCACCGGCGAGGAGGATGAATCTGAAAATACTGCCGGAAGTTTTATTGTGAAGAATGCCCTGGCTTATATACAGGAAAACTATAATAAAAAGATTTCTTTAAGTGAAGTGGCAGAGAATACTTTTGTGAGCCAGTGGCATCTGAGCAAGCTTTTGAACAAGCATCTGGAGAAGAGCTTTTCGGAGATCCTCAATTCCATCCGGATTGACAAGGCCAAGGAGCTTTTAAAGGACCCGTCCCTGCGCATCGGGGATGTGGCGGAGGAAGTGGGATTTCTGGATATGGCGCATTTCTCCAGGGTCTTTAAGAAGATAGAGGGGATTTCAGCCAACGAGTACAGAAATAAGATATAGTCCGTTTACGGAAGAGGTGAGAAAATGGCAATTACAAGATTTGCAGCAATCGACGTAGGGTCTTATCATGTATCCATGGATATCTATGAAATATCACCCAAGGCGGGAATCCGCCAGATCGATGAGGTCAGAAGCCGTCTGGAGATCGGACGGGATACCTACGGCACCGGAAAGATCGGGTACGATTCCACCCAGGAGCTGTGTGCTGTGCTCCACGATTTTGCCGGCATCATGAAGGAATACCAGGTGGACGCATACCGTGCCTGTGCCACCAGCACGCTGCAGGAGGCAAAGAATGTCTGGATCGTGCTGGACCAGGTATACCAGAAGACAGGCATCAATGTGGAGATCCTCAGCAATTCGGAGCAGAGGTTTTACGGTTATAAATCCCTGGCGGCCAAGGACGCGGCTTTTACGAAGATCATCCAGAAGGGAACCGCCATCATTGAGATCGGTGGCGGTAATGTACAGATCTCCCTGTTTGACAAGGACGCTCTGGTGACTACCCAGAACTTTAAGATGGGCAGCCTGCGTATCCGGGAGCGCCTGATTCCTGTGGAAAAGGAGACCGTATACTATGAGCATCTGGTGGAGGAGCTGATACACAACGATATTCTGAGCTTTAAAAAGCTGCATTTGAAAGAGCGGAAGATTGATAATATCATTCTTCTGGGAGATGTGTTTATTGAAACGCTTCTGAAGAAAAAGAGCAGCATGGAGGAAAACAGGACAGTCAGCCGGGAGGCCTTCATGCAGGCGTATGAGGGCATTGTCCACAAATCGCCGGAGCAGGCGGCTGTGGAGCTGGGAATCTCCCTGGAGTTTGCCACGATTTTGGTGCCCACTCTGATCATCTGCAGGGTATTTATTGATGAGATGGGGGCAGATACCTTATGGCTGCCGGGAACCCAGTTAAATGACGGTGTTTCCTACGACTACGCCCAGAAACAAAAGCTCATCAAGAGCACCCACAATTTTGAAAACGACATACTGGTTTCCGCCAGAAATATAGCAAAGCGGTATATGAGCAACAAGAGCCATACACAGACCGTGGCGGAGGTGGCTACCATCATCTTTGACAGCATGAAAAAAGTGCACGGCATGGGAAGCAGGGAGAAGCTGCTTCTGCAGATCGCGGTCATCCTCCACGACTGCGGAAAATATATCAGCATGAGCAATGCGGCGGAGTGTTCCTACGCGATCATCATGTCCACAGAGATCATCGGCCTGTCCCATATGGAGCGGGAAGTCATCGCCAGCGTAGTGCGGTTTAACTCGGAGCCTTTCAAATATTATGGGGAGGCGGATTCCAAGAGTGCCATTGACCGTGATACTTACATGCTCATCGGCAAACTGACAGCCATATTGCGGGTGGCCAATGCCCTGGACCGCAGCCATAAGCAGAAGGTGGAGGAGATCAAAGCGGCAGTCAGGGAGAAGGAACTGGTACTGACCATTGACACGCAGGAGGATCTGACGCTGGAGGAAGGGCTGCTGACGGAAAAGGCGGATTTCTTTGAAGAGGTGTTCAGCATCCGACCGAGGCTGCGCCGGAAAAAGAGAAGATAGGGGGCATGAGGATGGATTTAAAAGATTATATAAAACCGGAATATTACTGGAACAGGGAACTGAGCTGGATCAAATTTAACGAGAGAGTCCTCTCAGAGGCCAGGGATAAAAGCCTTCCCCTGTTTGAAAGACTGAAATTTTTGAGCATAACGGCATCTAATCTGGACGAATTTTTCATGATCCGTGTGGCATCCCTGAAGGATATGGTGCATGCCAAATACACAAAGCCGGACATTGCCGGCATGACGCCCAAGGAACAGCTAAAAGAGCTGTCTGTTGTGACAAAGGAGCTGGTGGAGACACAGTATAACACCTACAACCGTTCTCTTCTGCCTGCGCTTAACAAAGTAGGGCTTCACGTGGTGGAAAAGCATGAGGATCTGACAAAGGAACAGCAGGAATATGTGGACCGCTATTTTGAGGAAAGCGTATACCCGGTTCTGACACCCATGGCAATGGATTCCGCCAGGCCTTTTCCGCTTATCAGGAATAAGACATTGAATATCGGTGCCCTGATCTCCAAAAAGGACAAAAAGGGCAGGGAGGAGCTGGAATTTGCCACGGTCCAGGTGCCCTCTGTGCTGCCGAGGATCGTGATGCTGCCTGAGGACAAAAAGGGAAACACCGTGGTGATTCTGCTGGAGCAGGTGATCGAGCGGAATATCGGCAAGCTGTTTTTGAGCAATGAGGTGGCCTGCACCTGTCCGTACCGGATCATGCGGAATGCGGATCTGACCATAGATGAGGACGAGGCGGCAGACCTTTTAAAGGAGATCCAGAAGCAGCTGAAAAAGCGCCAGTGGGGCGAGGTGATCCGTCTGGAAGTGGAAGACAAGATGGACGAAAGGCTTCTGAACATTCTGAAAATGGAGTTTGAGATCAAGGAGGAGGATATCTTCCAGATAAACGGCCCCTTAGATCTGACCTTCCTGATGAAAATGTATGGAATGGACGGCTTTGAGGAGTACAGGAACAAGCCATACACACCGGCTCTGGTGCCGGCTATGATGACAGATGAGGATATTTTCACCCAGATCAGAAGGGGAGATATTCTGCTGCACCATCCGTTCATGACATTTCAGCCTGTGGTGGATTTTGTGCGGCAGGCAGCCAAGGACCCGGATGTGCTGGCGATCAAGCAGACCCTGTACCGTGTGAGCGGCAATTCACCCATTATCGCGGCGCTGGCCCAGGCAGCGGAGAACGGCAAGCAGGTCACCGTACTGGTGGAGCTGAAGGCCCGTTTTGACGAGGAGAACAATATTGTCTGGGCAAAGATGCTTGAGAAGGCCGGATGTCATGTGATCTATGGCCTTCTGGGGCTTAAGACCCACAGCAAGATTACTTTGGTGGTGCGCAGGGAGGAGAACGGCATCCGCAGATATGTGCACCTGGGTACGGGCAATTACAACGATTCCACAGCCAAACTGTACACAGACTGCGGAATTCTCACATGTTCTGCCAGGATCGGGGAGGACGCCACAGCGGTGTTCAATATGTTATCAGGCTATTCGGAACCGAGGACGTGGAATAAATTGGTAGTGGCGCCTATCTGGATGCGTGACCGTTTCCTGCATCAGATTGAGATGGAGCGGGAATACGCGCTGAAAGGACGGAAGGCCCGGATCGTGGCGAAAATGAATTCTCTCTGCGACAGGGATATTATTGCGGCTCTGTATGCTGCAAGCGCCGCCGGGGTGAAGATCGATCTGATCGTGCGGGGTATCTGCTGTCTGAAGGTGGGGATTCCGGGAATCAGTGATAATATCACGGTGCGCTCCATTGTGGGAAATTTCCTGGAGCACAGCAGGATTTTCTATTTTTACAGTGACGGCCGTGAGGAGGTCTTCATGGGAAGCGCTGACTGGATGCCGAGAAACCTGGATAAGAGGGTGGAGATTGTATTCCCTGTGGAGGATGAACGGCTGAAAGAGGAAGTGAAGCATATTCTGGAGATACAGCTTGCGGACAATGTCAAAGCCCATGTGCTGCAGCCGGACGGCAGGTATGAGAAGATTGATAAGAGGGGCAAGGTGCTTCTTGATTCCCAGGATTACTTCTGTGAGGAGGCATGGGAGAATGCCAGACTGCCGGAGAGTTCAGTGGATAAGCGCGTGTTCATTCCTGCGGAGGCACCGGAGGATTAAAGAAGAACATAAGGACCGGTATCCGGGGAGGACATGCCTTCGGATGCCGGTCTGTTTTTGGGCGGGGGAAAAGTCTGGCAGAAAGGTGTCCCGGAAGGGAAAGATTTCTGCCGGGCTCTCTTTTGGCATAACAAAAAAGATTCCAGCATAAACACTGAAATCTTTTTAGCAGTTCGTAGGGGAATCGAACCCCTGTTTCCGCCGTGAGAGGGCGGCGTCTTAACCGCTTGACCAACGAACCATGTTGCGCTTTTCAATTGTAGCATACTGTATGAGCAGTTCGTAGGGGAATCGAACCCCTGTTTCCGCCGTGAGAGGGCGGCGTCTTAACCGCTTGACCAACGAACCGTGTTGCGCTTTTCTGTTGTAGCATACTGTATGAGCAGTTCGTAGGGGAATCGAACCCCTGTTTCCGCCGTGAGAGGGCGGCGTCTTAACCGCTTGACCAACGAACCATTCTGCGTTTTGCTTTGTCGTTTCGCATGACGCTTGATTATGATACTACATATTATTCCAAAATGCAAGAGTTTTTTTGAAAAAAGTTATTTTTTTGAATCATTTTTTCGGATATCATGTCTTTATATAAGCACACCGGCATAGAAATGCAGGTATTCCCCTATGAAAAATTGCTTCACAATCGGGCGGATACCTGCTTTCTTTATTTTCAGCCACAGGCAGAGCGGTAATCCTGCTGTTACTCAGCCTTCCTGATTTTCTGTTCAAATGCTTCAACTGTATCTGCCCTGGCGGCGTATTTTACCCATTGTTTCAAAATTTCAGGATTCTTCTGCTTCATGATTTCAGACTGCAGTAGCTCAGGTACACTGCCCAGTTCAAAAAGCAGATCTAAAATAGTTTCTGTTATTCCTTCTACTTTTTTGGCTTCCAATTCATCTTTCATTAATTCTTCCAATGCTTCACACATGGCCTTTACCTCCTTGAATTTTTCCTGGTTAGCGCGGACAATTAGATTCATTACTGATTTATACAGGCTATTTTCTTTATGTTTTGCATACTGTTCGATTAAACGATTTACCATTTCTGGGTCTTCCAGATTATCGGTCAGATTTTTCAGCCATAAATTGTGATTTTCTGACAATTCCTTTGTCAGGATCAACTGTATGGGGATTTTATCTCCGATAATATAATAAATACCATCCTCAACTCTGGTGATCTGATACCCTATTTCATCCGTTAAATACCGTATCAAACTGCGGGGATAACGGTGGCATACGAAGGTTATGGTGATATCATGAATCTTAATACTGTCGGCCCTTGCCGTATCCGCCTTGTAAAAACAGGCATAGCCATAAACCTTATAGAAATCATCTATACTTAAATAATCGGTTGGACTCTTGTATTCTACGATATTATGCTTCCGAAAAATCCTTCCGATATTTTTTCGTATAGGAACTTCTGCCTCCTTTTTAACAATCAGTACGTCAATCTCCTTTGGCTTTGTCCCAAGCTGATGTTCATTTTCAAAAACCAGAAGTCCTGCTTCTTCTTCCAGCTCAATCTGAATATCAGCATAAAAGGCAGGATGCCATTGCAGTGCATGTGTTCTTGGTTTGTCCATGTAAATCCTCCTCCTTATTTAATTCATGTGTGCAGGAGGTTTTAAAGTTTCCGAAAAACCCCTGCTATAGTGTGAGAAAAGCATGAATTTTCCGAAAAGACAGGTCAAAGAATACAAACCTGCTGTAATGAAATGCTTACAGATATTTTGAATCCTGATCGGATACAAAACCAGATAAATGACTTAGAAAATTTGCTTTTCATTATTCTAACACATCGTTTAGCGGACCGCAACAGGATTTTGCCTTGTTTGTTCCTTATCTGCCGTCAGCAGGAAACGTTGTATCTTTCCTGCCTCTCTGTTATACTGATATTGTAAAAAATTAAGATGTTTATTTCTGATACAGGAGAATCCATATGAGAGATTTGATAGATCTGCACACACACTCAAACGCTTCTGACGGCACTTATACGCCGAAAGAGCTGATTGCGTATGCTCTGGAAAAGGAGCTGCGGGCCATTGCACTGACTGACCACGATACCATGGACGGGATAGAGGAGGCCATGGAGGCGGCAGAGGGAACTTTGCTGGAAGTGATTCCCGGGATTGAGCTGTCCACGACCTGGTGGGGGAAGGATGTGCACATTGTGGGGCTGGGGATTGACTGGAAGGACACACATTTCAGAAAAGAGCTGACTTACTTCCAGCAGTCAAGAGATGCCAGAAATATTAAAATGATAGAGCGGCTGAACGAACACGGTATGGATATCACATACGAGGCGATGAAGGAAGCATTTCCGGATAGTGTGTGGACCAGGGCACATTTTGCGAGATTTTTGTTTGAGCACGGATATGTGGGTTCTGTCAGTGAGGCTTTTGACAGATACCTGGGGGACCGAGCCTGCTGTTATGTGCCCAGGGAGAAGGTGACGCCGGCCCAGGCCATACGGCTCATACATGAAGGGGGCGGCAAGGCAGTCTTTGCCCATCCGGTGCTGTGCCGTTTTATAGACGACAGATTGATCCGGGCTGTGAAGGAGCTGAAAAAGGCCGGACTTGACGGGCTGGAAGCCATGTATTCCACGTACAAGCCTTTTGAGGAGAGAAACATGATAAGGCTTGCAAAAGAACTGTCTCTTTGCATTTCGGGAGGCAGTGATTTTCATGGTACGAACAAACCGCATATTGATCTGGGAAGCGGAATGGGGAATTTAAAAATCCCTTATTCCGTGTGGGAGAAAATAAAAGAAAGCTGACAGGTAACTGTTCAGTCAGGTCTGCGCATTTGCTGCGCTGACCGTGCAAAAGAGTAGTGGCGGCAGGTATTCGCCCCATCGCGAAGCGATTTTTAATGGGCGAATACCCGTAACGATTCAGCTGGCTGAATCGTTACGCTGACAGAACCGTACAGTCCCGTGACACTTCTACACTCTGTTGCAGAAAAGCTTTCAGAAAAAGACAGAATAATGGATTGACAATATTTTTTAATTCCTTTAAACTAGAGACGGTAGGAAAAATAGATGAGTCTGCTTCGGCAGACTCTTATTTCATGATATAGGAAACTTTGTCTCCTATATTCTGCCGGGGGAAATACATAAAGGAAAGGAAGTCTTATATGACAGAAACAAATGTACAAGAGAATAAAATGGGAGTCGTGCCGGTGCCGAAGCTTCTGTTTCAGATGTCTCTGCCCATGATATTGTCCATGCTGGTGCAGGCTTTATACAACGTGGTGGACAGTGTTTTCGTGGCACAGATCAATGAGAACGCGCTGACTGCCGTCTCTCTGGTCTTTCCGGTGCAGAGCCTTATGATCGCTATCGCAGTGGGTACCGGTGTGGGTGTCAATGCCGTGTTATCCAGAAGTCTGGGAGAAAAAGATTTCAGAACAGCGGATGAATCGGCGAAAAACGGTATCTTTCTGGCATTCATAAGCTGCGTGGTCTTCGCAGTGCTGGGAGTTGCTCTGGCAAAGCCATTTTTCCACATGCAGACCTCGGATGTGCAGATCCGGGAATACGGAATCCAGTATATGACCATTATTTCAGGCCTCTGCCTTGCTGTCTATATGCAGGTTATGTTTGAGCGTCTTCTGCAGTCCACAGGACGTACTTTTTACACTATGATATCCCAGGGACTGGGCGCTGTCATCAATATTATCTTTGACCCGATCTTAATCTTCGGCCTTCTCGGTTTTCCGAAGATGGGGGTTGCGGGAGCCGCGGCAGCAACAGTTTTAGGACAGTTCTGCGGTATGTTCCTGGCAATGTTCTTCAATGTGAAGTTTAACAAGGACATTCATATCAGTATGCGGCATTTCAGACCGTCAGGAAGAATTATCAAAGTGATCTATTCTGTAGGCGTGCCCTCCATTATCATGCAGGCGATCGGCTCTGTCATGACCTTTGGAATGAACAAGATCCTGATTCAGTTCACCACAACGGCAACTGCCGTATTCGGAGTATATTTCAAGCTGAACAGCTTTATCTTCATGCCTGTGTTCGGTCTGAACAACGGTATGGTTCCCATTGTTGCCTATAATTACGGGGCTGGGGACAAGAAGCGTATCACCCAGACGATCCATCTGAGCATTGCGTCAGCGGTGATCATCATGCTTTTGGGACTGGCGCTGTTCATGATCTTTCCGGCACAGCTGCTGGGTATGTTCAATGCCTCCAAGGATATGCTGGCGATCGGTGTGCCGGCTCTTCGGATCATCTGCTTAAGCTTCCTGTTCGCGGGATTCTGTATCATTGTGGGCTCCGTGTTCCAGGCTCTGGGAAATGGTGTCTACAGTCTGATCATATCCGTGACCAGACAGCTTCTGATCATTCTGCCGGCAGCCGCGATTCTGGCAAAGGTAGGAGGATTATCCGCTGTGTGGTGGTCCATACCCATTGCGGAGATTGCATCTGTATTGCTGAGTGCGTATTTCTATAAGAAGATTTACAGGGAGAAGATTGCTCCGCTTAGAGGAAGATAATAAAAAGGAACAGAGAACGGTTAAGGCTGCCGTTTTCTGTTCCTTTTTTGAGTGAATATTTGGGAAAATCAAGTTTCCAGCTTCTGTTCCAGGATATAGAAGGACAGCCGGAGGGTAAGCCGTTCCCTGCTGTCCTCGAAATCTATGCCGGCGATTTTCCGGATGCGTTCCAGACGGTAGAAGAGGGTGCTGCGGTGAATGTACAGCTCCTTTGCGGTCTGCAGAACATTGCGTTCCAGCTCCAGATAGACCTTGGCGGTATGGTACAGGTCTGTTTTGTTGTTATCGTCGTATTTTTTCAGGAGAAGCAGTTTTTCAGAGCAGAGAAGCTGGGGCGGGATTTCCTCCCTGCCTTTTTTCAGGAGATATTCCAGCAGGTAGTCGTCAAAACGGTAGCACCAGGTCATGCTGTCGCTTTTCCGGCCGAGATCCAGGGCTGCGCTGGCCTGGATGTATCCCTGAGGGACCAGCATGAAATCGCTGATCTCTGAGCTGGCACCCATTTTCAGGAGGCCTTCCCGCATGAGGATCGCAAGACTGCTGATGACCTCAGAGGAGGTATTATGGGCGTAAGACAGGTTGACCACCACAGCTATGCTGTTTTGGTAGAGGAACGCGTGTCCCGTGGGAATCTGCGTCTCAATATGCCCCAGAGTGGCGGCAGCGGACAGCATATTGATATCCCTCTGCTCTGTCTCCAGGCGCAGGCAGAGATAGCGGTCATTCTGCTTCCAGTGCAGGAAATAGAGGTAATTGAGGATTCGCTGCGGGTCCGTGATGGTGCCATCCAGGTATTCATTGAAAAAGCGGTCCATATCATTGCCCATGCTCAGATAAAAGAGACTTTTGTGTTTGATCGCCAGCTCTATGGACTGCCCCAGGTATTCAAGGGCAAGATAGTTGCCTTCCTGAATCTCACTCTGTATTTCATCCACGCAGATGCGGCCCTCATAGCGGCTTCCGTTCCAGAGATTCACATAGAGTATCCGGTAGCCCCGCTGTTCCGCGGAGAAAAGGTCGGGTGATTTTTTGCTGAGGGTATCCAGATATTCGGTGTCTGCCTTGAAGTCATGGATCAGGCTGAGAGGGACCATGCTGCGCCCCGTCCGTGAATCCCGCTCCCAGACGGTCATGCCCTGTACATATCTGGGACAGGAGAGAATATAAAAATCAGTGTCGTGGATGAACATGGGATTGCCGAAGAGCCCCAGGCTCGCCAGCAGCATTTCATCCAGGGGATGTTCACTGGCAAGGGCATACTGCAGGCGTCTGTCCCACTGTCTGTATTTGGCGAAAATTTCCTGTACCAGCTCAAAGGCATCCAGAAAGTCGGTGCCGCTTTTCAGCTCTATGACAGGACAGCTTGGATGGATACAGGAGATATCAATACGTCCCACAGCGATAAAATCAACATCCCGGTAATCGAGGAACGTCTGATCCACATCCGCACTTTGAAGCAGGTAAACATACCGGGAATACAGTTTTTTTCCCTTTTTGTAGAGGCGTATACCTTCCAGGCAGGGACGGTCATTCTGGGAATAGAAGGTGACATTCTGGTCATGCTCCGAGAAGGCGTCCGCCAGTATCTGCATGTTCAGCCGGAACAGGCGGTTTTTCTCCTCTGGATTGAAAGATAATTCTGTCAAAGCCGGATTCTCCTTTTACTTTTTGTATGGCAACAGTATAACATTTCCTGAAAAAGGGTGCAAAGTTTGCAATGATATATGGAAAAATAAGCGGAAGCGGGAAATGCTGTTTTCCCGTTTCCGCATTCTTGACTGCTTCGTCAGATATGATAGGTTTCCCTGTTGTAAGCTTCAATCTCGTCGGCGATGATCTCGTCTGTCTTGGGATAAATGGTACCGGCAAGGCCGTAGGTCATGCAGGGGATGAAGTGTCCGCCCGGTCCGTAAGTGCTGCAGGCCCTCCGGACATCTGCGCGTATTTCTTCCTCCGTGGCGTCCTCACGGTCTATGGTGGCGTCAATGCCTCCCATGAGAGTCATGCGGCCGTCAAGCTGCTTCTGCAGTTTTAAAATGTCATTTTCCGGCAGCACGCCCTGCCATACATCCACACCAATCTCTGCCATGTCCTCAACAATAGGTTCCAGGAAGGAATCTGCATGGTGCATGACCAGAACACCGTGGTCGTGCATATATCCGTAAATGCGTCGATAGTGCTCTTTGAAGAACTGCCTCCAGATGTCAGGCTGCATGAACAGGCTGGTCTTGGAACCCCAGTCATCGTGTGACAGGATGATATCCGGGTGCAGATTGTCAACCAGCAGTTTGGCATACCGGAAACGGTATTCCGCAATGGCGTCAACCAGCTCCTGCATGGATTCCGGCTCCAGAAGAAGATTCATCAGGGCATCCTCAAAGCCCATGAGAAAATGGCTCTGCTCAAAGATTCCGGTACCCATAAAGCCGAGAACCAGTTTTTCGCTGCGGTCCACCTGGGATGCGGCGCTGAGGGCGTCTTCCCATCCGTCGCTGCAGTTGGCGATCAGGTCAGGGACTTTTACGGATTCCTGCCACCGGGTCACATCCGGACACACTTTATTGGCTTCCGTGACATGGGGCATGGGGCCGGGAGCGTCTTCGGGGAAGAGAATCTCCGTTCCCCAGCGGTCCACGGAAGTTTTTCCACGTACACGGTTTCCTCTGGTGAATTTCTGCAGGGAATCATTCATGATCGGGACAAAGGGCTGATATTGATTGACCAGGCGGTCCGGTTTTCCGTCCTTTTTCAGGGTTTCCAGGAAATTTTCTTTTGGTGTCAGCATTTTGATTCCTCCAATTCTGCATATTTGATTCTGCTGTAGCGGTACAGTTCATCGGCAAGATTCACTGCACGGTCAGGCTTCTCATCCTTCAGACGGCAGGCAAAACGGCCGGTCATAGCCAGTTCATCTACTTTTCTGTGGATATCCGCGACAGCGTCCTCATCGCTCATATCCGCGGGTATGATATACAGTGTACACTGTGCCAGGTCTTTTCCGTATTCCTCCATGATGGCTGCCTTATCATTGGCGCTGTCCTGGCCCTCCCAGGCATCAAATCCAGCCTCAATAATGAGGGGCATCAGTGTTTTGATGCAGCCGCAGGAGTGCAGACAGATGTACATGCCCATATCGTGGGCGGCTTTGGTGATCTTCTTATACTGGGGAACAAACAGCTCTTCATAGGTAGACGGTGAGAAGAAGGTGCTGATCTGGGTTCCCATATCGTCGTGGAAGAGGATCATATCTGTGTGGTAGACATCATGGGCGATCTTGATCAGTTCAATGTGCCATTCAGCCAGCTTGTCATAGAAGGCAGTCAGCTCCTCCGGCTCTTCGATGAGGGCACAGAAGGCATCCTCAAAACTGATCAGGTCAGCAGTTCTTTCAAAAAATCCGTTTACTATGACAAAGTAGGAAAAGCGGTCACAGGCAATCCGTCCTTTATAATTCTCTTCGTAGTCTTTCTTCCAGTCTATGGCGGTCAAGTCAGGAAATTCCAGTTCTTCCCGCCATTTTGTAATGTCAGACAGCCTCCGGGTACCTGGTTTTACCATGGCTGCCTTTGTGTTCGGCTCGTATTCCCACTCAATGCCGAACCAGTCCGTGCCGCCGAAATTGCGGGCTTTTGCATCCGGCATAACAAGGGGCTGTATGGCATTGTTGTCAAGGGTCTGGTTTGGCACCCACAGAGGCATCCTGCCTTCCAGCATGCGGAGCATGTTTTCCTTTGGGGTGATGGGACGGTTGTATTTGGGAACTATGCTGTCCGGCGCGCCGTAAATGCCGGGCATGTTGTATTCACCGATGATCTCCAGTTCTTTTTCGTCAAATTTCATATTCTGATACCTCCTGTTATTTTCTGTTTCTTGCGGCAATCTCAGCGGAATACTGCTCCACTTTCTCTTTTGTCAGGCGGAAGCCGAAGAGAAGTAGGACAGCGGCCACAATGAGGGCTAGTGCAGGGATGACCATAAATGCCATGCAGATACCTTTTTTCAGCTCTACAGATGCCATAGCAGCGTCGATGCTCGGGTCAAAGGCAGCGAAGGCAAGGCAGGCGGAGATGATGATACCCCTTGTCATAACACCGACTTTTAAGGGGACATTCTGAAGTCCGCTGATCCACCCGGTAGCATTTTTTCCTGTTTTCCACTCAGAGTAGATAATGGTATCGGCATAGAGAGCCGGAGTACACGCGTAGGCAACTCCATATCCGAACTGTGCCGCTGACATAAGAACAATGACCAGGGTCACGTTGGAATAGATGAAATTGGCGGCGATCAGTATGACAGCCATGGCGAAAAAGGTGACGATGGTGGTGGATCTGGTCGAGATTTTCTTTGCCATATTTTTGGCAAAATAAGAACCGATCACGCACAAAATGTTGGAGATCAGGATATATCTTGCCAGAAGGTCCGCATTCTGTGCCACATAGGTGAAGTAATAGATGGCTACGCCGGAGCACACGAAATTGAACATCCATTTTGCCAGATCAGCCAGCAAAAGGGAGAGGAGGGGCGGATTCTGCAGAAGGGCCTTGATCAGGTCCATACCGCCTGTCTTGGTGGTGTCTTTTTTAGCTGCTGCGCTGTTTGCCGCTGCTTCTGCCTCCTCGTATCCGTCAAACATTTTAAAATGTGCGAAATAAAGCACTGCCATAATACATCCCAGTACAAAAGCGGTTGCGCCGTACTGGCTTTTTTCTCCGATCATGCCTGCAAAGAGAGCAGCCAGGGGAGGCCCCACATAGGAGAAGATCACCTTGGAAAAGTTAGCCCACGCAGCTCTTGTGGAGGCCAGATGCGCCCTGTCATCCGGTGTTTTTCCGGCTACCGCGATCATGGATACATTGGCCACATAGGGGAAGTTCCATACAACATGGCTGACAACAGCAGCCGCGATAATGATCGCTATGGAAAGAGGCCCGTCTCCGATCTTCAGAAACTGGAATGCATAGAGAAACGGTACCAGCCATGGCAGAAGAATCAGCCAGGAACGGTAGCGGCCCCATTTTTTCGGTTTGATACTGTTTAAGATGGCTCCATATATCCAGGACAGGCAGGCGTCTATGACGCTTGCGGTGGTGGTGATAAAGGAGACGGTTGCCAGTCCGAACTGTGCCAGATTTGTGAGGAAAAAGTTAAAGTAATAACTCTCCACATTGGTCATCAGGGTAAAGCCGCAGTCGCCGATGCCGTAGAACAGCTTCAGCGCCTTACTCAGTCCTTTCTTTTCGTTACTCATCTGAATTTCTCCCTTCCTTTTGGACAAAATGCGCACTTGCCCGTTCATACTTTTTGCTCACATACCGGTATGCAGTAATAAATTCATAACATCAGTATATAACAGGATTTCCGGTGCGTAAATCCGCACAGGGTTTCATTTGCCGAAAAAAGATTCCTACTTTTTGTAGCATAGGGTATGATCAATATGACGAAAGTTTTTTTCCGCTTTACAAACAAAAATGCACCTGTATATAATGAAGATATCATATGGTGTGCTGCAAAAGGAGGAAGGATTATGTATGAAGCACTGTATGCGTCTGTTCCCGATGCAGACGCCTATCTGGTACGGATTCAGCGAAAGCGCAGGGATGTGCTCACAAAGGAATACCTGGATGACCTGATCTACGGGCATCAGCTCCATGTGCCGTTTGAAAATCTGGATGTCTGGATGTTTCAAAAGGACATTCCGCTGGACATTGAAGCAATCTATGAAAAGGTGGTGACAAAGCACAGAGGCGGCTACTGTTTTGAACTGAATGCCCTGTTTACCGCTCTGTTAAAGGACCTGGGGTTCCATGCCAGCTCCTGTATGTGCCGGATCACCAGGAATAAGAATTATGTGCCGCTTGTGCTTCACAGGGGAATCATCGTGGAGCTGGATGGCATGAAGTATTTTTGCGACGTGGGCTACGGCGGTCCCATGCCCCCGGGAGCAGTCCCGGTGCAGGACGGAGCAGTGGCGGATATGAGGGGAGAGCGGTACTTTATGTATAAGGATGAAGTCCCCTGGTGGACCATGAAGAGAAGGACCGGCAGCGGAGAGATTGAGTCCATGCTGCAGTTCTATACCATGCCCCAGGAAGCTGTGGATTATATCCCCATGAATGAATACTGCTCCAAGAACGAAAATTCCGTGTTCCGTCAGAGGCTTTATCTGAATAAGAGGACAGAGCGTGGGAGTGTGTCGGTGATGGGAAATCGGTTTACGGAAGTGGAGAATGGGGTAGTGGTGCAGGAGATGGAGATTGGGGAGGAGGAGATGAAAGGGGTTTTGGAGAGGTATTTTGAGATTGTTGTATAGAGGTGGAATTATAACCGAAGGGCGAACCGCTCACATTTCCATGATCAAGACGGCATGTCCGGCAGAGGGTTGGCATGAGAAAGGCAGCAGGGAAGGAAAAGCCTGCTGCCATAAAAACGAAACACTAATTAAAGTCTAATGTCTGAAAAGTCAATCCACAGATCATCATAGATATTGACCTTTATTTTGTCCTGGAAAGTATAAGCTGTAGTTTCAAACTTTGTTTCTTCCAGGTAGTAAACATAGATTGATTTTTTTATAGGGTTTACAATCCAGTATTCCCGAACGCCTGCATTAGTGTACAGGTTCAGCTTTCGGATGTAGTCATGACTGGAATTACCAGGTGAAACAATCTCAATAATCCAATCAGGTGCGCCTGTACAACCCCGGTCTGTAAGTTTGTCACGGTCACAGATCACGCTTATATCCGGTTCAACGATAGTTTTTCTGTCCTCATGTAATTTGACAGCAAATGGAGCAGGATAGACCTTACAGAAACCGCCTTTTGATTTGAGATAATCCCGGATACTTCCTGAAAGCTCCATCAGTACTTCTTGATGCGCCCGGCTTGGTGCAGCTTGGTAATAGATTTGACCGTCAATCAACTCTGCACGGACATCCTCCGGCAAAGCGTAATAGTCGGCTTCTGTGTAAATCTGCTTCTGTGGTATTGCCATAGTAACACATCCTTTCCTGGTGGCTTATTGGTTAGTGGCTGATGTGGTTTCTTGTATCTCGGAGTTGTACTCGTTTATAAATACCTTCCCTGAATCTTTGGTTACTGTCTGAACAGTACAGTTAAGCATATTCGCTATTTTCACATAGTCATTATATGTGAATGTATCACGATATAATTTATTGCTTAAAATTTGAGATTTAACCCCCAACATTTCAGCAAGATTTTTAACGGAAATATCACGCTCAACCATGATTTGCTTTATAACTTTAGATGCTGACATAATCAAGTCTCCTCCTATGATGATTTTATAATAACAATATAACATAGAAAATAGCTTTTAACAAGAATATATAATCAAAAACAGTTATAAAATCATTTTAAAGGTTATTTTGAGTAAAATTCCCATACGACCTCGTTCGAGGAACAACCCCTCAGTAATCGTACTCTTGGGCGTTACCGAGCCAGATGTAATGCATATGAGATAGAGTACAGTGTTGATTAATTTATGTAAAATAGTGAATGCTTTTATTCAAGGCTTTTTATGATGAAATTAAAATCATAAAAAGCCTTGTTTTTGTATTCGGATTGATACTGTTTTATGTGTTAAAGTTCCATTTGGAAGTTACATTACCTATTCTTGGTTATTGAGATTACAGCCATCGGTTTTTAAGTTATCTTTTTTCTTACTCCACGAAAAATACAGCTAAAGTTGAAAATGTTTTTTAATTAAAATGTGGTTATTACGTTTAGCCTGTTAAAAACAACAGTTATGCAATAATTAAAAAATATGTTGGATTAAATGATAAAATTGTAAAAATTAAAGATTTAGAAGAGATAAAACTTATTGTTTACAATAGATTTTTTAATATCTCTTTATTTATTGTATAACAAACTTATTTAAATAAAGAGAGGAGGTACGGCTGTTGGAGGGAATTATTGTTTATTTCCAAAATAATTGGGTGGTATGGTTATTTGGAATTTTGAATATTTTAATTACTCTAACCTGTCGTCTCATGTTAAAAGCTGTAAGGCAGGAAAGGAATAGAAATGTAGCAATCATGCGTGGAACAAAAGCTCTTTTAAGAAGTCAGATATTGAATATGTATAATCATTATTATGAGGAAAAAGAATATTTTCCCATATATGCAAGAGAAAATGTCGAGGAGTTATATCGCTACTATAGCCTCTTGGGTGGGAATGGAACAATCACGGAATTGATTGAAAAAATGCGTGAACTGCCGACAGAAGGAGGTGTTTAGATGGATACATCAAAATTAATTGAGTATATAAATTTTGTTACTTGGGGGATGTGTTTGTGTATAGGGAGTGTATTAAAATCCTTATTTACGAAATTTCCAAATAGATTCATTCCATTGTCTATGCTAATTATAGGAATGTTGATAAACATAGCATTATATACCTATATTACACCTGAAATCCTGCTTGGCGGAATGGTATCCGGATTAGCAAGTACAGGGGCGTATGAAGTATTCAAAAACACAATTGAACAAAAAGAAAAATGATTTTTTGACAGTTTAGTTTACATTTAAGACTTTCGGTTCTACTTACCCCAATAAAAGGGGATGGACCGATTGGACACAATTAAAGAGTTACTGAAAAAATACAAAAAGGGGGATAAAGAAGCGTTGAATCAGATTATGATTCGAATGACACCTCTTGTGAAAAAATATGCAGGCAGAGTGCACTTTATGGAGAAAGAGGATTCCATGCAGGAATTTTATATTACTATATTGGAAACTATAAAATATCTGGATGAAAATAAAAGTGAAGGAGAATGTTTGGCGTATATGAAAAGAAGTGTTAAACACAAATTTGCAAAAATGTGCGATAAATACATTACAGATATAGAAATAATCTCCGAAGAGGAAATTTTTCAAACACTGGAAATAAGGGAAAATTACAGTACAGATACCCTCGTTCATATTGATTTTGAAAAATACATACAAAATATAGAAGAAAAAAGTAAGTTAAAAGGGAATATTCTTCGGGCATTTTGGTATGACAATAAGAGTGACGCAGAAATTGCTGATTCGTTAAAAGTCAGTAGACAATATGTCCATAGGGTAAAAAAGATACTGATTAAGGAATATCTGGAGGCATAGGGGAATTGCCCTATGCCTTTTAGTTCATTTAGAGCTGTTTTGGGACTCCAGAGCTAAAGAAACTTCTTTTTGATAGCGTACTGCAACATCACAAGTAAGATTGTTGTCAAATACAATTTTACGAACTTTTTTTTGTAGAGCCTTTACATGCTGGAGATTGATAATAATGGATTTGTGGCAATATATAAAATTGTTATTCAGCCGGGATTTGAGAAGTTTTAATGACTCGCCTGTTTCATAAATACTGTATTGGGTATGAATGGCGCTTTTGCGCGCACCCGGCACTATTTCTATGTAATATATATCGGATTGTTTTAAATATATTTTTTCTGTTTTAGTCTTCAAAATAAGAATTTCTTCTATAGGAAGTGACTTAGTATCTCTTTCATGTATATGTGTTAAAATATCCGCAATATTTTTCTTTATTTGTTCAGTTTCATCCTTAGGGATAAAGTCTGTAGCGGCCACTCTGTGTCGCAATACCATCATGCTCAATTCTGAATGCGATGTAATATAGATAATATAGCCATCAGGATCATATTGTCTGATTTTTTCTCCAAGATATATCCCCTCTTTTTTTCTATTGTCTCCCAGTTCTATATCAAGAAAATAAATTCCTTTTTGTTTGTCCTTACTCACTATAGTTAATATTTCGTCAGGATTATCTGTTGAACAAACTATTTTCATTTCGTATTCATGGAAAGAAAGATAATCCTGAATATAGTTTGTATAACTTTTAAGGAGGGTAGGTTCGTCTTCACAAATAAAAATTGGCAGCATACATATCCTTCTTTCTAAACGTTTGTGCAAAAAAACAAGACGTTTGTGCGTAAAACAGTGTATCCATTATAGCATATGTTAAAATGAAAATCATGTAATTTGTTGAAAATGCTCGAAAAAAATGGGGATAGAGGCACGAAGCAAATATGTATAAAAAAATTGCAAATTGGTTGTTGATATATTCTGATGATCAGGATTATAATATTGATATATTGGCATATGGGTTGGAGGTGATAGGGGTTACCTGGGGGAAAACGCTGGTTTTGCTAATGGTGGGAATGTGTACGGGATATTTGTCTGAAACAGCCATAGTATTACTTGTGTTTTGTGGGCTTCGCAGTCAGGCAGGAGGACGGCATTGTAAAACGAGCTGGAGATGCAGTCTGACTATGATTATAATTATTTATGGTTCTATATTATGTGGGAAGCTGGTAAAAGTGCCATATTCATTTTTGTTAATATGTCTGGTATTTTATGCGTTTTTGTTATATAAAGAAGCACCGTACTTTACAGAAAATTTTCCCATAACAGATAAGGTAGAATTAAAGCGAAGAAAAAGAAATTCAATATTTATTTTATGTATTATAATTCTGGCTGAAATAATAGTGCAGGATTGGCAGACAAGAGAAATTATGTTTTTTGCATGCTCTATGGAAGTTGTCAGCATAGTTTCACTAAAAAACAATAGATTAAGTTGGAGGAATATGAAATGAAAAAACAGTATATGATTTTAGCAATTGTATTGGCAACTACCGTATCTCTTTCGGTTTCAGGCTGTGGCACGAAAGATAAAACAGAGGAAAATACTCCGACGGTATCATCGGAATCTTCAAATGATCCTGTCAAAAAAGAGGAGAAAATAGTTCAGCCTAAAGAAAATTCGCAAAATGTCACAGATGAAAAGAAAACTGAAAATTCAGATAAAACCAGCACTCCGTCTACGCAAAAAAAGGACGAGGATAGAAATTCAGATGTAAAGGAGGAAGTACAGGATAACAATGGAAATGTAAATGAAGATGAGCAGAATGGGGAGGCAGATGTGAATGGAGTCGCAAATGAAGAAGAGAATGCAGATACTAATGAAAATATAGAAAGTGCAGAGAAAAATTTGATACAAACATGTGGTTTTGTTGTAGAATCAGACTCTGATGGGCAAACCATGATGATCGCAGAAGGATGGGAAGAGGCTCCTCCCAGTGTGATTGAAGCTCGGAAGACGGGGGTGTCTTATTATATTGGAGATGCAACAATTAACTGTCCTTGTCGTATAACTGGTGGGTTAGTTGTATATTTAACATATTATACTGAAAATGGAGTTAATATAGCTACGGAAATAACCAGTGATGGAGATGAAAAAGAACCAAGGTTATATGATTATGAATATGAGTATCCTGAGAATGAGCAATAGTTAAGCAAAAGCCAGATTATTTCTGGCTTTTTTGTTTACAATATATATTTTTCTACCTCTTTATATTATGAATGCATTCAATAATGATAATATAAGGAGAAAATAATATGACAGATTATGAAAAGTCAGTGATTAGAAACATTATCTATGCAGTAGAGACCGGAGGACAAGTATATGGTAATAAAGATTATGCGGATTTTACTGAAGCTTATACAAACAGCTCCACTGAATACGCTATTACTATAGGGGCCGGTCAGTGGTATGGAATTGAAGCAAAAACGCTTCTTGATCGTATTAGACAGGCAGATCCAAGTCTTTTTGCAAGTCTTGATACGGCGGGGGTCAGGGCTGATTTGGATGCCTCAGACTGGTCAAACTATAGGATATCGAAAACATCGGCAAAGGCACAGTGTATTGTTAGAATTATTGACACATCTGTAGGCCACCGTTGTCAGGATCAGCTTATTGAGGAGCAGATGGAGAATTTTATAAATAGAGCAGCCTCTTTAGGAGTGACTGATATGGACGCGAAAATGATGTGTGCAAATTTTGAGCATCAGGGTGGTTCCGGAGCTGTGCCGAGAATTTTAGCGAAATGTCAGCAGCCTTATACTCTGGATAATCTCTATGCAGCCTGCAAAACAGATACTGGAAATCAGGTTGGTGTATACAGAAGCCGGCAGACTATGGTATATAATGCATTAAAAAAATATATCAGCAATTATGTTGTTACCCCGGAAGCCGCAATTGAGGCTGCAATAACGATTGCAAAAAAAGAAGTCGGATATTTTGAAAAAGGTTATGGTGATAACCTGGATAATTTTG
This sequence comes from Blautia sp. JLR.GB0024, assembly GCF_037000545.1. Classification (NCBI taxonomy): domain Bacteria; kingdom Bacillati; phylum Bacillota; class Clostridia; order Lachnospirales; family Lachnospiraceae; genus Blautia; species Blautia sp. JLR.GB0024. The sequence continues at coordinate 207,814 of NZ_JBANBF010000003.1, read as the reverse complement.
CACCTGGTTCGAGATATGACAACTATACAAAATATTGGCGTGATATTGATTCAAGTCTGCAGGGACAACCCTGGTGTGCAGCTTTTGTAACCTGGGTATTTGAGAAAGCATTTGGAAGGTCGGCTGCAGCTACACTGCTTAAACATTATCCATATATTTATGTACCTAAACTGGCAAATCTATTTACCAGATATGCCAATCCTCAGGTTGGTGATGTTGTCATGTACTATAGTACCGAAAAGGGATTCTATCATACAGGTCTTGTTATCGCAGTCAATGGCGATAGTTTTACTACTATTGAAGGAAATACAAATGATGGCTCCGGAGTTATTGATGAGGGAATTGGAGTATTTATTAGAGAACGCAATAATAGCAGACTGCCCGGTACAAAATTTGCAAGACCAGATTATAGTATAATAACTTCCATTAATGACGGAGGATCAGGAGAAAATCCCTATCCTGTGGACACTTTCAAACCTACCGGAACTGCAACTTGCACAGGTGAAGGTGTAAATGTCCGTGAATCGCCTAATGGAACGGTGATAGGGTCTCTGAGTAAAGGAGATCGTTTTGAAGTAGACGGTTATAAATCAGGTGTATGGGTACACATAAAAGCTGCGGGAATCGGAGTTGGTTACATGCATGAAGATTATGTATCCTATGATGGAGGAAGCAGTTCATGGACAGCAACAGGGACAGCTACGTGCGGGGGAGACAGTGTATATGTACGTGCTGCCCCGGGAGGTACAGTTATAGGAATGTTGGATAAAGGAAACCGCTTTGAAGTAGACGGAACAAAGTCTGGTGTATGGGTACATATTAAAGTGGCCGGAATTGGAATTGGTTATATGCATGAAGATTATGTGGTTTATGATGGAAGCAGTTCTTCATGGAACCGGACAGGAACCGGATATTGTACTGGTGATGAGGTACGTGTACGCGCAACACCTAATGGAACAGTTATTGGATATCTGAATAAAGGAAATATGTTTGAAGTAGATGGAACCCGCTCCGGTGTATGGATACATATTAAAGCAGAAGGAATTGGAATTGGTTATATGCATCAGGATTATGTCAGCTCATCTGGTTCTTCAGGAGGTGCAGGAAGTGCGGCAGGTATTGCGCAGAGTACGTTGAATAGCAGATATAATGCCGGTTTAAGTGTAGATGGAATTTGGGGACCGGCAAGTCAGGAGGCTTACGTCTGTGCAATTCAGAAGGCATTGAACAGTGTTTATGGTTCAGGACTTGTTGCAGACGGTATATGGGGTAGCAATACAGCATCTGCCTGTGCAGCACATCCGCTTTCTCAGGGTGATAACAACTCATATGTAGGTGTCCTTCAGATTGGCTTATATGCACATGGAATCACATTAACCAATGGAATTGACAATGATTTTGGGCCTTCAACAGAACAGGGAGTTCGTTCTTTCCAGAGTATGTGTGGATTGGATGTTGATGGTATTGCAGGCGGAAATACGTTTGAGCAGCTTGCTAATAATTAAATCATCTGATTTTTATGGTATGCTAAGCAGAAGCAGGGGGAAATACCCATGTCATTTAGTTAAGACATTGGAATAACATCTTTTACAGAGCAAGGTATATAAAATTATGTACCCTGCTCTTTTTTTGTGATTATTTCTGAAAAGTGCTTGACAAGCATGAGGAAATGTGCGGCGAAGCCTCTTGAATGTATTACATTTTGGAGGTACACCTATGATATTTGCTGAATATGTAAAAAACAATCTATTATCCCTTATCCAACAGATGGCGGCTGTCCCGTGGTTATTTTCTAAGAATCCGGACACTGATTTTTCAAGAAGAAGAAAACTTAATTTTGCGGCTACCGTTCAATTAATTCTTTCCATGGAAAGTGCCAGTTTAAAAAAAGAATTATTGGATTATTTTCAGTTTTCCGTTGATACTCCTTCTGCTTCGGCTTTTAATCAGCAAAGAACCAAACTGCTTCTGGAGGCATTTCAATTTTGTTCTATGAATTTAATTCTCTTGTTCCATTTCAAAAGAATTATAAAGGTTATCAACTATTGGCCTGTGATGGTTCTGATCTAAATATTGCCCGTAATCCAAAGGATACCGATACTTATTTTCAATCACAGGCAATGGATAGGGGATATAACCAGATCCACCTCAATGCGCTCTATGACTTGTGTGAAAAACGCTATACAAATGTTTTGATACAGCCCGCGCGGAAAGAAAATGAGTCTCTGGCAATGACTCTGATGATTGACCGCTGTCAGGGACAGAACAAAACAATTTTTATTGCTGACAGAGGGTATGAAATCTATAACATTTTCGCCCATGTCCAGGAAAAAGGAATGCATTATTTGATTCGTGTTAAAGATGGGGGAAAGAGCAGTATGACTGGAAGCTTTATGCTTCCTGATGAGGATGAATTTGACCATTCCATGCAACTTGTGCTGATTCGGAAACAGACAAATGAAATAAAAGCCAATCCGGAACAATATAAGTTTCTTCCAAAAACAAGTTCCTTCGATTACCTGGATTCACATGATAGAAAATTTTATACCCTGAATTTCCGGGTGGTAAGATTTGCTGTTTCAGAAGATTCTTACGAGTCTATTATCACAAACCTGCATCTGGAAGAATTCCCTGCGGAAGAGATAAAAAAGATTTATAAAATGAGAGGGGGAATTGAAACATCTTTCAGGGAATTGAAATATGCAATTGGGTTAAGCTGTTTTCATTCAAAAAAGGTGGAGTATATCATGCAGGAAATTTATGCACGTCTGATCCTATACAATTAGTGTGAAATCATCACGATGCATGTGGTAATCCACCAAAAGGATAAAAAACATATTTACCAGATGAATTACACGATAGCGATTCATATATGTCGTTATTTTCTGCGGAATGATATTTCTCCACCTGATGTTGAGAAACTGATACAGAAGAATCTTTTACCTGTCAGACCAGGACGTTCAGACCCTCGCAAAGTCAGAACAAAGTCAGCGGTAAGTTTCCTGTACCGAGTTGTTTAACTTCTACAAAAGTATATCTCTTTTTCAGACAGATGGCAATCGTCTTTTTGTGTTACCTGAATACAGAAAAATCTTCTTTCAAAAATAAAAAAATAGGCAGAGATAAGAAGTCCGAATCTCTGCCTAATGATGAGCTATCAATAAAATGTCTTAACTAAATGACATTGGGGAAATACCCCTGCTTCTGTTTTGGTTATTAAGATACTATTTCTTATCATTGTGGAATATGAAGCTCCTGGGTAAAGTGATTATCTCTGCATTCTGTACGATGTATAATTTCTGGATATTTATTTAATATCTCTTTGGCATTAGAAAGTCCAATCCCCTGTCCCGTATCTTTGGTTGTAAAACCATTTTCATATAGTTTCTCGATAGGGATACCTTTTAAATTACAAGAATTTATAAGACAGATAATCGTATTACCTTCGTTTTGTAAAAGACCACAAAATAAATATTTTTCTTCAGTGTCAGATGCGGCTTCTATGGCATTGTCAAGAAAAATACCCATTAGCCGGGATAAATCTATAGGATCCATAGAACCAAGAGAAATAAGCGGAGTGGGAATATCAATATTCAACTGCAAATGAAGAGAGGATGCACGCATGAGCTTTTGGTATAGTATACTTTTTAGTTCTAAAATTTGTATATTTGCAAGTCTTCCTAGCGACGCGGTATCTTTGGAAAATTGTTTTCCAGTGGGTAGAATTTTATTATGAAAGTATTCATCCAGACTATCAAAGTCCCGTTGTTCTATATAACAATCCAGGGTAGCCAGAATGTTTATGTAATCGTGTTTGAAGGAACGCATTTGTTGATAAAGGTCTTCCAGTTTAACGGTGTATTCCTGTAGAATTTTTAATTCTGCTGATTTTTGCTTTTCTAATGCCTCTCTTTTGACGGATCTTACTATATAATAAATTAATACAATAGTTAAAGAAAAGTACGATAGAAATAAAAAACAGTTTATAAAAGTAAAGTAAGTAGGATAACCTAATTGTTCGCTAAATGAAAAATTAAATATAAATAACGAAACGCAAGAGATAACAAAAATGACAATTATTATCAACATATTTTTATGTTCAGTAAAGTATGTAATTGATAGGTGTTTTTTTATAAAAACGCCTATTCTACGCGTTATATAACAACATAGAATGACGTAAAATATAATGAAAATCATGCTTTGAGTGAAATTGAATTCTGAAAAATTTACATTAAAAAAAAGGTATACCAATAGTAGACAAATATAATTTAGAGTAACCTGTATTAAGTATCCTATAAGGAATAAAAAACAGTTTATTAAGGAGTATTGTTTATTGGTAATTATAATTAATAATATGTATGCAATTAATAAATAAGTAGAATATTCATTGATAAAATACGCTGTAACAGGAGATAGGATTAAACCCCCAGTCCATAAAGCTATCTTTAATGAGTAAGTTAAATCGTAATATAACATATGTATGCATGTAAAAATCGTAACGGAAACACCTAAGAAGCTTGATATAAAAAAGTAAATCATAGTTTCCCTCCTATCGTTTATGCAATAAAATACAACGATTATACATTTTTTTTAAAAGAAAAGTTGATTATGATATTATACTAACATAAAGCTAATAAATGTTCTAGATGTAATATAATTTTTATGCAAAATTAGGGAGGAAAAATGATTAGTAATATAATTTTAAAAGTGATAAATATAGGGATTTTATGCAAGCGTGGTTTACCACAGAGTATGCCTATGCATTGTTATCAACCTAGGCTTGTCGGGGATATTGTATATCCTGATATTGATTAAAATTTGCTTAGTGAAGAGGAATCCAGAACTAATATTGAAATCCGTAGGCATGTCTCTGTACTGCTCCTGAAACAGTGGTATCATCAGTTGGAGGCGGTGATGATAGAATTCTTCCGGCGTGGTGCACTGAATTCCCAGTATGTACTCCATGTGACCAAGGAAGATACACAGCCCTTATCAGACCGTTTCTTGCACTGTTTTTGGAGAAAGGTGTTTCAATATAATAAAGAGTATGGCTATGACCACATCCGTAAGGATTTTAAGTGAATCTTAAAGCTTGTTTAGTCACCACTTAGATTATCTACTTTTATTGTGACAGGGGATGATATGCGTTTTAGAAGTACGCCAAGTTTATCTTCTACAGTTTTAGTTATTTTGCAAAGTGTAGGTATAATGAATTTGGACAACCAGGTTACAAAAAATGGCTATGTTTGGCTGAGTTGATAACGTCAATTAACACATCAGTATGGATGGGTGGCTGTTGATTATGTCAAAAGTACAGAAGATCAGTAATATCGGACCGAATTATAAGAGAAGGTGATGAGAAAGAACCAGAATTATGTGAATATGTGTATCCTAAATATTGTAGCAGTTAAGTAAAAGCCGGATTATTTCTGGCTTTTTGTTTACAATTTATATGTTATTTCCTCTTTATAATATGAATGCATTCAAAATAGAAAATTAGCTTCAGAAAATGAGCTGAACATCTATGTGTAACTGTCAATTAATAATTAAAATTATGAGAGGTATAACTATGGAAATGAAGAAAAATGTAACACAGCCTAAAGCAACTAAGGGAACTACAATCCCAGGTGAATGGATTCAGAGTTCTAATGGAAAGTGGTGGTATCGGCATACCGATGGCGGATATACAGCAAATGGTTGGGAATACATCAATGGATATTGGTATTTTTTTGATCCTTCTGGTTGGATGTATACAGGAATGTTTGAATGGAATGGTAAACAGTATTACTGTGATCCCGTAAGCGGGAAAATGCAGACAAACTGTTGGAAAGAAAACCTTTATTATTTTGGAAATGATGGGGCTATGCTTGTTAACACGATGACACCTGATGGCTATACTGTAGGTCCAGATGGGAAATGGGATGGTCGTGAAAAGTGGGTAACACGTTTACAGCGCGCTTTATTAGCAGCTGGCTATAATCCTGGAAATATTGATGGTATCCCTGGAACGGGCACACTTAATGCCTGCCCGACATTACAGTTCGGAAGTCAGGGCGCTTTGGTTAAACTGGTACAGGAAAGACTTTCTGACTTCTTCCACATTGGTGTAACTGGTGGAATTGACGGTTCTTTTGGAGATGGTACCGAAGCAGCAGTTATTGAACTTCAGCATAGAAACGGATTAAGTACGGATGGTATTGTTGGAAGAGCAACTTGGGCAGTATTATTGGGGATTTAATCGCATTCATGTAATGCTGTAACTGTATATAGCTAAAACAGATGGGGGCAGACATAGTTCGTCTGTTCCCGTTTTCTTATTTACATTGCAAATAATCCAAACATCATAACTGACTTTTAAAGTAATGGAGTGGAAGCATGACCGCTCCGTCAAGTGTTTTAAGAATCTTTATACTTCTGAAAAATTATCTGCACATAAAGACAACAATTGAAGTAAATATAATTAGTAAAAAATATTAATATCCTATTTTAGAGCCGAAGGTTTTTACTCATATTTACCGATTCCTAAAAGTAATAACGTTATTACAAAGTTACGAATATTAAAAATACTATACCCACTCTAACGTTAAAGTAATCAAACGGAACGTTTGTACAATTTTACTGTTATTTTGATATGAAATGCTATAATGTCGTTATAAAATACATTAAAATATATATTATCTATTTTATATTTTGATAGAAACTTATTAACGAAAAACTATAGCATTTTTATATATAATAAAAATATAATATTTTTGTAACTCTAGTAGAGGAATATATAGATATAAATTCTTTATTGTCAAATTCTAGATACGATAATAAAGATTTATATATAAATAAAAGAACAAAGGAGAAAGCGCGATGAAAGAAAAAAAGGTAATGATGTTATTCACCACAGCTATAATGACCATGGCTATGACTGTGCCTGTATTTGCCACGGAAAATGGGAACGATGAAGGCATTATAGACACACCTGATATAATATCGGAAGAATATGGTGAAAATGACGAGACAATAGAGGAATCTTTGCTGGAGGAGAATAATATTCCAGACCCAGCTGAAAATCTTCCTGATATTACAATTCCTGACAGCGTCAGGGAACAAATGATGATGACTCGAAATGGTGATGGAAATACACCAACGACAATTCCTGGTACTTGGATTCAGGCATCCGACGGACGTTGGTGGTACAAACACACGGATGGTTCTTATTCCAAAAATGTCTGGGAATACATAAACGGCTCGTGGTACCATTTTGATGATGCTGGTTGGATGCAGACGGGATGGCTTAATGATGGAAACAAATGGTATTATCTTAATGCAAGCGGCGTGATGGCTACCGGATGGATTCAGGTTGATGGGAAATGGTATTATATGACTGCCAGTGGAGCAATGTCGGTTGGATGGACCGCTGTGGGTGGCAAATGGTATTACATGGACTCTAGCGGAGCAATGATTACAGGGACCAGAGTTATCGACGGGGTTACTTATACATTTGCGAGCAGTGGAGAATTGATTAGTGATAATGCGCCTACAAATAAAGGAAAAGAGATTGTGGACTATGCTGTGCAATTCGTAGGAAATCCCTATGTGTACGGCGGAACAAGTCTGACAAATGGAGCTGATTGTTCCGGATTTGTACAAAGTATCTTTAAACATTTTGGTATTTCTTTGCCAAGAAGCACTAATGATCAGGTGAAAAGTGGAACTTCTGTTAGCACAAGTCAGCTTAAACCTGGTGATTTGGTATTTTATTATGATGGCCCGGGTCATGTGGCTATTTATATTGGAAATAGTCAGGTAGTGCATGCATTAAATTCTAGGACAGGTATTGTAATAACATCTATTGATTGGTGTGGAACACCGGTTGCATGCAGACGCACATGGTAAATGATATAGAAGCTAAAAGGGATTAATTTGATAAAAAAATACAGAGAAATAACGCTGTTAATTAATCCATGCATTCGGCTTGGAAAGAAATACAGATAAATATTCCAGTGATGAGAATCTGGTCTTTATGAGTGTTTTTCAAAAGATGGAGGGGAACTATTGGAGAATAAAGTAAAAGACGATGAGATAAAAGAATTTTTTGAACTTAATTCAATAGAAGCAAAAAGAAATCGTAACCGTGAGGAAAGAGAACGTAGGGTAGATAGACTTGAGGACGCGATTTTTATTGGCGGAATCGCCTTTGCGATTTTACTTATATTTATTATTATTATTATTGTGTTAGAATAGTCTGTTCGTAGGTGGACTTGAAAAAAATAGCCGTTGTTATCCGGTTGAGTAAGAAAATTTCTAAAGCTATCCAACATTGCTTTATACCACAAATGACAATGACTAGAATTACTTATAAAATTACATTTCTATATCCGGGCAAGAATTGTTGTCATAGGATAACCTCAACCGGGCAGGCCGTACCTGCCCGGTTATCATCTTAAAGAAGAAGGTTTTATCCTAAAAGTATTTTCAAAGGAAGCATAAAATTGTAATCTGCTGGAATTATTTTTTATTGTATCTGCAGATCTCGCTTAATGGCTTTGTATCTCCCAATACGTTTATGTAGTTTTTTCGTACGTTCATGCCTTTTTCATATATTATTTCTTTTTATATTATATAATAAATTTATTAAAAAGTGAAATGAATTTAAAGAAGTAAATAGAATTATTGAGCCTTTATCCCAGTAATAATAAAAATCGTATAAATGTATGACAAAAAATATTTGTGTTTCATATGTATAGACCTCGATTAAAAAAATAATCTATAAAAATAATTCTACGTAAATTTTAGTATGCTGAAAATTCATATATGTTGGTGTATTTATGTATAACGGCGTTTGAAAGTATGCCTGTTCAGGCAACTCAATTAGACGTTGAGCAGTCAAATGCAGTAATTATAGAACCAACAGAACAGAACCACTGGCAAAACTTGTATAGTCGCCACTTAGAACATCTACTTTTTTTAAAACAGGGGATGTTGTCAATGTCAATTAACACATCAGTATGGATGGGTAGCTGTTGATTATGTTAGAAGTACAGAAGAATAGTAAAATCATACTGGAATTAAACACTAAAATTGTATTGTACTCATTTGTACAATTGCAATAAATAAAAAAGAGGAGGAGACTAATGAAAAATAAAATCAGAAGCGGAACAATTTAAAACGCCGCATAGAACCTATAATAGTCAATTATCAGATACTACTTTATGTAGTGTTAGGAAATTATGCGGAGATGATAAGTATAATGTATCATCAGGTAAAAGTTAAGAATAGGAGGGGAAAATATTGAATAAAACATTAAAAAAATTTTCGGTTGGTATACTTTCAACGTCTTGTGTTTTTGGTATGATGTTTGCAACTTCGGCAAAAGAGGTGAAAGCAACACCATATTCGTTTTATAGAATTACAAGTTATGCATTTTCGACAGGTACAGATGTGAATATGGGATATCGAACTACGGCTGAAGATTCCAATAATACAGGTTATTATGAGAGCCAGTCTTTGGGAAGTGTTAATTATACATGGCGTTTATATCTTACAGATAGAAGTACTCAGGCAATGCAATATGTTAATGGAGTAGGAGAGACCCCGACATATGGAAAGTTGTATTCACAATATCGTGCAAAAGGCAATGCTTTTTGTTACAAAGCTGCCAGTTCACATACTGGGAATCCATTGACATTGATTGGCGAATTTGAAACCGCTGAGTAGACTGTAAGGAAAAGTGTCCCAAAACACAAAAGATTTGGTTTTGGGACACGATATTATGAGGTGCTGATAGTGAAAAAAAGGAACAGAAAGCTTAAGCTTTTAACTATACTTATTAGTACGATTTTTTGTTGTGGATGTGAGAACAAAGAACCTCTATATATGCATCTAAATAATCCTGAAACAGAAGTTACACTGGAAGAGTACAAATATTATATAATTACAAAAGCGATTGACGATGAGCGAAACAAGGAATGGTTTGATGTAAAACCTACTAAAGTCATAGGGAAAGAAAAGGATGATTTAATGCATTTAGTGAATTCTTTTCTTAGCGATCGATATAATTGGCATAGAGAAATAAATCCAGAAAAATTTGGTAATTCAAATAAAATATATACGCAGCGTTTTATTAATGAGATGGAAACATGTGATTTAAATAAATATATTCCATATATCGTAAATGAATATAAGCTGACGTCTATTATTAATTATGCCTCGATTATGCCTTGCGATTATGTGCAAAAAGAAAATGTTAATAATCAAAATAGGTATAGACTTTATATAGATATAAATTTGAATGTAAAAGCATCATCTGAAAATAAATATTTTGAAAATGATTTGTATATAGAAGGAAGTAATTCAGTTTCATTTTGGGTTTTTATAAAAGAAGAAAAAAAAGAATTGAAAATTGATGGTTGGTATGAAATGATACATGGTGCACAAAAAAATTTCATTATACCTTATTGGAGTAAAAACTATGCTAAGGATGATACAATATAAGCTATATAGTATGCCTTTGTGGCGTAAAATATTATTTATAATTGTTATTTTTATATTTATAAATATTGATATAAGATTATATAAAGGACTAGAATTTACATTGTTGGAATTTATCGTTATGCACTTTAACGATGCTAAAACAATAGATTATTTTTATTTGATGATTATAATGATATTAAGTGCTGATGTTTATAATGATGCTCAAAACACTTTTGAAGATATGATTATATTAAAAAGTGGAGGAAGGAAAAAATGGTTTTACAAAATCAGTATTTATATTATTTGGATATCTTTTATTATGGTATGTATTTATTTAGCAGTCGCATGTATTGTGGGTATAATGGAAGGATATAGAGGCTTTTTTATTGATAGACAGTTTCCAGAACTAAAAAGTTTACAGAACTTTCAAGTGATAGGTGAAATAATACTGCTTACAGGACTTAGAATATCATTTCTTAATATTATGATTTTTTGTGTCAACCTAATATGTAAGAATAATCCTATGGGATTTATAATGGTATTTATTGTGTCGATTGTAGACAGATTTTTTTATGAGTCTTTTGATATTTTGTTACCATTAGGTGTTACACCTATAGAAAATACAAGGATAATATATACAGAGGCCGTCGCACCGATGGCATTTGATTCTAAACGTTTTCCTATAAGTGATTCAATTTTATATTGGATATTTGGTATTTTTATCGTTATGACGATTTTATATTTTATAACAATGAAAAAAGATTTTTTTGCTAAAAATGTAAAATACTAAGAGAGTGGTGGTGTTAAGCTAAATGAAGATTCTAAAAATTTCTAATTTGACAAAAATAATGAAAGGTTCTGTAGTGTTGAATAATATAAATTTAGAAATTGATAAGCCAGAAATAGTAGGCATAGTTGGTGCAAATGCATCAGGTAAAAGTGTATTATTTAAGTGCATTACGGGTTTGTTTACAAGTGACCAGGGACGAATTGAAATCTTGGAATGTGATATTAATAAGAATGATAATTTACATGAATTAGGAGCATTAATTGAATATCCTTCATTTATACCGAATTTTTCAGGATATAAAAATTTATATTTGTTGTCTTTATTTAATAAAAAAGTTGTTAAGAAAGATATTATAGAATGCATGAAAGAACTGAGCTTAGATCCTGATGATAAAAAAGTTTTAAAAAATTATTCTTTAGGTATGAGACAAAAATTAGGGATAGCGGCTGCTGTTATGGAAAAGCCTAAATTAATACTTTTGGACGAACCTACAAATAATTTGGATGAAGAAAGTGTTGTGGTTATCCATAATTTGATTAGAAAATTAAAAACAGAAAATGGCTCTGTTGTTTTAATGACAAGCCATAATAATGAGGACATAGAAGTTTTATGTGATCGTATATTGGAATTGAAAAATGGATATTTAGTAGAAAAGAATGGTGATAAAAGTTATGATAAGTACTTTGACAAAATGTAACCTTTATCGGGTCATTGCAAGGAAAGAGACCTATGTTGCAATCTTAATAATTATAGTAAGTTCTATTTGTACGTTGAAAAGAAATAGTATTTTATATTCGTTGAATGCTATGGATCATATTGGCGTGTTGAATATGTTTATTTTTTCTTGCATCAAGAATAATGGAATTATGTCTGTATGTGCACCATTTGTAGTCATGTTAGTATACCCTAATATTATTTTTGAAGACATACAAAATAGATATTTTGATCAGATACGTTTAAAGGTATCTAATGAAAAATTTTATTTAATTCAAATTTTCGAATCTTTTATTATATCAGGTGGTATTTATGTGATGGCCCATTTAATTACACTATTTTTATATTATTGTATATCACCAAAGGATTCGGTTATGGTAACCTTTCTAAATGGACCATTCTCAAATGTTTATTATAGATCACTGACATTATACTGTGTTTTATTTATTGTTCATTCATTTTTATTCGGAGGAATAATAGGAATTCTAGGTATGGGATTAGCGATGAATTTGCATAATAAATGTATTTTATGGACATTGCCTACACTGTTGTACTATTTAGGCTTTTATTTTTTTATTTTATTTCCAGACAATATGCAATCAGTTATGATATATATAATACCTTTATTGCCTTATGAAATTACAACATATGATATTCCAGTTGGTGTACATATATCGCAGTTGTTTATAATTACACTGGTTGGATTTATATTAATATGGATTGGTATTCAGCGTTATGATAGTAGTTTTAAGTGCAAAGGAAATGATAGCAAAGGTAAAATCAGGGAGGAGACAGCAAAATGAAAAAATCATTTACAGCCGCAATATTAAGCCTTGTACTTATCAGCCTCACCGGCTGCCAGGAAACACCAAAAGAAGATCTTGTCAAGAATAAAAAAGAACAGGATTTGGAGCAGGAGATGAAGAATAATGCTCAGAAGACAGAACAGGATTCTGCCGGGACAGCAGAGAATCTGGCCTCTGTTCCGGCACATTATCAGTATGAAATGGAAGCGGACGGCGTGGCCGTACAGGTGGACGCGGATGTACATATTCCGGATACAGATAAAATCATCAGTGAAAAAGTCAAACCATCAGAAATGACACAGGAACAGATAGAAAATACGATCCATTATTTTGCCGGGGATACAGCCTGTTATCCTTTGGGCGCAGTGACATCGAAGGAGGAGCTTATGGATGAGATTATTTCACTCAGACAGGAGATAGCGCTGCTGGAAAGCGGGGAACAATCCGCTATAAACGAGGGAGATGGAACGCCGGAAGAACAACTCGCAGAATTAAAGGCGCAATTAAAGAAATCTGAAGAATTATATGACTCTGGTACAGAGGAAGGGGAGGCTGCGCCTGTTTCCATTCAGGGCATTACCTTTGATGAGAACGGTTCCATTGAGCTTCAGAGTGATTTGGGAAGGGCAGAGGCAGCCCGCATTTTCCTTTATAAAGATGCTGACAGGGGAGACAGGGTAGAATTCATGAATTACAGCCCTGCATACAATGCAGTGGAGGGAGAATGGTCGGCAGATATCTCCCGGGAGGAAGCAGTCAATAAAGCGCAGGAAGTGATACAGACCCTGGAACTGGGGAATCTGGAAGTTATGGGGATAGAGGAGAAAGCCCAGGTTGTGGATGGAAATATTGTAGGGTATTACGACATCAGTTATAAAAGGAAGATGGGCGGAATAGAAAATTTCTATCTTCAGGAAAAAGCATCTGTGCAGACAGACCAGGCAGAAACACCGGAAGAATACAGTGCCCATATGGAGCAGACAGAGGACCATATACAGGTGGATGCATCAGGTGTCATCGGCATGAATGTAACTATGCCGCCCCAGGTAATGGAGTGCGTAAATGAGGATGTTTCCATATGCAGCTTTGACCAGGTGAAAGAATTTCTGGCCTCCAATATTATGAACAAATCATGGAAAGCGCCGGGAGAGAAGACTTATCTGAAGATTACCCAGATCTATCTGTCTTACATGTATGTGGTAAATAAAAACAACAACCGGGAATATCTGACCATTCCGGTTTGGGATTTCTGCGGCTATGCCTATTGGGAAAGCATGCCGGAAAATTCCGTTTATAATCTGGAAAAGACAGATAAAGAAAGTATCTATAAAACCACGTACCTTACGATCAATGCAGTAGACGGGAGCATTATCAGCAGACAGGCAGGGTACTGACAGAATCACAGGCGGGAAATCATATGAGATATATACGGGCGGAACTGATTCGTGTTTTGGAACATAAACGTTTTTACAGAGTTAATTTCCTGGTGATTTCAGCCATGCTGCTGCAGGCAGAAAGTATTTGCCGTCTGGCAGAAGAAAAAGAACGGCTCGCCCGTGGATACTGGCTTCACCTGGTTAATTTGACGATCCATGATCAGCGTACGGTTTTGTTTTTTGCTGTTGTCAGCGGAACGGTATATGCGGCAAGTCTCAGAGAGGATTTTGAGAGCAGATTTTATTATCCCTGCTTTTGCCGCGAAAGGCGGATGGATTATATAAAAGGTAAGATTGCCGTCAATTTTTGCGCGGTCAATTTGCTCTTTATAACGGCCTGTTTCTTATGCGCTGTAAAACAATTCCTGTTTTTAAGCCCGCAGGAGATTTTACCCGGAGAGATTGGAATTATGGAATCCGTTAGAGGGATATTATCCGGTGGGATCACGTATCTGTTGTACAACTTTTTTTGGAGCAGCTTTGCCATGACAGTGTCTTATACCATGAAAAGCATGTATCTGTCTTATCTGGCACCCTTTATTGGATTTTATATTCTTGTTATTATGAACCAGCGCTTTTTTAAAGACCTGAAGATAGTAAATCCTTATTTATGGGTTCTGAAAGAACAAGAATGGTACGGGGGCAAATACGGTCAGTGGCTATTCCTTCTTCTTTTGTGCGCTGCTGTTAATTCGATTCTTGCTGTCATTGTATATAAGAGGTACGGAAATGATTAAAATAAAGCAGACAGGTATGGTAGTGGCCTTTTATTTTCGGCTGTGGAGACATAATTCCAGAGTATGGACTGCTTTCTGCCTTAATTTTATTATCTGCTATATCCTGTTGGGCAGAATACTGGATTTTTCAGAACAGCATCAAACAACCATGCAGATTTTTGAACCATTTATCTGGACCTTTGATGACAGCTATGCTGTTCTTTTGATCTCAGTGGTTCTGTTGCTGCTGTTTTCCGATGTCCCATATCTGGGCAAGGAGGTACCTTATCATCTCATGCGTATGAGTAGGAAAGTGTGGCTGGCAGGTCAGGTACTTTATGTGATTTTGGGTACAGGGATTTATATGGTGCTCATATTGCTTTCAACGGTAATAATCTGCGGGCAGCGCTGTTTTACAGGAAATAAGTGGAGTGAGACAGCAGTGAAGCTGGCCTTTTCAGATGCAGGTGAAACCTTATCTTTGGCATCTTCTGCCAGAACTATAGAAATGTCACGGCCGTTTCAATGTATGGTAATCATATTCACTTTGATTTTTCTATATTCTTGTCTCATGGTGTTTTTTATGTTTGTATTTAGGATCATACTGTCAGATACAGCGGGGATGGCTGCAGGTATCGTTTTTAACCTTTATGCAGTGCTTCTGAGTCCGGAACTGATCGGAGAATTGTTCCATATCAGCGAACAGGACCGGTATAAACTGTACGTGATCGCAGGATGGGCATCCCCTTTGAGACAGGCCACTTACCATCTGCATAATTTTGGGTATGATGAGCTGCCGTCTGTCGGGCAGAGCGTTTTGTATGCTTCTGCGCTCTTGCTTTTACTGCTGCTTCTGGCTCTTAAAGGTATGCGGAAATATAATTTTAATTTCGGAGGGACCCTGGAGAATTGAGTGAAGATATTATTATCATTGAGAATGTCTGCAAATCTTTTCGGGATGAACAGGTATTAAAAAATATTACATATACACTAAAGGCCGGGAAGATATATGGCCTGATCGGAAATAACGGAAGTGGTAAGACGGTTCTGTTGAAATGCATCTGCGGCTTTTTGATTCCTGATTCCGGAAAGATTTTCGTCAGGGGAAAGCAGATCGGCAGGGATGTGGACTTTCCTGAAAATATTGGTGCCATAATAGAAAGCCCCGGTTTTCTGCCGAACATGACGGGAATGAAAAATCTCCGTATCCTGGCGGCACTCAACGGAAAAATAAATAATGGTGACATCAAAAATGCTATCTGCAAGGTGGGGCTTGACCCGAATCTGAAAAAGAACGTGGGGAAATATTCTCTTGGTATGCGCCAGCGTCTGGGGATTGCCCAGGCCATTATGGAAAACCCGGATATTCTTATCTTGGACGAGCCGTTTAACGGTTTGGATAAAAAAGGGATTGAGGAAATACGCAGACTGATACAGGAGCTGAAGCAGGAGGGAAAAACAATTCTGCTGGTCAGCCATAATCAAAAGGATATTGACATTCTGTGCGATGAAGTCTGTGAAATAGACAATGGACGTCTGGAGGTGTTGACAAAATGAAAAAAAGCATAATCCTGGCAGGAATCCTTATGGGGATTCTGTTTGGAAAGTCAGTTATGGCAGCCGTGCCCGACACGTTTTCAGCGTCCGTGCTTACGGAACAGGCAGAAGATAAAGAGCAGGAAGTACCGGACCAGGAAGATAACGCAGGTGTGGAGTTGTATATAGATAACCAGACGGTATACGAGGGGATGAATACCTCCTACAGCAATGGGTACATACCAATAGAAGAAGAGAACAGTGTTGAAATCATACTGCCTCTTTTAAACAGAGGTAAGATTTTAAATAAAGAGATTCGGGTGAGTCCAAATATAGGTGATACACAGGGAAATCCCTTTGTGTATAAGAATTATGACATGCGTATAAAGGAAGAAAAAATACAGGTTACCGGAACAGATGAAAAGAAGTCTGTATATTACGTGAAGCTGACGCTGGAATTAAAGCAGGAGAGAAAAGGCGGCACTTTTCCTGTGATCTGGGAAATCTCAGGAGAAAGTACAGGGGGTGAGAAGTTTGCTCAGACTTTCACCACTTATGTGAATATTTCCGAAAAGAAAGAGGAGGAAATGACAGAGGGGGAGGAAGTCCCGGAACACGGAGAAGAGAATGAACCGACAGACCCGGAAGGAAACGAAATGGATTTTCAGGGAGGACAGCAGGAGGAAAGCGTACCGCAGGAAGAGACTGAGAAGAAGAAAGAGTCCCCTAAACTGCTTCATACAGGAACAACCTGCGACAAAGAAGAAATCATCCCCGGAGACAGCGTATCCTTACTCCTGCAGTTTCAAAATATGAACGAAAAGGAAGGTATCCATAATGTCAGCCTTACCGTTTTAAGTCAGGAAAAGAACATCTCCATTTTAAATGAAAGTACGGTCTGGTATTTTGAAAGTATCAGGTGTAAGGAGGTCATTGAGATTCCTGTGAAGGTGCTGATCCAGATGGGGATAGAGACAGACGCTTTTACTCTTCAGTATAAGGCTTCTTATGAAAATTCGGAGGCTGAACCGCTGACAGAGGAGGGAACAGTCACTGTTAAAATACGGAAAACACCTAAAATCACTCCGGAGATAACAAAACCGAATAAGAAGATCTATGTGGGGGATGCCATTGCGATCAAGGGAAACTTTATGAACACAGGAGCAGGGAAAGCTTACAATGTGACAGTTTCCGCAAAAGCGGATGGTCTGAGACTCCAAAACACCCTGTTTATCGGAGAGATAGAGAGCAGGGACGCTGCTGCCTGCGACGGTATTTTACTGGTGGACGGCAGGGAAGGCAAGGAAAAATACGGAGAGATAAACGGTGTGTACCGCATTTGCTACAGTGATGAATCAGGGGAGGAATATACGGAAGAAATCCCATTCACGACAGAGCTGCAGCCTCCGATACTGCTTTCGGACACCGACAAGAAGGAGGAGGGGCAGAACATGTCGGTACAGTGGTGGGTGACCATAGGATTACTGGCTGAGATCATACTGATCTGTCTGGTTTATTTTATAAAAAAGGTTAAGAAAACGCATGGTAAGTGAGTGGAGTTATATCGGCAGACAATGCTATGAGAGAAGCTGCTGTAAATGGATACTGCTCTTTTTTTCCATTCTGTTTGCGGTTGCTGTGGTACTGCCGAAGGAGCAGTATAAAATAATAGGAGCTGCTTACAAAAAACAGGAAGTCTGGATCGTAAATTGTCAGATATCACAGGAAGCGGTGGAAGAAATAGAAGGATGGAAGGATATAGAAACCGTATATCCTCTCTGTAAACTGCAGGCAAGCCTGAAGTCAGGGGAAGAAAAAAAGGATTTTGACTTATATGGTATCAGCCGGAATTATGATTCTGATATAGCAGAGGATACCATATTTCTGCCGGAAAAATGGGGACTATTAAAATCAGGAGCTGTCGGTCAGGCCGTTTTTTCAGTGGGAAAAGGAACATACATGCAAAAGGATTACATGTTTTCACATGTCAGGAAAAGCAAAAAGAACGCTGCTTACATTTCGGGGGATATGGCAGAGCGGATCATAAGGGAGACCGGGGAGATGGCAGGGAGTTATGACGGAATCTGCATCAGAATTTCTTCTGCGGAGACGCTGCCAAAGATTGAAAAACTTGTAAAGAAAATTCAGGGAGAATCTCTGAATGACATGAACGCTGTCAAAAAAAGTTATCGGGAAGGCAGTGCTGCTCTTGGAATGCTTGTGTTTTATGCGGCGGCGGGCATTCTTGTAATGGAGGCACTGATTGGCCTGATCATGGAAAACCTGTGGTATGGCCTGGCAGGAAGGTCTGACAACGAAAGATTTACAGAGGATTTCCGTAGAAAAGTAAAAAGATACTGGTTTTTGAAAATGAATGGTATCTTCTTGTTTTGCGCGGGAACCGCAGTGTTATTCTTGATAACAGGAGTCATTTAAATATCAGTTGATAAAAGCCTCTGCTCCCATCCCGGAGCCGGAGGTTTTTTGCCGTCACCCCACATATTTACCGAATTACAGAATAGATTTGAAAAAATCCCCAAAATAAGTTATGATATAGGACGAATCCGAAACAGAAAGGAAAAAGATATGGGTTGGGAATTTACGATATTGGATGCTTTGCAGCAGATACATACCCCTCTGCTGGACAAAATTTTAGTATTTATCACATCCCTTGGAAACGCAGGATGGTTCTGGATCGTACTTGGTCTGGTGCTGCTCTGTGTGAAGAAATACAGAAAGTATGGCGTTCTTGTGCTGGGGGCGCTGATATTATCCGCTTTGTTTGGAAATATGATATTAAAGCCGCTGGTGGCCAGGCAGCGTCCCTGCTGGATCAACGACACCGTGGAGCTGCTGATCCGGGTGCCGAAGGACTATTCCTTTCCGTCAGGTCACACGCAGGCCTCCTTTGCCGCGGCCACAGCGCTGTTTACGGGCAATAAAAAGGCCGGCATCTGCGCCTATGTGCTGGCTGCCCTGATCGCCTTTTCACGCCTGTACCTGTATGTGCATTTCCCTACAGATGTAATGGCGGGTGTTGTCATCGGCATCTGCTGTGGGCTGCTGTCTGCGTATGTATTTGGCTGTGTGAAAAGCCGCCGAATGAATCCGAACAAATAACAGGAGAACCAAGATGAGAAAAGATTTAAAAATGATAGCCATTGACCTGGACGGTACGCTTCTTCGGGACGACTGCACCATCTCAGAGAGGACCAGGGAAGCTGTGGAGGAAGCGGGAAGAAAAGGATACCTGATTGTGCCCACAACAGGCCGCTCCTACCGCAATGCCCGGTTTGTTTTAAAAGATTTCCGGGAGATTTCCTATTTCATAAACGGTAACGGCTCCGTTATCACCGACGGCAGGACAGGAGATGTCCTGTATTTTCATGAAATGGATATGGACAATGTCAGGAAGATTTACGAGCTTGCGGCACAGTATGATACCTATGTGGAAATCTATGCGGGACAGGATGCCTATATGGATGCAAAGGGGCAGGAAGTGATAAAAAGGTGCGGTCTTCCGGTAGAATACTGTGACCAGCTTCTTGCCACCAATAAAATGACAGCAGACTACAGGCAGCTTCTTGCGGAGGATGGAATCCGTGTGGGAAAGGTACATATTTTAGTATCCAAAATGGAAGAAAAGGATAAGCTGATAAGGGAAATAGATATGCTCCCCGGTGTACATCCCATTTCCGTCATCCCCAATAATATAGAAGTGGTGCACGGAAGATGGAGCAAATGGAATGCCATTGTAAAGCTGGCAGACATGATCGGAGTCAGACAGGAAGAGATCATGGCAGTGGGTGACAGCAATAATGATTATGAAATGCTTTTAAATGCCGGATACTCTGTGGCTATGGGCAATGCCTGCAGCAGAGTGAAGGAGATCAGCAGTGCAGTGACAGATACCAATGAGAATGACGGTGCTGCAAAAGCGATTGAGAGTATACTGAAATAGAAAGGACGAACAGGAATGGCAAAAAAAACAACCTATGATGCCAGCAGCATCACAGTTCTGGAGGGACTGGAGGCTGTAAGGAAACGCCCCGGTATGTATATCGGCAGTGTTTCCCGGAAAGGTTTGAACCATTTGATTTATGAGATTGTAGACAACGCGGTGGATGAGCATCTGGCCGGATTCTGTACGGATATCCGCGTGACGCTGGAGCGGGACGGCTCTGCCACTGTGGAGGATAACGGACGTGGAATCCCTGTGGGCATGCATGAAAAGGGGATGTCAGCCGAGAGGCTTGTATTCACCACACTGCATGCAGGCGGAAAGTTTGATGACTCCGCGTATAAGACAAGCGGAGGCCTTCATGGTGTCGGCTCCTCTGTGGTCAACGCTCTGTCCACATATCTGGATATCAAGATCAGCCGGGAGGGCTATATCCATCACGACCACTATGAGCGGGGAATCCCCACCATTGAGCTGGAGGAGGGCCTGCTTCCGAAGCTCGGAAGGACAAAAGCCACAGGTACGCTGGTGAATTTCCTGCCGGATGCGGAGATTTTCGAGAAGACACGATTCTCTGCCACGGAGGTGAAGAGCCGTCTTCACGAGACTGCCTATCTGAATCCTGAGCTGACCATTGTATTTGAGGATAAGAGAGGGGACGAACCGGAGAGCATCACCTTCCATGAACCGGAAGGTATCGTGGGCTTTATCAAGGATCTGAACAAAAAATGTGAGATCCTCCATGAGCCTGTCTATTTTAAGGGAGAATCCGAGGGCATCACCGTGGAGGTTGCCTTCCAGTATATCAATGAATTTCGGGAAAATGTGCTGGGCTTCTGCAACAACATCTACAATGCAGAGGGCGGCACCCATCTGACCGGTTTTAAGACCACATTCACTTCGGTGATGAACAACTATGCCAGGGAACTAGGTGTCTTGAAGGAAAAAGACCCCAACTTCACAGGGGCGGACATCCGAAACGGAATGACGGCGGTGGTGTCCATCAAGCATCCCTCCCCCCGGTTTGAGGGACAGACCAAGACTAAGCTGGACAACCAGGACGCGGCCAAAGCCACAGGAAAAGTGACAGGGGAAGAAGTTGTCTTATTTATGGACAGAAATCTGGACACCCTGAAGAACATTCTGTCCTGCGCGGAGAAGTCCGCAAAGATCAGAAAGACGGAGGAGAAGGCCAAGACCAATCTGCTGACCAGGCAGAAATACTCCTTTGACTCCAACGGCAAGCTGGCAAACTGTGAAAAAAGAGACCCTTCTCTGTGTGAAATCTTCATTGTGGAGGGAGATTCCGCCGGGGGAAGTGCCAAGACAGCCAGGGACAGAAGCTTCCAGGCCATCCTTCCCATCCGCGGTAAGATCCTCAACGTGGAGAAAGCCACCATTGACAAGGTGCTGGCAAATGCGGAGATCAAAACCATGATCAATGCCTTCGGCTGCGGATTTTCCGAGGGATACGGCAATGACTTTGACATCAGCAAGCTGCGCTATGATAAGATCATCATCATGGCCGATGCCGACGTGGACGGTGCCCACATTTCCACCCTGCTTCTGACTTTGTTCTACC
The DNA here is from genome assembly GCF_037000545.1 of Blautia sp. JLR.GB0024. Lineage (NCBI taxonomy): Bacteria > Bacillati > Bacillota > Clostridia > Lachnospirales > Lachnospiraceae > Blautia > Blautia sp. JLR.GB0024. The sequence continues at coordinate 185,809 of NZ_JBANBF010000003.1, read as the reverse complement.
GGTTCATGCCGGAACTGATCTATGAGGGACACGTGTACATTGCCATGCCGCCCCTCTATAAAGCCATGCCCGCAAAAGGGAAAGAGGAATACCTCTATGACGACAAGGCTCTGGAACGTTACAGAAAAAGGCACAAAGGCCCCTTCACCCTGCAGCGGTACAAAGGTCTCGGTGAGATGGACGCGCAGCAGCTCTGGGAGACAACCCTGAACCCGGAGACCAGGCTTTTGAAGCTGGTGGAGATCGAGGATGCGCGTATGGCATCCGACGTGACAGAGGTACTGATGGGAACGGAAGTGCCTCCCCGGAAAGCATTCATCTACGAGCACGCCCAGGATGCGGAATTAGACATATAGGAGGAGCAAAATGGCGAACGTACAGGATAATATTATCAGAACAGAATATTCGGAGATCATGCAGAAGTCTTATATTGACTATGCCATGAGTGTTATCGTCGCCCGCGCCCTTCCGGATGTGCGGGACGGCTTAAAGCCGGTGCAGAGGAGAACCCTTTACGATATGTATGAGCTGGGGATCCGCTATGACAGGCCATACAGGAAATGTGCCCGTATCGTAGGCGATACCATGGGTAAATACCATCCCCACGGAGACAGTTCAATCTATGAATCCCTGGTGGTCATGGCCCAGGAGTTTAAAAAAGGCCAGACCCTGGTGGACGGCCACGGCAACTTCGGCTCCATAGAAGGGGACGGGGCGGCTGCCATGAGGTACACAGAGGCCCGTCTGGAGAAAATAACCCAGGAGGTATATCTGGCAGACCTTGACAAGAATGTGGTGGATTTTGTTCCCAACTTTGATGAGACGGAAAAAGAGCCTGCAGTGCTTCCCGTGAAGGTCCCGAACCTGTTGTTAAACGGAGCGGACGGCATCGCCGTAGGTATGGCGACCAGTATTCCTCCCCACAACTTAAACGAAGTCATTGACGGTGTCATCGCCTATATGAAGGATAACACCATCACCACGCAGGGGCTGATGAAATACATCAAAGGCCCTGATTTCCCCACAGGCGGAATCGTGGTCAACAAGGATGACCTTCCCGCCATCTATGAGAGCGGGAGCGGCAAGATCAAGCTCCGCGGCAAGGTGGAGGTGGAGAAGGGAAAAGCAGGAAGAACCCTTCTGGTCATCACAGAGATCCCATACACCATGATCGGCGCCAACATCGGCAAATTCCTGAACGATGTGGCAACCCTTGTGGAGACAAAAAAGACCACGGATATTGTGGATATCTCCAACCAGTCTTCAAAAGAGGGAATCCGCATTGTGCTGGAACTGAAAAAGGGCGCGGATGTGGAGAACCTGACCAACATGCTGTACAAGAAGACAAGGCTGGAGGACACTTTCGGCGTAAATATGCTTGCCGTTGCGGACGGAAGGCCTGAGATCTTAAGTCTGAAACAGGTCATTGAGTACCATGTGGATTTCCAGTTCGAGGTGGCTACCAGAAAGTATCAGACACTCCTTGCAAAAGAGCGGGAAAAACAGGAGATACAGGAAGGTCTCATAAAGGCCTGTGATGTCATAGACCTGATCATTGAGATCCTCAGGGGAAGCAAGAACAGAGAACAGGTGAAAAACTGCCTGGTCAGCGGTATCACAGAGGGGATACGCTTTAAGACAAAGACAAGCGAGCGGCAGGCAGGAAAGCTGCGGTTTACGGAAAGACAGGCGGCTGCTATTCTGGATATGCGTCTCTATAAGCTTATCGGCCTGGAAGTGGAGGCACTTATGGCAGAGCATGAGACCACGCTGAAAAATATTGCCCGCTACGAGGATATCTTAAACAACTATGACTCCATGGCAGCCGTTATCATCGACGAGCTCAGAGCCGTGAAAAAAGAATTCGGAAAGAAGCGTCTCACTGCCATTGAAAACGCAGCGGAAGCTGTGTACGAGGAAAAGAAAATAGAAGAGATGGAAGTTGTCTTTCTCATGGATCGTTTCGGGTATGCCAGGACCATCGACAAGGCAGCCTATGAGCGGAATAAGGAGACTGCGGACAGTGAGAATAAATATATTTTCTCCTGTATGAACACGGACAAGATCTGTGTGTTTACAGATTCCGGCAGAATGCATACCATCAAGGTGCTGGACCTGCCCTACGGAAAATTCAGAGATAAAGGCACACCCATTGACAATGTGAGCAACTATGACAGCTCTGCGGAGCAGATGGTATTTGTATCCAGCCTCTCCGGAATTAAAGATTCCATGCTGTTCTTTGCCACGAAGACAGGTATGCTGAAACAGGTGGCAGGAACAGAATTTGATGTGTCCAAGCGGACCATAGCAGCCACAAAGCTGGCAGAAGGCGACCAGTTGGTACTGGTACAGATCGCCGACCCCATGGAATATGTGGTGCTGCAGACAAAGAACGGCATTTTTCTGCGCTTTCTGAAGGAAGAGGTTCCGGATAAGAAGAAGACAGCCATCGGCGTGCGCGGTATCCGCCTTGCCGGGGACGATGAGGTGGAGCACGCTTACCTGCTGGAAGGCCGCACAGAGTATACCGTTACCTACAAGGAGAAGAGTGTGGCACTGAACCGGCTGAAGCTGGCAAAACGTGATACAAAAGGTACAAAGGTAAGGCTGTAGCAGGCCGGTATGGCCGCAGGGAACAGCGTCGATACGGGAGGGCCTATGAGATATCGTTTGAATAAGAAAATGTCAGGCCTCGGGGAAAAGGAAATTCTGGCTCCCGGAGACTGCCTTATTGAGATACTGACAGTGGAATCCTACAAAAGAAAATACGGGGACAGCAGTCCGGGGCGCCTGCTTTTAAGAAGCCTGGAGCACGTGCATTTCTGCAAGGCGGAGCTGCAGAAGGACTGCGTGGTGGGAACTTTTTCCGTGCCCCAGAAAGAAAAACTTCTGGAAAAACCCATCTCCTTCGGGTATTATATGGATAGGGAGAAGCTGTTGTTTGTGGACGAATCCGGATTTGTGGCCCATATAGTAAAAGAGATGGAGGAAATCCGGTTCCAGGAGCAGAGTTATGTGGCGCATTTTCTCTTTGAATTTATGGAGCGCCTGTTAGAAGATGATGTCCGTTTTCTCCAGGCGTATGAACTCAGGATGACAGACTTGGAGGACGGGCTGTTCCGTCGGGAGATCAAGGACTGTCCGGCAAGGATGCTGACTGTGCGCAGGGAGCTTCTGCGCATGAACACCTACTATGACCAGCTTGCGGACTTCTGTGAAATGCTGGAGGAAAATTATACGGGATTTCTCGGGGAGGAGGACTGCCGCCTTTTCCGAGTAATGGCAAAAAGAATAGAGCGCCTTGCGGACAACACCAGAAACCTGCGGGAATATACCCTTCAGATCCGGGAAATGTATCAGGCCAGAACTGCGGAGCGGCAGAACAAGATCATGCAGTTCCTCACCGTCGTCACCACTATTTTCATGCCCCTGACGCTGATCACCGGCTGGTATGGCATGAACTTTGTGAATATGCCGGAGCTTTACTATAAAGGCAGCTATTTTATCATTATCGGTGTGGTGCTTCTGATCGTTATCATAGAGATTTTGTATTTTAAACATAAGAATTGGTTTGACTAGGAGAAGATGCCTATGAGAAAAAGAGTATACAGCCTGCTTCTGTGCGGGACGCTCCTGGTCTCCTTTCTGTTTTCCGGCTGCGGCAGGGGGATAGAGACGGAGGCGGAGACAAAAGAAAGTGTGACCGAATCCGTACAAAAGAAGATCTATCAGGTCTTTGAGCCGGAGAAGGAGAAAATTGCGGAGGCGGATGCCCTTCAGTATATAAACGGCGAATACATACCCTATGGTTATGAGAGCCTGACAGAGGACCAGCAGAAGTTATACCGACAGCTTTTGAACGGGATTCTGGAATATAAGGATATCGTCACTGTGGATGCCTGTACGGAGGCAGATATCAACCGGGTCAACAATATGGTGTTTGTGGACCATCCGGAATTTTTCTGGCTGGACCAGCAGTCTTACACCTTTCAGGGAGACGGCAGCGCGGAGGCGGCCGGCAGTGTGGATCTGCAGCTTGTGTACAATATAGATAAGGCAGAGATAGAATCCACAAAAGCCGGCATTGAGGCGGCAGCAGACCAGTGGATCGCACAGGTACCGGCAGATGCGGATACATATGGGAAAATCAAGTATATTTACGAATTTTTGAGCCAGAATACAGCATATGACCAGTCCTGCCCAAACAACCAGAATATTCAGAGCGTCTTCTTAAACCAGGTCACGGTATGTGCCGGATTTTCCAAAGCGACCCAGTACCTTTTGGGAAAGATGGGAATTTTCTGTACGCTGGTCACCGGAAAAGCAGCGCCAAATGATGAGGAACATGCATGGAATCTGGTGAAGATAGGAGAGAATTATTACTATGTGGATACCACCTGGGCAAATCCGGGATTTTCGGAGAAACAGGAAGGGGCCGTGCAGGAGATCTCCTACACTTATCTGTGCTGTGATGCCGCCACACTCCTTGCTACACATACACCGGACGACCTTCTGCCGCTGCCGGAATGCACAGATGACAGCTATAACTATTACAAAATGAACGGCACCTGGTACTCATACTATGAGGAGAATGAATTCTACAATATACTCACTGCATCCATATCGGAAGGAAGGGAGCGGGAAGATTTCAAGTTTGCCGATCCGGACAGTTACCGGCAGGCTGTAGCCGCCATGGTGGACGGTGATCTGATCGAGCGGGCCGTGCGGGATGCCTATCCGTTCCAGGAGGGGGAAACCTATCAGTGGAACATCGGATACAGCGATGAGGACATGCTCCTCACGGTCTATTGGTAAAAAACACGTAACTATTCACAGCCCTGCAAAAAGCGCAGTTCTGTGAACAGTAACACGCTTCGCGATGCACACAAAATGCAATAAATTGCATTTTGGCGCTGGCCAACTCGGGATTTTGCTTCGCAAAACACCTCGCGGAATAGTGGTTGTGGGAGGAATAGTTATAAAAACACTTGCAACTTTACTGCTTTAGTGGTATTCTGGTATAGAACTTGATAATCACGATAACATAAGAGTGGGCCTTCGGTCCACTCTTATTATGTAGTGGGAAACTAAGTACCCATAAAGTTGCCACGAATATAAATGTTCCGTTATAACTTTATCGAATAGCGGACAGAAAATGCGGAAGAAGGTGAAAGAATGAGTCAGAGAGAAAAATACGAGCAGAAAGCAGAAGCCCTGATAACACCCATACTGGAGAGCAATGGGTTTGAGCTTGTGGATATGGAATATGTGAAGGAAGGCAGTAACTGGTATCTGCGTGCCTACATTGACAAAGAAGGCGGCATTACTGTAGATGACTGTGAGGTTGTCAGCAGAGCATTTTCTGAAAAGCTGGATGAAGAAGACTTTATCGACACTGCTTATATTATGGAAGTGAGTTCCCCGGGTCTTGGAAGACCACTGAAAAAAGAAAAGGACTACTTAAGAAACATGGGCAAAGAGCTGGAGATCAGAACTTACCGTGCCATTGACCGGGAGAAGGAATTCTACGGTATACTGAAAGCCTACGATGCGGACAGCGTGACCATTGAGAATGAAGATGGGGAGCGCACCTTTTTGAAGGCTGACATTGCACTGATCAGGCAGGCATTTGACTTTTAACAGCAGTGGATATTATATAGAAGAAATTCAGGAGGATGTAAAAAAATGAATACAGAGTTATTAGAGGCGCTGGATATTCTGGAAAAAGAGAAATCCATCAGCAAAGATACGCTTTTGGAAGCCATTGAGCAGTCCCTGATCCAGGCGTGCAAGAACCATTTCGGCAAGGCTGACAATGTGCACGTAAATATCAACCCCGAGACCTGTGATTTCGGCGTGTACGCGGAGAAGACTGTGGTGGAGGAAGTGATGGACCCGGTCATGGAGATCAGCCTGGCAAATGCCAAGATGATGAATTCCCAGTATGAGCTGGGAGATGTGGTGAATGTGGAGATCAAGTCCAAGGAGTTCGGAAGGATCGCCACCCAGAATGCCAAGAACGTAATTCTGCAGAAAATCCGTGAAGAAGAGAGAAAAGTGATCTTCAACCAGTATTACGGAAAGGAAAAAGATGTTGTGACAGGTATCGTACAGAGAAGCCTGGGCAGAAACTACAGCATCAACCTGGGCAAGGCAGATGCCATCCTGACAGAGAACGAACAGGTGAAGACAGAGGTGTTCCGCCCCACAGAGAGGATCAAACTGTATATCCTGGAGGTAAAAGATACCCCCAAGGGACCGAAGATCCTTGTGTCCAGGACACATCCGGAACTGGTGAAACGTCTTTTCGAGGCGGAGGTCACAGAGGTGAAGGACGGCACGGTGGAGATCAAGAGCATTGCCAGAGAAGCGGGCTCCCGTACGAAGATCGCTGTGTGGAGCAATGACCCGGATGTAGATCCCGTGGGTGCCTGTGTTGGTATGAACGGCGCCAGAGTCAATGCTATTGTGGAAGAGTTAAGGGGCGAGAAGATTGATATTATCAACTGGAGCGACAACCCGGCACTTCTCATTGAGAATGCGTTAAGTCCCGCAAAAGTCATCTCTGTTATGGCTGACCCGGATGAGAAGACAGCTATGGTCATTGTTCCGGATTACCAGCTCTCCCTGGCGATCGGCAAAGAGGGACAGAATGCCAGACTTGCAGCCAGGCTGACAGGATTCAAAATCGATATAAAGAGCGAGACACAGGCCAGAGAGTCCGGTGATTTCGATTTCTATGAGGAAGAGTTTGAAGAGGAAGAGTTTACAGAAGAAGGCTACGACGAGGAAGCATACGGGGAAGAGGACATAATAGAGAACTATGAAGAACCTTCCGATCTGCCGCTTCCCGGTGAAGAAGAGTAGGTGAGAGTATGGGTACGGTCAGGAAAGTCCCTATGCGGAAATGTACCGGCTGCGGTGAGATGAAGAGCAAGAAGGAAATGCTCCGTGTTCTGAAGACACCGGAGGATGAGATCATTCTGGATGCCACAGGCAGAAAGAACGGCAGAGGGGCATATCTGTGTTTTGACAAGGAATGCCTGCAGAAGGCCATCAAAAACAGAGGACTGGAGCGCTCTTTAAAGACAGCGATTCCGGTATCTGTATATGAGAGCCTGGAAAAGGAGTTTGATAAGCTTGAGCATCAGTAAAGAACTGTCCCTTCTGGGACTGGCGGCTAAAGCCGGAAGAGTGGTAAGCGGCGAGTTTGCCACGGAAAAAGCAGTGAAGGCAGGAAAAGCGCGCCTTGTCCTTGTGGCAGGCGATGCATCAGATAATTCAAAAAAAAAGTTTTCCGACATGTGTACTTACTATAAGGTGCCGCTGTATGTTGTCGGAACAAAGGAGGAGTTGGGAGGTGCCATTGGAAAGGATTACCGCGCGTCTCTGGGTGTGACGGATGATAATTTCGCAGTGGCGATGAAGAAAAAGCTGGAACAGATGGGAAAATAAAAAGGAGGGCAATATATGTCAAAACTGAGAGTGCATGAAATTGCAAGGGAATTAGATAAAACCAACAAGGAGGTCATGGATTTTTTGAAATCCAAAAATATAGATGTAAAAAGCCACATGAGCAGCCTTGAGGATGACCACGTGAGCATGATACGAGCAAACTTGAGAAAGGGAAATATGGCAGCAGCCAGCACAGATTCTGCAAAGCCGGCGGCGTCAGCAGAAGAGAAACCAAAGAAAAAGCTGATCCAGGTCTTCAGACCGCAGAACGCCAGTCATATGCCTGAGAGAAAACAAAAAACACAGAATCGTCCTGCAGAAGCAGGCAGTGTGCACAGCAGCAGCCAGCCGGGGAATAATCGTCCGGCACAGGGAGGAATGAAAACGGAAAGTACAGCAAATACTCAGAACAGGACAGATAATCGTCCGAACAGCGACAACAGAAACGGAGACCGTCCGAATCGTTACAATAACGATAACAGAAACAGTGATAACCGCCCAAGAACCAGCAGCGGAGACGGCCAGAACCGTTATAATAATGACAACAGAAACGGTGACAGCCGCCCGAGAACAAACACAGGCGACCGTCCGCGCTACAATAGCGACAACAGAAACGGTGACAGCCGCCCGAGAACAAACACAGGCGACCGTCCGCGCTATAACAGCGACAACAGAAACGGTGACAGCCGCCCGAGAACAGGCACAGGCGATCGTCCGCGCTATAACAGCGACAACAGAAACGGTGACAGCCGTCCGAGAACAGGTACAGGCGACCGTCCGCGTTACAGCAGCGACAACAGAAACGGTGACAACCGTCCGAGAACAAACACAGGTGATCGTCCGCGTTACAACAGCGACAACAGAAACGGTGACAACCGTCCGAGAACAGGTACGAGCGACCGTCCGCGCTACAGCAGCGACAACAGAAACGGTGACAACCGTCCGAGAACAGGTACAGGTGACCGTCCGCGCTACAGCAGCGACAACAGAGGCGGTGATAATCGTCCGAGAACAGGCACCGGTCCGAACCGCTTCGGTGATAACCGTCAGAGAGGTACGGATAACCGTCAGGGCGGCGGATTTAACAGAGACAAAGGCGGCAAAGCAGATGCTCCCAAACTGGAATTTGTGGAGAAGGACAGCCGCAAATTAAACCGTGAGAATAAGAAGAAGGATGTCAAGAAAGACGATTTAAAGGCAGCCGGAAAACGCCCGAACCAGGGAGGCGGAAGACGTCCGAACCAGAGACTGCCGAAAGCGCTGCAGAGACCGAGCACCCAGCCTAAGGTGGAGGAGAAGAAGGAAGTTGTAAAAGAGATCACGCTTCCGGAGAAAATGACCATCCGCGAGCTGGCTGAGAAGATGAAAATGCAGCCCTCAGTTATCGTCAAGAAGCTTTTCATGGACGGTATCATGGTCACTGTGAACCATGAGATTGATTTTGAGAAGGCACAGGAGATCGCTCTGGAGTACGATATCATCGCAGAACCGGAAGAGAAGGTAGATGTGATCGCGGAACTTCTGAAAGAGGATGAAGAAGATGCCTCCTTACTGGTTCCGAGACCTCCGGTAGTCTGCGTTATGGGCCACGTTGACCATGGTAAAACATCTCTTCTGGACTGTATCAGAAACACCCATGTGACAGACAGAGAGGCAGGCGGTATCACACAGCACATCGGTGCTTACGTGGTTACCATCAATGATCAGAAGATCACCTTCCTTGACACACCGGGCCATGAGGCGTTTACTGCCATGCGTATGCGCGGTGCCAATGCTACAGATATTGCGATCCTGGTAGTTGCCGCTGATGACGGTGTGATGCCTCAGACAGTGGAAGCGATCAACCATGCCAAGGCTGCAGGCGTTGAGATCATTGTTGCCATCAACAAGATTGATAAGCCGAGTGCCAATATTGAGAGAGTAAAACAGGAATTATCCGAGTATGAGCTGATTCCGGAAGACTGGGGCGGAAGCACCATCTTTGTACCGGTATCCGCACATTCCGGGGAGGGTATCGAGACCCTTCTGGAGATGATCCTTCTGACTGCGGAAGTTTCAGAGCTGAAAGCCAATCCGAAGAGAATGGCAAGAGGTCTCGTGATCGAGGCAGAGCTTGACAAAGGAAAAGGCCCTGTTGCCACGATCCTGGTACAGAAAGGAACCCTGCGTGTAGGTGACTTCATTGCCGCCGGCGCATGCTCCGGTAAAGTCCGTGCCATGATGGATGACAAGGGAAGAAGAGTAAAAGAGGCAGGTCCGTCCACTCCGGTAGAGATCCTGGGTCTTAGTGACGTGCCAAACGCAGGAGAGATCCTGGTTGCAACAGAAAATGACAAAGAGGCAAAACACTTTGCTGCTACCTTTGTTTCCGAAAATAAAAACCGTCTTCTGGAAGAGACAAAAGCCAAGATGTCCCTGGATGATCTGTTCACACAGATTCAGGCAGGTAATCTGAAAGAACTTCCTCTGATCGTAAAAGCCGACGTACAGGGTTCTGTGGAAGCAGTGAAACAGAGTCTTGTGAAGCTTTCAAACGAGGAGGTTGTGGTGAAAGTCATCCACGGCGGTGTGGGTGCCATCAACGAATCTGATGTTACCCTTGCAAGCGCATCCAATGCCATTATCATCGGCTTCAATGTACGCCCGGATGTTACGGCTAAGGCCATTGCAGAGCAGGAGGGTGTTGACTTAAGACTGTACCGTGTCATCTATCAGGCCATCGAGGATGTGGAAGCTGCCATGAAGGGTATGCTGGACCCGGTATTCGAGGAGAAAGTCATCGGCCATGCGGAAGTACGTCAGACATTCAAGGCATCCGGAGTGGGTACCATTGCCGGCGGCTATGTTCTGGACGGTATGTTCCAGAGAAACTGCAAGGTCCGCATCACCAGGGGCGAAGAACAGATTTACGAAGGTGTTCTGGCATCTCTGAAGCGCTTCAAAGATGATGTAAAAGAAGTAAAAGCAGGTTATGAATGCGGTCTCGTATTCGAGGACTTCAACGACGTTTTGGAAGAAGACAGGGTAGAAGCTTACATTATGGTGGAAGTGCCGAGATAGGAGAGCTTTTATGAGAAAAAACAGTATTAAAAATACACGGGTGAATGCTGAGGTTCACAAAGAACTGGCAGAGATCATCCGCAACGGTATCAAGGACCCGCGCATCCAGCCTATGACAAGCGTCACGGCAGTGGAAGTTGCGCCGGACCTTAAAACCTGCAAGGCATATATCAGTGTGCTTGGCGATGCAGAAGCGAAAAAGGACACCTTAGCAGGGCTTCGCAGTGCGGAAAGCTATATCCGCAGGCAGCTTGCCAAGACGGTGAACCTGAGAAATACGCCTGAGATCCGGTTTATTCTGGACGAATCCATTGAATATGGCGTAACCATGTCTAAGCTGATTGATGAGGTCAGCAGAAAAGACACAGCATCGGAGGTGCATGAGGATGGAGAAGATAGCGAGTGAACTGAAGGGAATCAAGAGGGCAGCCATCGCCGGACACGTTCGTCCGGACGGTGACTGTGTAGGCTCCTGCATGGGGCTTTACCTCTATCTGCGCGAAAATTATCCGGAGATTGAGACAGATGTCTATCTGGAACAGCCCAGGGATGCCTTTTCCCTGATCTCACATCTGGATGAGATCAGGACCGTGTGCGGCGGGGATGAGGTGTATGATGTGTTCTTTCTCATTGACACCAGCACGTCGGACCGCATCGGTGTGGCATCTGAAGCGTATCAGAAAGCGCGGAAACGAATCTGCATTGACCATCATGTGAGCAATAAGGGCTTTGGTGATATCAATGTGGTGAAGCCGGATGTAAGCTCCGCGTCAGAGGTGCTGTTTGGTCTTCTGGATGAGGAAAAAGTGTCAAAGCAGGCGGCAGAGGCCATCTATATGGGGATGGCCCATGACACCGGTGTGTTCAAATTTTCCTCTGCCACTCCGGAGACCATGCGCATTGCCGCAAAGCTCATGGAAAAAGGGATTGATTTTACAAGGATCATTGATGAGACCTTTTACCGGAAAAGCTATGTGCAGAACCAGATCCTGGGCAGATGCCTGATGGAGAGCATTATGCTGCTGAACGGAAAATGCATCATCGGGTGTATCAGAAAGCGCGATATGGAATTCTACGGTGTGGAACCAAAGGATTTAGACGGTATTGTTGACCAGCTCCGCATCACAAAAGGTGTGGAAGTTGCAGTCTTTTTGTATGAAGTAAAGACACAGGAATTTAAAGTGAGCATGCGCTCCAACGGTCCTGTGGATGTCAATATGGTAGCCAGCTATTTTTCAGGCGGCGGCCATGTGAAGGCAGCGGGCTGCACCATGCAGGGCTCTGTCTATGACGTGATCAACAATCTGACCGGACATATAGAAAAACAGATAAAGGAAAAATGCTGTGATTAACGGAGTTATTAACATATACAAGGAAAAGGGGTATACATCCCACGACGTTGTGGCAAAGCTTCGGGGCATTTTAAGACAAAAGAAGATTGGCCATACAGGTACGCTGGACCCGGACGCGGAGGGTGTTCTCCCGGTATGTCTGGGAAAGGCCACAAAGCTGTGTGACCTTCTGACAGATAAGCAGAAGACATATGAGGCGGTGCTGCATCTGGGGATCACCACAGATACCCAGGACATGACAGGCACTGTGCTGGAGGAAAAAGAGGTCTGTGCCGACCCTTCGGGCGTGCGCGCCTGTATCGAGAGCTTTCTCGGAGAGCAGCAGCAGATCCCTCCCATGTATTCTGCTTTAAAGGTAAACGGCAGGAAGCTTTACGAGCTTGCCCGTGAGGGAAAAGAAGTGGAGAGAAAGCCGCGCCGCGTGGTATTTTACGGGATTGATATTCTCGAGATGAATCTTCCGCTTGTGCGGTTTTCGGTTACCTGCTCCAAGGGTACTTATATCAGGACCCTGTGTCATGACATCGGTCAGAAGCTGGGCTGCGGCGGCTGTATGGAAAGTTTGCTGCGCACCCGTGTGGAGCGCTTTGACGTGAAGGATGCCCTGAAGCTTTCAGAGGTGGAGAAGGCGGCAGAAGCAGGCACGGTCCTGTCCCATGTTGTCACAATTGAGCAGATGTTTTCCCAATACGGAGAGATACAGGCACCGGCGTGTTTTGACAAAATGCTCCGCAACGGAAATGCGGTTCCCGCCAAATGCGTCATGGAGGACGGCACCAGAGTCCGCATGTACGACAGCAGCCGGCGTTTTATCGGCCTGTATGAATTTGAAGAGAAGAAAAAACAGTTTCGGCTGATTACCATGTTCTGCACCCTGGAGGATTTTGCGGAGAGCAGAAAGGAGACACCATGATATATACAACAGATGTGCCACGGCTTGGCGAGGGGGAGACAAGTGCAGTCACCCTCGGAAAATTCGACGGGCTGCACAGAGGACATCAGAAGCTTATGAACTGCATACGGGAGAAAAAAGAAGATAACTGTAAGGCGGTTATCTTTACTTTTGACGTGTCGCCTGTGGTGAGGCTTCTACATACCCCTGCAAAGGGACTTCTGACCAACGAGGAACGGGAGGAGCTGGCCTGTGAGCGGGGAATGGATATTCTGGTGGAGTGTCCTTTTACCGATACGCTCATGCACATGGAAGCAGAGGAATTTGTAAAAGAGTTCCTGGTGAACCGCATGCATGTGAGGTATCTGGCTGTGGGCCCTGATTTCAGATTCGGGCACGACAGGGCAGGTTCCCCCGAACTTTTGCGAAAAATGGGAGAAACTTACGGATTTACCGTTGACGTAGTGAAAAAATTAAAAGACGGCAGCCGGGAGATCAGCAGCACCTATGTGCGGGAAGAACTGGAAAAGGGAAATATGGAAAAGGTCAATGAGCTTCTGGGATATGTGTATTTTACCAGAGGTGAGATCGTGCACGGGCGGCAGCTTGGGCGTACCATAGGCGTCCCCACTGCCAACCTGATCCCTCCGGTCTGTAAGAAACTGCCGCCCAACGGTGTCTATATCACCCGTTCCCGCATTAGTGACAAAATATACCAGGGAATTACCAACGTAGGGTATAAGCCCACAGTTGCGGAACATTTTCTGGGTGTGGAGACATACCTTTTTGACTGTGACGAGGACTTGTACGGACAGGACGCAGAGGTGCGTTTTTACCGCTATTTGAGGCCGGAGAGAAAATTCGCCTCCCTTCAGGAATTAAAGGGACAATTGGATGTGGATGTCCAAAAAGGTCGAGATTTTTTCAAAGCGTTTGACAAATAATGATGGACAAACCTCAGATTTTCTATTATAGTTTATAACGAAATCTTTTTTACCAAGGAGATAAGAATGAACGTAGGAAACATTTTGACGCTGATAGGCGGTTTAGGGTTGTTCCTGTACGGCATGCGGGTGATGAGTGACAGCATTGAGAAGGCCGCGGGAGCAAAGATGCGTAGTTTTCTGGCTTTCTTTACAAAAAACAAGGTTGTGGGAATGCTGTTCGGTATGATTTTCTGTGCCATCATCCAGTCATCCAGTGCAACCACAGTAATGGTAGTCAGCTTTGTAAATGCAGGGCTTATGAATCTTTACCAGGCGGCAGGCGTGATCATGGGTGCCAATATCGGTACCACCATCACATCACAGCTTGTAGCTTTTAACCTTTCCCAGATTGCCCCGGTATTTTTGATGCTGGGCGTGATTATTGTCATGTTCTGCAAGAAGGAGAAGGTGAAAAAGGTCGGTGAGGTCATTTTGGGCTTTGGCGTGCTGTTCATGGGACTTTCACTCATGTCGGGAAGCATGGCGGGCCTGAAGGAATCACCATTTATCATCAGCCTGCTCTCCAATCTGAAAAATCCGTTTTTGGGTATTTTCATCGGATTTCTCATCACTGCCATTATCCAGAGCTCATCGGTAACGGTCAGCATACTGCTTTTGATGGCGCAGCAGGGTCTGCTTCCGCTGGGAATCTGCTTCTACATCATTTTGGGATGTAATATCGGTGCGTGTACTTCCGCACTGCTGGCAAGCCTCAATGGAAACAAAGATGCAAAACGCGCGGCGCTGATCCATTTTCTGTTCAACGTGATCGGTACAGTGATCATGGCGGTAATGCTTCTGCTGGGAGAGAGCTGGGTAGAGAATATGATCACCACACTTTCCGGAGGCAACATAGGACGGAGCGTGGCAAATGCCCACACCCTGTTCAAAGTTTTCCAGGTGTTGATTTTACTGCCGTTCTCCGGTGCCATTGTAAAGATGACCTATCTCTTCGTTCCCGGAAAGGACGAAGAGGCCACAGACGGCGGCTTCAAGCTGGAATACATAGGTCCCACCAATGTATTCTCACCCAGTACGGCTGTAGTGGAAGCTACAAAAGAGCTGGAGAGAATGGGTAATATGGCTATCACCAATTTAAACAGAGCGATGAATGCGCTGATCACAATGGATGAGGAGGAGATCGCAGAGGTCTACCGGGTGGAAAAACATATTGATTATATGAACCACGCCATCACGGATTATCTGATCGCCATCAACCAGAGCACGCTGCCCATTGATGATATCAAGAGCATCGGCGGCCTTTTCCATGTGGTGAACGATATTGAGAGAATCGGAGACCATGCGGAGAATGTGGCAGACGCAGCCATTGAGCGCAGGGAGAAAAATATCGAGTTCAGTCCGGCGGCCCAGAAGGAGCTGGCTGAAATGATGGACAAGGTTATAAGGATCATGACTTACTCCATGGACATGTTCTCCCATAATAGCCAGAAGCATCTCCAGGAGATCCTGGAGCTGGAGGACAGCATTGATGAGATGGAGAGACATCTCCAGGAGACCCATATACAGCGTCTTACCAGAAATGAATGTACACCCGACGCCAGCATGATCTATTCAGACCTGATTTCCGGTCTGGAGCGTGTGGCTGACCATGCAACAAACATTGCATTCTCCATTCTGGACGAAGAACCGGAAGAAGATAAGAGAATTGTAATGAAATCGTAATAAAATCGTAAAATACAGGCAATACTCTATAATACAATAAAAGATATGCTTTTATTGTCCTGAATACCAAAGAAAAAGCCTGCGGCAGAAGCGCCGCGGGCTTTTTGCGTCCGGCCCGGCAAAGTACGGCCGGAAGGAATGATGGTTTTTTGAAAAGGAGTATTTTATGCAGAATTTTATGAAAAAAATCAGTTATACACTGGCAGGTACCGGTATGCTTCTGGCAGCAGTGCCAGTCATGGCAGAACCGGCAGAGAACGTTCCCACAGAGCAGTGTTGTGCCGTGGCAGATGTGGATAGCTGTCTGAATATCAGGGAGGGGGCAGGTACGGATGCTGCCATCATCGGCAAACTCCCCAAGGACGGGCTCTGTTATGTGGAGAGCACAGAGGGAGAATGGTCTTATATCAGCTCCGGGGAGATGACAGGGTATGTGTGCAACCTGTATCTGGATATGCTGGGCACCAATGAGGCGGATTATCTGGAGATGACGGGGCTTACAGAGCCGGTGCTGGCATATCCGGTGGATGACCCGGAGCCGGTGCCTGTTATCAACCCCTCGGACGTGCGCACGTCTTTGGTCAATTATGCCCTTCAGTTTGTGGGGAATCCCTATGTCTGGGGTGGGACAAGCCTGACAAACGGCGCGGACTGCTCCGGTTTTGTGCAGACCCTTTACAATGATTTTGGCGTGGATATCCCCAGGGTGGCAGCAGACCAGGCAAACGCGGGACAGAGAATATCCGTGGAGGAAGCACTTCCCGGGGACCTGATCTTTTACTCGGAAAACGGGTATATTTATCATGTGGTCATGTACATCGGCGATGGACAGGTGGTCCATGCCAGCAGTTCCGCCACAGGTATAAAAGTGTCTGATCTGTACAGGGAACAGGCTGTCTGGGGCGTGCGTTTTTTCTGAAAATGCATCTTTACAACTACGGACTGTTATGCTATACTAAACCAGTATGAGCACAGCCCTGATTCAGGAATTGGAAACTCCGACCGTTTCTTAATCAGAGGCGATTATAAAAAGAATATGGAGGAACATACAATGATTTCTAAAGAAAAGAAACAGGCTATCATGGCAGAATATGCAAGAACACCGGGCGACACAGGTTCACCGGAAGTGCAGGTTGCAGTTTTAACAGCAAGGATTGAGGAACTGACAGAGCACTTAAAGACAAACCACAAAGATCATCACTCCAGAAGAGGTCTTCTGAAAATGGTAGGTCAGAGACGTGGTTTACTTGCTTATCTGAAGAAAACTGATATTGAGAGATACCGTACTTTGATCGAGAAGTTAGGTCTTAGAAAATAATCAGTCAAACCTAGGGGCGGAGTATTCCGCCCCATTTTATCACGGCGAAGATACTGGAACCGAGACCACTGAAAAGGGTATTTCCTTACAGGGAAATGCATTTTTCAGTTGTTTCGGACAGCGCATCGCCGAAGAATGTAAAGGAGAAATAATATGTACAAGAGTTTTACCATGGAACTTGCAGGCAGAACCCTGACGGTTGACATTGACCGTGTGGCTAAGCAGGCAAACGGCGCAGCATTCATGCATTACGGAGACACCACCGTATTATCTACGGCGACAGCTTCTGACAAACCGAGAGAGGGAATTGATTTCTTCCCGCTGAGCGTTGAGTACGAAGAGAAATTATATGCAGTCGGAAAAATTCCGGGAGGATTTAACAAGAGAGAAGGAAAGGCCAGTGAGCATGCCATCCTGACTTCACGTGTCATTGACCGTCCTATGCGTCCTCTGTTCCCAAAGGATTACAGAAATGACGTTACCCTGAACAACATGGTAATGTCCGTAGACCCTGAGTGCAACCCTGAGGTCGTTGCTATGCTGGGTTCTTCTATCGCTACCTGTATTTCCGATATTCCTTTTGATGGTCCCTGTGCGGCAACCATGATCGGAATGATCGGCGGGGAACTGATCGTGAACCCCACACTGGCACAGAAAGATATCTCAGACCTGCAGCTTACCGTTGCATCCACAAGAGAAAAAGTGATCATGATCGAAGCCGGAGCCAACGAGATTCCGGAAGACAAGATGATCGAGGCAATTTTCCTGGCTCATGAAGTGAACCGTGAGATCATTGCATTTATAGATAAGATCGTGGCAGAATGCGGAAAAGAAAAACACACGTATGAGAGCTGTGCAGTTCCGGAAGAACTGTTTGCGGCGATCAAAGAGGTGGTGACACCGGAAGCCATGGAAGAAGCTGTGTTTACAGATGACAAGCAGACAAGAGAAGGCAACATCCGCGCGATCACAGAAAAGCTGGAAGAGGCTTTTGCTGAGAACGAAGAGTGGCTGGCACTGATTCCGGATGCTGTTTACCAGTACCAGAAAAAGACAGTCCGCAAGATGATCCTCAGAGACCATAAGCGTCCGGACGGCCGTGAGATCAGACAGATTCGTCCTCTGGCAGCAGAGACAGACCTGATTCCGCGCGTTCACGGTTCCGCTATGTTCACCCGCGGACAGACGCAGATTTGTACCATCACCACTCTGGCTCCTCTTTCCGAGGCACAGAGACTGGACGGACTGGATGAGTTTGAGACAAGCAAACGCTATATGCACCACTATAATTTCCCGTCCTATTCTGTAGGTGAGACAAAACCATCCAGAGGTCCGGGACGCCGTGAGATCGGTCATGGTGCTCTTGCTGAACGTGCGCTGGTACCGGTGCTTCCAGCAACAGAGGAGTTCCCGTATGCGATCCGTACCGTATCTGAGACTTTTGAGTCCAACGGTTCCACATCACAGGCAAGTATCTGTGCATCCACCATGTCCCTGATGGCAGCAGGTGTTCCCATTAAGAAACCGGTAGCCGGTATCTCCTGCGGTCTGGTGACAGGCGACACAGATGATGATTATATTGTTCTGACAGATATCCAGGGTCTTGAAGATTTCTTCGGAGATATGGACTTTAAGGTAGCCGGTACACATGACGGCATCACAGCGATCCAGATGGATATTAAGATCCACGGACTGACAAGACCAATCATTGAGGAGGCTATTGCCAGAACAAAAGAAGCCAGAGAGTACATCCTGACAGAAGTTATGGAAAAATGTATTCCGGCTCCGAGAGACCACGTGAATGAGTACGCACCGAAGATCATCCAGATCCAGATCGATCCGGAGAAGATTGGTGACGTGGTAGGCCAGAGAGGAAAAACGATCAACGCGATCATCGACGAGACAGGCGTTAAAATTGACATTGATGATACAGGTGCAGTTTCTGTCTGCGGCACAGACCAGAAGATGATGGATAAAGCACTTCACTATGTGAAGGTCATCACCACAGACTTCGTGGAAGGCCAGATCTATTCAGGCAAGGTGGTAAGCATCAAAGACTTTGGTGCATTCCTGGAATTTGCTCCGGGCAAAGAGGGTATGGTTCACATTTCCAAAATTGCCAAAGAGAGAATCAACCGCGTAGAGGATGTCCTGACACTTGGAGACAAGGTAAAGGTAATCTGCATGGGCAAGGACAAGATGGGAAGAATCAGCTTCAGCATCAAGGACGTGCCGAAGGACGCACAGTAATTCGTAAAAATATTGAGGGGAGAGCCAGGCAGCCTGTATCCGGACTGCCGGTCCTCTCCTTTTTTCATGAGAATAGAAACGGTTACGGCAGGAGGGAAGTTTCATGAGATATCATAACATCACGAAAGATGACATGCTGAACGGGGATGGCCTGCGGGTAGTCTTATGGGTATCCGGCTGTTCCCACTGCTGCAAGGACTGCCAGAATCCCATCACCTGGGACCCGGAAAGCGGTCTTGCATTTGATGAGGCAGCGAAAGAAGAGATTTTCGAGCAATTGGGTAAAAGCTACATATCCGGAATCACATTTTCCGGCGGGGACCCGCTGTATTTTCAGAACGAGCCGGAAGTGACGGCATTTGCAAAAGAGATCAGGGAAAAATATCCGGCCAAGACTATATGGCTTTACACCGGATACCTGTGGGAAGAACTACAGGGAAAAGAGATTCTGAGATACCTGGACGTGCTGGTGGACGGCAGGTTTGTGGCGGAGAAGAAGGATATTGCCCTGAAATGGAAAGGCAGTTCCAACCAGAGGGTGATTGATGTGCAGAGATCCCTGGAAGAGGGAAATGTGGTACTGCATGCAGATTAAAATAAAAAACATACAGGAGATGACTATGAGAAGAATTGCAAAATTTCATAAAGTGAGCAGAGAACAGTTTGCAGAGGGATGGAAAGACACCTTTGGTGAGGTGACAGAAGAGGAGATCAATACCGTATACGACAGCATAAAACTCCCAAAAAGAGCAACCGCAGGAAGTGCGGGCTATGATTTTTACAGCCCCCTCTCCTTTGAGCTGAAACCCGGTGAGACGGTGAAGATCCCTACCGGCGTGCGCGCGGAGATGGATGAGGGATGGGTCCTTAAATTGTATCCGAGAAGCGGACTGGGATTTAAATATCGTCTGCAGCTAAACAATACAGTTGGTATCATAGACAGCGATTATTTTCATTCAGACAATGAGGGTCATATTTTTGTGAAAATAACAAATGATTCCAATGAGGGAAAAACCGTATGCGTGGAAGCAGGTACCGGATTTGCGCAGGGAATCTTTGTGGAATACGGGATTACCGTGGATGACGACGTGTGTGAGATTCGAAACGGAGGATTTGGTAGTACAACCAAATAAATAGACTGAGTAGTTTACTCTATACCCCCTTAAGCAGACAAGATAAAGAACCAAAATCTGTTTAAGGGGGAGTTTTTATATATTGTATTATCAGAAAAATGTGATTTGGTTTTTGCCGTTTTGCTTTGCGCGGTACAGGGCATCGTCTGCATTTTTATAGATTTCCTCAATACTCCTCTTATCGTCACAGAACGTCACGCCGATACTGCAGGTCACATTTGACGGAGCCTTATTGCACTGTTTTACGCTTTTGACCTGTTCCAGTACCTGTTCCAGCCTTGCGGTAAGTGCATCCTGTGTATGAGTACCCGGAAGGAAAACCGCGAACTCGTCGCCTCCCAGACGTCCAACAATACCATCAGCGGCAAAAATATCCTTCAAAATACCGGCAATAGCCATCAGCACCAGGTCCCCTGCCGGATGGCCTTTGGTGTCATTGATGGATTTAAAATTGTCGATGTCCAGCATGACAAAAGCAGGAGTTCCTGTACTTAAGAGAAGAGAATCTGTGACAGAACGGATAAATGCGGCCTTGTTGAGAACGCCTGTCATCTCATCCCTGTCTGCTTTTTCAATCATCTCCAGCTCTCTTCGTTTACCGGCGTCAATGTCCTTTACGTACATGATGCCTTTTTTGTCGCCGGTCACTACATCTGTGATAAGCCGTACAGTGGTGACCATCCAGAGCACAGAGCTGTCAGGACACAGAAAGCGGTATTCGCAGCTCAGTTCTTTTTTTTCGGCTTCAAAAGCAGCCTTTATACTTGCCAGCGACAGGGTTTCCAGAAAATATGCCCGGTCTTCCGAGGCCACATACTGCGGCAGTTTATCACATATAAACTGCTCATAGGGAGTCTGCGGCTCCACAAAAGCGCATAAATCACCATTTAATTGGCATTTTTCAAAGACGTCCTTGGAAAAATTGATGATGTAGAAAGCTACAGTATCAGCCAGCACAGCCTGCCGGTACTGCTCCTCAGCCAGATATGCCTCCTCACCGATTTTTTCTTTCAGGCTCTGCAGGGTTTTTTCGGCAAATTTCAAGGGATATGCCTCTACACTCTCCTCTGTTACGATGGGAGAGGAGGCATGGAGGGCACAGATTTTCCAGTCTTTTCCTCTGCGGACTAAAGTCAGTGACTGCAGGAACTGACTGATGGACACGTTATTTTCCTTTTCAGCCCTGACAATGACCTTTGCACAGAGGTTGGCAAAACCCTCCTCGTGTATCAGAACATGAATCTGTTCAAAGGACAGAGAATGCTTTGTATCGGTATTATTTTTCAGGCCGGTGGTAAAGACCTGACGAACATCCTCTTTGGAAGTGACAAATCCCTGTTCTCCGATTCCGATGCCTATCAGAGTTTCATCCAGGCAGTTCAAGATTTTGTTCAGATCCAGGGAAACAAGACCTCCATCCTCATAATCATAGAACACCTGTATTATCTTTTCTCTATCCGTCATTGCATTCCCTTTCTTTTCAGGCCGGACAGGTAAGAATCCTGTGCAGCCTGCCCGGTTTTTATCGGGTCATACATAACATTTTCTTTTATTCTAATAGTTAAGATGGCATATGTCAAATAGGAAAGGGAAAGATTTAGTACAGCAGCGGCAGGAAACGGATTGCTGCTGTACATTCATGCGGTCATCCCCATGGATGTGCCGAATTTTTTAGACGGCTGCGGCATCAGAACAGATATCCGTTCATTACATAGCCAGTCCGCATGCAAAGGCAAGGGTCATGTATGTTTCTGCGCCTGAAAGCCCCCAGTCGGTCAGGTCCCGGGGCTGCCATGTGGGATTATCCAGGCTGTCTGCTCCATAGAAGAACTGGATGAGCGGCAGATTCCGGTATGCTGCGGCTGCCAGCAGGGCGGAATACTCCATCTCCACACCGATGCACCCGGCTTCTTTCCAGGCGGCTATCTCCTGGGGCGTCTCCCGGTATATAGCATCTGTTGTCCAGATTTTGCCGCAGGCGTAGGGAAATCCGTATTTTTCCATGCAGCTTTTTAAGACTTCCGTGGAATGGCTGTCAGGCTGCAGTTCCTCTGTGGGAGGAAGGTAGTGGTAGCTGGTCCCCTCATCGCGTATGACTCCTGTTGGTATGATAAGCCTGTTTTTTACGGCCTCATCATTCAGAATGCCGCAGCATCCGAAGAAAACAAATTTTTCAGCACCCATGGCTGCTGCCTCCTCAAAGCAGCTCACACATGCAGGTGCGCCTACCGGCGACATATAAAATGCGATTTCACTGCCGCCGTAAGGGATTTTATAGATGGGTATGGCTCCATTGGCTGTATACAGATGCGAAATGACTTCCACACCTTCCAGGGCAGCAAATTTTTCAATGATTATCCGGGAGTATGTGGATACGCAGATGTTCGGAAAACCGGATACGGGGGCAACGGTATCTGTCGGGTTGATAAATGCCCGGCCGGGGCGTTCTTTTCTGTAAAAGACTGTTTTCATTTCTTTTCCCTTTCTTTTAATAACAGAGATTTGATCTGGCTGGTAATGTTCTTCGGTATGGTCTCCTCTATTTCCATGAGCCTGCTGTACATGCGGACACCCTGGTAAGAAAAAACGATCAGGTCATAGACTGCTTCCGGGCTGACCGGAGAGAACTCACCTGTCTGTATCCCGTAACGGATGAGGGCAGTCCACATCTCCTTAGAGGCCTCATACTGCTGCTGTATGGAATTGCTGCTTTTCGATACAGAAGGGCCGCTGAAAAACTCGTAGATCGCAATGCTGAGAGAATGTTCCCGGTCAAGCATTTCCGTTTCATAGCGGTCCAGCACATGGAGCAGGATTTCCCGCGCAGGGACCTTTGCTTTTATTTTCTCTTCAAATTCGTTCTGCTGGTCTGCCATCAGTGTGTGGATGAGTTCCAGAAATATCTGGCTGGTGCTGTCATAGTGGCGGTACAGGCCCCCGCGGCTGAGCCCGGTTTTCTCGCAGATATCTTTCATAGTTACATCTTTGAAACCCTTTTCCGCAAAAAGCCGGAATGCGGCTTCACAGATAAAATGTTTTGTTTTTTCACCTTTTGTTCCCATTGGATATTACCTCATTTGCGACACGTGTGTTGCTTTTATTATGCGACATCTATGTCGCTTTGTCAATAAGGAAACAGAATATAATTACCGGGTTGCATTTCATGTGTATTTATGATAATATACTTTGGTAATCAAACTATTAGAAGATAAAAGTAAGTAGAAAGAAATTTCAGCTTTCAGATAATAAAAAGTCGGAGGATAGGATAATGATCGTTGAACCTAAGGTAAGAGAATTTATCTGTACAACAGCACATCCGGAAGGATGCCGGGAAAATGTGAAAAGGCAGATTGCATATGTGAAGGAAAAGGGCCAGGTATGCGGACCGAAAAAGGTACTGGTAATCGGTGCTTCCACAGGATATGGACTGGCAAGCAGAATTACGGCGGCTTTTGCATGTCAGGCAGCCACCATTGGAATCATGTTTGAAAAGCCGTCCAATGGCAAACGGACAGCAACGCCGGGCTGGTACAACACGGCAGCCTTTGAGGAGCTTGCACAGGAGGAAGGACTCTATGCAAAATCCATCAATGGAGACGCCTTCTCAGCGGAAGTAAAACAGCAGGCAATTGACATGATCCGGGCGGACCTGGGACAGGTTGACATGGTGATCTACAGCTTGGCGGCACCGAGAAGGACGACTGCGGACAACAAAACATGGTCCTCCACTCTGAAGACGACAACAGGTGCTTTCACGGAGAAGAGCCTGGATCTGAGAAACAATACAATTGTGACCAAGACAGTAGAGCCTGCAAATGAGGAGGAGCTGGAGGGAACCATCAAAGTTATGGGCGGTGAGGACTGGATGGACTGGATGGATGCCCTGACAGATGCCGGCGTGCTGGCTGACCATGCTGTGACAGTGGCGTACTCCTACATCGGACCGGAACTTACTTATCCCATCTATACAGAGGGAACCATCGGACAGGCCAAAAAGCATCTGACAGAGACAGCAGGCAGGATACACGAGAAACATCCGGGTATTCAGGCATATATTTCTGTGAACAAAGCCCTTGTGACACAGGCCAGTGCAGCTATTCCTATCGTGCCTCTTTATTTTGCCATTCTGTATAAGGTGATGAAGGAACAGGGCACACATGAGGGATGTATTGAACAGATTTCACGCCTGTTCCATGACAAACTTTTTGCTGCGGAGATTCCCACAGACCCACAGGGCCGCATCCGCATGGATGACTGGGAGCTGGCACCTCAGGTACAGGGTGCTGTCATGGACTGCTGGAAAGAAGTGAATACGGAGAATGTGGAGAAACTTTCTGATATCGAAGGATACTGGGAAGACTTCTACCATATGTTCGGTTTCCATTTGGACAATGTGGATTACAGCAGAGATGTGGAGATACAGGTGGAAATTCCGAGCTTGGTATAGGCTGGGCGTTCCCTTGGCACCCGGCAGCACGTTTCGTGCTGCACAGATATGGAGCAAGCTGCTCCATATCGCGCTGGCTGCCGCGGGAGTTACATGCCTATGGCCTGAAAAGGCCTTGTGGAAAATAACACTTGCTTTTTTCCGGATAATTTCATATACTTTATAACTAACAGCACCTGCAGTATGCAGCTCATGGACAACTCCTTTTCTATGGTGATTCAGCATTTGGGGACAGTGGTACTCTCTGTAAAGAGGATCCGCTTTGACCTGTTTTTTATTTCCTTATCTTATAAAAAAGTCTTATATGTCCTATTCAGGACGAAATTTCCCAAAATATAAAAAAATCATGGTAAAACCATTGCCTGCAAAATGATAATTTGCTATAGTATAAAAAAGAGATGCAGTCTGTCTGTGTAT
The DNA here is from genome assembly GCF_037000545.1 of Blautia sp. JLR.GB0024. Classification (NCBI taxonomy): domain Bacteria; kingdom Bacillati; phylum Bacillota; class Clostridia; order Lachnospirales; family Lachnospiraceae; genus Blautia; species Blautia sp. JLR.GB0024. The sequence continues at coordinate 160,816 of NZ_JBANBF010000003.1, read as the reverse complement.
ATTTACAAATGCAGTGAATGCAGTGCTATATAAGCGGATGTTTTTTCAGAGTGCCTGTAAGGAGGTACAGTGAAAAAATCCAGGCCCCCTGCTGTGCGTGAGAAGTTCCCGGCACATTCAGAACATGAGGACAAGGCCATGAAGACCGCCGTGTCCTTCTTCGCCAGGGAACTGCTGCCCATGGCGGGTGTGAAACAGAAGGTCAGAAGGATAGCTCCTACAGAGAGTATCCATCTGGAACTGAAAAAATTTTATGAGGATTTAAACCTCATTATGGAGGATGATACCTGCGGTCATCTGGAGTTTCAGAGCAGGGATGGGGGAATCGAGGATATGAGACGGTTCCGGCTATATGAGAGTATTATCAGCTATCAGTATGGGATTGACGTTGTGACCTATGTTATATACAGCGGCAGTGTAAAACATCCTGTTACCAGCATGAAATGCGGTAAAAATACTTACAAAGTGGTTCCTGTGATGCTGTCTGACAGAGACGGAGACAAACTTCTGAAAAAGCTGGAGAAGAAACAGGGAGAGGGCAGGAAACTCTCAAGAAAAGATCTGGCAAAGCTTTCCCTGCTTCCATTACTGGGAGGCGAGACATCCCAGAAAGACAGGATGGAACGGGCCTTTCGCCTAACGGTCAGCCAGGAGGTCACGCAGGAGGTTAAGAAGACAGAATCTATTTTGTACACACTGGCGGAAAAATTTCTGGAAAAAGAGGAATTGGAAGAAATTAAGGAGGTGTTGAGTATGACGTGGCTGTACAGTATGCTGACGGAAGATGCAGAAAGGGAAGGAGAACGAAAAGGTGAGAAAAGAGGTGAAAAAAGAGGTGAAAGGCGAGGAAAACAGATGGGACTGGAAAAAGCGGCGGTCAGTTTTCTTGATGTTCTGCCCCCGGAGGTAATAGCAGAAAAGCTGGATATCCCACTGGAGAGGATCAAAGAACTGAAATAGAAATCCATGCTGCGAATACCTGCCGCCACTACTCTTTTGCACGGTCAGCGCAGTAAATGCGCAGACCTGACTGAACAGTTACCAAAAACAACATAAAAAAGCCAGCCGGATTCTTCATGCGCTTTGCCGCAGTTATTTTTATCCAACTGCGCAAATTTCATGAAGTCCCGGCTGGCTATACCATATCCCTGCTTCCGTACAATGAAAGCCTCATTTCTTTAAAAATCAGATTTATGCAAGGAACCCACAGGATTCATCACATCATTAACCTATCCTATCATTGACCATCCGCATCATTCCAGAAAACGAATCAGATTACCGCCCATCACATCATGCCACTCTTCCTCCGTAAGCCCGGCGTTTGACCGGATATCCTCCACAAACATGGAAAAATCCATCTCCCTGCATTTGGAGGGATAGAGCAGCAGCGGAAAATCACTTCCAAACAGCAGCCTTTTACTGCCGATCATGGAGATGACGGAGCGAAAACTGCGGATGTGGTACAGCAGGGGATTGGCGGCTGTGTCATAGCAGACATTTTGGAATTTGCCCTGATATTTTGGGTTCATTTCATAGAAGGGAAGTCCGCCGCCCATGTGGGCCAGAATGAGCTTCAAATCAGGATATTTCTTCACCAGTCCGGGTATAGGGGCCAGACTGGTAAAGTCCCTGCCCGGATAGGCATGTCCCACCGGTTCCCCGCAGTGGATGCATACAGCAAGACCATAGTGCTGTGCGCATTCCAGAACATCTATAAAATCAGAATCCTCAAAATCATATCCATTTCCCCCGGGGCCAAGTTCGCCTATGCCGGTAAAGCCCAGCTTGGCACACCGTTCAATTTCGGCGATGGCTTTTTCCCGGAATTTGGGATTAATGGAAAGAAAGCCTTTCAGCCTCTTGGGATGGCGTTTCATCATATCAGCCATATAATCATTGTGCAGGGTCATGAGTCCCTCATCATTCCAATACCATCCCTGCATGACAAGGCCGTAAATACCGGCTTTGTCTGCGCATTCCAGAGCTTCCTCGGCGTTGGCCCAGGCCTCCTCGGTCCCCTTGCCGTTTTCCGGCTTCTTTGTGAGAAGGGCAAACCAGTTGTCCCTGGCAGCGTATTTCTCCCAGTTCTCATAGACCTCAGGGGGAAAGAGATGGACATGGCTGTCCCAGATCTTAAAATCATGCATGGCAGATCCTCCCCATGAAAAATATTTAATTACAGAACCCTGATCATTTTTCTTCCATATCCTGCTCGCTTGGAAGATTGGCGATAAATTCATGGAAGCTCTCAGCAGCAGCCATGTATTCATCCTCCCGCTCGATATTGGTCACCACAGGGTTGCCTTCCTCGTCCTCCGCATAGCGGAACAGATAAGTCTCCCCGGATGTACTTTTGCCATCCTTGTCAAGGGGAACAAGAGCAATGAACTCACCGAAGTCCTCCACCGGGAAAGTGGTGAGAACGGCACACTCCAGGACTGTGTTATCCTCCAGAGTCAGTTTGATGGTTGGGTTCGGAACCCTGGGAATAGAACCTTTGCCGGCGCTGGAGCAGTTGGAGCTGCAGGTAGCGCAGTCGCTGGGGTCGCAGCCGCCGATATTTGCTGTGAATGTTTCTTCACTCATATGTGTTACCTCTCTTCTTTTCTATCAGTATTCAAAATACGGCCAAGAACCGCATTTTGACTGCTTTCATACTATCAGATTAGGGAAAAGATTGCAACAGTTACGAATTGGCGATTGCAATTTTATGGGGTCACACGTATAATGAGAGTAGTCTTCAGAAGAAGACCAGTGTAACAGTAAGGTACCAAAGAGGGAGGAATCATTGTGAAGCGGGACACTTCCTATGTGATCAAGAGAGCAGAGCATTTTAAGTCCATTCTGACAGCAGAGGGATTCCTGGTGGGAATCGTAGCCGGACTTGTGGTCCTTTTATACCGGGTACTTCTGGAGTACGCGGGCAGGGGCATGAACGTTGTCCTTGCATATGGAAGAAAATATCCACTGGCTGCGGGAGGCTGGTTTGTTGTTTTATTCATTCTCGCCTGTGTTGTAGGGCGTCTTGTAAAATATGAGTCATTTATCTCCGGGAGCGGTATTCCCCAGGTGGAAGGAGAGATGGCAGGTAAATTAAATCAGGTCTGGTGGAGAGTGCTGCCTGCAAAATTTCTGGGCGGCTTTTTGTCACTCTTTGCGGGGCTGTCTCTGGGAAGAGAGGGTCCGTCCATCCAGATTGGGGCCATGGCAGGAAAGGCAGTATCAAAGGTACTGGACAGGAGCAAGACAGAAGAAAAATTCCTGCTCACCTGTGGCGCAAGTGCCGGACTTTCGGCTGCGTTCCATGCACCTCTGGCAGGTGTGATGTTTTCACTGGAGGAGATCCACAAGAACTTTTCTGTATCCGTGCTGGTGTCTGTCATGACAGCGTCCATCACGGCAGATTACATATCCTCCAGATTTTTGGGATTCCGTTCTGTATTTCAGTTTGAGATAACAGGCTCTATTCCGGCAAAGTATTACGGACATATTATTGTGCTGGGGATCATTTTGGGACTGATGGGCGCCTTTTATAATAAGCTGACCTTGTTTGTGCAGTCCCTGTTTGGGAAAATCCGGGGGAAGAGGGCTGAGACGACCAGGCTTCTTATTCCCTTTCTGCTGGCCGGGGCGCTGGGCCTTATCATGCCTGAAATCCTGGGCAGCGGGCATAATATTATTGATATTATCACAGAGGGCAATGTGATGCTGAAGACCATCCTTCTGCTTTTTGTGATGAAGCTTTTATTTTCTGTCATTTCCTTTGGTTCCGGCGCGCCGGGAGGGATTTTCTTTCCGCTGCTGGTACTGGGGGCTTTGATCGGCGGGGCATACGGAACCTTTGCCGTGCAGTTTCTGGGACTTGATGCCCATTATCTGAACAATCTGATCATGTTGGCCATGGCCGGGTATTTTACTGCGATCGTGCGGGCACCCATTACAGGTATTATCCTGATCTTTGAGATGACAGGCAGTGTCAGCCAGATGCTGTCCCTGTCCCTGGTGTCCATCGTGGCCTTTCTGGTGGCAACTGCGGTGAAATCGCAGCCTATTTATGAGAGCCTTCTGGAAAATCTGCTGAGAAAGCGGGGCGAGCCGGTGCCGGAGAAAACAGGTGAGAAGATTTTACAGGAATTTGTGGTCCGCCATAACTGTGAGCTGCAGAATAAAATGGTGCAGCAGATCGAATGGCCGAAAAACTGCCTTCTGGTGGCAGTGCAGAGAAACGGTGCAGAGCTGATTCCAAAGGGGCGCACCATATTGATGGCAAGTGATACCATTATCACCATGACAGATGAACAGGACGCGCCGGGAGTACATGACAGGATGGAGGCACTGTGTTCGGAACAAGAGAGATTGAAATGAGGTGAACAGCTTGACGAAGAGAATGGACGAGGCATCAAAGGAGATACAAGCTTTGCCAGTATATCCGGGCAAACCGGGAGTCATAAGGATGGAAAAGGGATATCAGTTTACTGTTTCTGTCCCGGATGGGGATGAGGCATTTCTTCTTCTGTACCATGCAGGGGAGAAAAAGCCGGTAAAGGAAATCCCTTTGTCAGAAGAAAAGAAGACGGGGAATTTGGTTTCTGTCTGCGTGACAGGCATTTCCCCTGACAGGTATGAGTATAATTACCGTATCGGAAATGAAGTGATACAGGATCCCTACGCGGTCTATCTTTCCGGTGCAGAAAAATTCGGACAGCCGCAGACAGAAGATACGGACATCATCCGGTGCGGATTCCGGAATGAAAAATACAGATGGCAGGATGATTCCTTTCAGCCCTGTTCCCTGTCGGATTCTATTATCTATAAGCTGCAGGTACGGGAATATACCATGCAGAAAAATTCCGGGGTCCGTTTAAAAGGAACCTTTAAAGGGCTGGAGCAGAAGATCGCATATCTGAAAGATATGGGTGTCACGGCAGTGCTTTTGATGCCGGCCTATGATTACAGGGAGATTGAGAGGAAGCGCAGCGCCGGAAGGCGGCCGGAACCTGCCTATGCTTATAAGGAAAGTGTGCCCGGTAAGATAAACTGCTGGGGGTATACAGGCGAGGCCTGCTATTTCGCTCCAAAGGCATCCTTCTGTGCCACAGACCGTCCGGTGCGGGAATTTTCACATCTGGTGGATACTTTGCACCAGGCAGGGATGGAGTGTCTGATGGAATTCTATTTTGACGGTTCTGTAAGTCCTTCGGTTATGCTGGATATTCTGCGTTACTGGAAGCTTAAGTACCATGTGGATGGATTTCATCTGATGGGGAGCGGCATCTGCCAGGAAGTCCTGGTAAGGGATGCGCTGCTTTCCAGAACAAAGCTCTTCTTTCACGATGTGGACGGCGGATATCTCTATCAGGGAAAAATACCGGCATTTAAAAATGTGGCGGAGTACAACGAAGGGTTTCTCTACTGTATGCGCCATCTGTTGAAAAGCGATGAGAACATGCTGGAGGATTTCATTTACCGGAACCGGAGAAATCCCAAAGAGACGGGAATCATCAATTACCTGGCGGACCAGGACGGCTTTACCATGATGGATATGGTGTCCTATGATGAGAAACACAATGAGGACAACGGTGAGGACAACAGGGACGGCATGGAGTACAACTGCAGCTGGAACTGTGGGGCAGAAGGTCCCACCAGGAAAAGAACAGTGCGGGAACTGCGGCTGCAGCAGCTTAAAAATGCGTTTTTGCTGCTTCTGCTGAGCCAGGGCACGCCTCTGATCTTTCAGGGGGATGAGTTCGGCAATTCCCAGAAGGGCAACAATAATGCCTGGTGCCAGGACAATGACATCGGATGGGTGGACTGGAGTGCGTTCAAATCCAACCGGGCACTCTATGAATTTGTTAAAGAAGCCATTGCCTTCAGAAAAAAATACTACATTCTGCATATGCAGGAAGAGTTAAAAGGAGTGGACTACAGGGCACTTGGCTATCCGGATCTGTCTTACCACGGAGCGCAGGCCTGGTATGCGCCCTGTGAGAGAAATCTGCGGCATCTGGGAATGATGTACTGCGGAGATTATGGGAAGCAGGAAAAAGAGTTTTTATTTGTAGCATATAACCTGCACTGGATGCCTCATGAATTTGCACTGCCCAATCTGCCGAAAGGGTCTGTATGGAAATTCGTGGCCAGCACCAGCAGGCAGGAAGGAAAGGTTTTTACAGAAGAAGAGGTAAAGACGGCAAAGCAGAAGGGGAAGGGTAAAAAAGCTGTGGAGGTGCCGTCGAGAACTATAGCAATCTTAATCGGAAAGCAGGAAACAGCGTAATGCATATATGGGCACATTTCAAGACAATTACCAGCCATAAGCTGCTGGTCATGCGCTACTGTTTTAAAATAGGTCTGTACCGGCAGGGGCTGCTGCATGACCTGTCAAAATATTCCTGGACGGAATTTTCCGTTGGATGCAGGTATTATCAGGGAAACAGAAGTCCCAACAATGCGGAGCGGGAAGACACCGGGCTGTCCACATCCTGGATTCACCACTATGGAAGGAATAAGCATCATTTTGAGCACTGGGTGGACTACGGTGTGGACTGTGACACAGTCATTCAGGGTGTTCCCATGCCCAGGAAATACATTGCGGAGATGGTCATGGACCGGATCAGCGCTTCCAGGGTCTATAATCCGGGGACTTATACGGATCAGGCGCCTCTGGCCTATTTTCTGAAGAGCAGAGACAGACTTTGGTTTGTGCATGAGAAGACCAATGAGGACCTGGAATTTCTGCTGCGCATGCTGGCGGAAAAAGGGGAAAAGGAAACCCTCAGGTATATCAAAAAAGTATATTTGAAAACCACTTTCAGGGGAGAGAGTGTGTGATGCTGCAGTTCCCTTTCTGTAAAGGGCAGAGAAGGGACTGCAGGTGAAGAACAGTTACATAAACAGATAAGGGGTAAGGTGATCAAAATGAATCCGGCAGATATTTTAAACATTGTGACTTCCCAGTACGGGAATGTTGTGGAAAAGTATACGACGGGAATTATGCTGGCAGGGCTTATATTTGCACTGCTGAACTGTTTTATGGGCTATAAGCTCAGGAAAGTCTGGGGCAGTATCCTCGGGCTTGTGATCGGTGCCGCAGCGGGCGGTATTGCAGGGTATTATTTTCTGCACGAGGCAAAATATGTGGTGATCGCGGGACTTGCCGGAGCGGTGGTGCTGGGTGCGCTTGCATGGGTATTTTATAAACTTGGAATTTTTGTGCTGTGCGCAGGCCTTGTATATGCGCTGGCAAACTCTTTTTTCAGTGCGCCTACGGACACGGGCAGGATCATCTGCATTGCCATAGGAATTTTTGCAGCCACCATGGCTATCGGATATGAGGAGTATGTGATCATCGGCATCACGGGTATCTGCGGCGGTCTTGGCGCCATCAGGATTCTGTTTTCCATGACAGGCAAAGACGGCGGCGCGGGTACATGGCTGCTGGGTCTGATCCTGGCTTTTCTCGGAATCGCGGTGCAGGCAGCGCCTCTTCTTCGAAACAGGGAGAAAAAGCAGAGCAGCAAAGGCAGCAGCCGGGAACCGCTTTTCAACCGGAAGAAACGGAAGTTCAGCCTTCCCACGCTGCCGGGCAGGAAAAAGAAGACCAGGAAGAAAACGGTATATAAGACCACAGAGAAGAGCAGAAATAATACGGCCCAGAGCCGGACATCTTCCGGAACAGGAAGAAGCGGGGGCGGCAGCCGCAGCCAGACGCCGCGCAGCCAGACACCGCGCAGGCCGGCAGAGGAGCCGGGAGAGAAGACAAGAGAGATCCCCGATATGGCAAAGCTGCGGGAACAGGACTATAACCGCAGACCGGAGCCGGATAATGCCCCATACCGGGGTGTGGGAACGGGAATTGACCTGGATGATCTGAGCCGGGAGCTTTCCCAGGAAATACAGAAAATTTATAAAGAGGATGAATAGATACCGGGAGGCCGTTTGTGTAGTTGACAAACGGTCTCTTTCTTAGTATACTTTGAAAGAAAAGATTTGATAATCAAACTATTTGAAAGTTTAAATGAATTCCCGGATGTGATTCTGTGAAGTAATGATTCAGCAGGTCTGCGCATTTACTGCGCTGAACAGTTATCCGGTGAAAATATGATGGAATAAGAGGTAGGAAGAATATGGTAGCGAGGATAGTCGGAACAGGCAGTGCAGTTCCCGAAAATATTGTGACAAATGATGATCTGTCCAGGATCGTGGATACAAATGATGAGTGGATTTCCACACGGACCGGAATCCGGGAGAGAAGGATTGCAAAAGAGGAAAATACAACCATTCTGGCATGCCGCGCCGCCAAAAAGGCTTTGGAGAATGCGGAAATGGATGCCGCGGATGTGGAGCTGATCCTAGTGGCTACCTGTACACCGGATTCATTTTTCCCGAATACTGCCTGCCGGGTACAGAAGGAAATCGGTGCCTGGAACGCCGTTGGATTCGATTTAAGTGCAGCGTGTTCGGGGTTTGTATTTGCCTTAAGCACGGTTCAGGCGTATATAAAAAGCGGAGTTTACAAAAATGCGCTGATCATCGGAGCGGAAACTCTGTCAAAGCTCCTCAACTGGGAAGACAGAGGTACATGTGTGCTGTTTGGGGACGGGGCAGGGGCCGTCGTGGTAAAGGCTCATGAGACAGGATTCATGGATATGGTCCAGTGGTCAGACGGCAGAGGGGACAGTGTTCTTACCTGTGGTGCTCGCCAGATGAAGAACGTTCTGGTACCCGGTGCCCAGGAGGCGGATTATGTTGCCATGGAAGGACAGCCTGTTTTCAAATTTGCCGTAAAAAAGGTGCCGGAGTGTATTACACAGGTACTGGAAAAGACCGGGACAGAGAAAGAGGAGATCAGGTATTATGTTCTGCACCAGGCCAACAGCAGAATCATCCAGTCAGTTGCCAAAAGACTAAAGGAGGCGGAGGAAAAATTTCCCATAAATCTGGAACGTCACGGCAATACATCCGCCGCCAGTATTCCCATTTTGCTGGATGAGATGAACCGTGAAGGAAGGCTGCAAAAGGGGGACAAGATCATCCTGTCAGGATTCGGAGCTGGTCTGACCTGGGGAGCCGCGCTGCTTGAATGGTAAGCACTGTCCCGCGAAGCGTGCTGCCGGGCAAGCAGTGAGAGTAACGATTTCTGTTCCATAAAGTACAGGTATTGTGGTAAGATATAAGCATACAGGCAAAGGAAAAGGAAAACGGAGGAGGATTTATGAAATTACTGATAAAACAGAGGGTATTTTCCTGGACAGACACCTATGATGTGTACGATGAATACGGTAACCCGAAGTATTTTGTCAAAGGAGAGTTTCTGTCTATTGGCCATAAGATACACATTTACCGTCACGATACCGGTGAGGAAGTAGGCATGGTGAGAGAAAAACTGATGACTGTCATGCCTCGGTTTGAGCTGATTGCAGGGGGCAGGGCTCTGGGGAGTATCCAAAAACGCTTTGCATTGTTTAAGCCCAAATATGAGATCGACTATAATGACTGGAGAGTGGAAGGCGATTTTCTGGAATGGGATTACGATGTCTATCAGGAATGCTGCCCGATCATGCATATCAGGAAAGAGCCCTTTCACTGGGGGGACACGTATGTGATCGACTATGCCTGCCAGGACGATGAGCTGATCGGCCTGCTGACGGTGATCGCCATTGACGCGGCAAACTGCAGTGATGGAAACCGGTAAACACGGCAGAAACAGGACAGGGAGAAAACATTTGGAAAATAACAGCAGCAGGAAACTGATTGAGTATATAAAACAAAAACCGCAGATATATGAAGCCAGCTCCTCCGCTTTCTGGGATGATGAGAATATTTCCGGATATATGCTGGAGGCGCACTTGGACCCGGATGCGGAAGGCGCAACCAGGAAGCATGAATTTATACAAAGATCCGCGGACTGGATTGCAGAGCGCTGCGGGGGAGGAGCGGGAAAGAAGCTTCTGGACCTGGGATGCGGACCGGGACTCTATGCAGAGCTGTTTGATGACAGGGGATTTCAGGTGACAGGTCTTGATTTTTCCAGACGGTCCGTCCAATACGCCAGAGAACACGCTGCCGGGACAAAGAGGGACATCCGGTATGAATATAAGAATTATCTGGATATGGATGAGGAGAATGCATTTGATGTCATAACTTTGATCTATTGTGATTTCGGTGTACTGCCTCCAAAGGACAGGAGGATTCTGCTGGGGAAAATAAAAAAGGCACTGAAACAGGATGGAATCCTTATTCTTGACGGATTTACCCGTGCTCTGCCTTTTGAAGAACTGGAGACGGTTCAGTATCAGGATAAGGGATTCTGGTCAGCCGGACCTCATGTGGTCATTCAGCGCAATTACAGATATCCCGAGACAGATAACACTCTGGAGCAGTATCTGGTGATTACAGAGGAGGACTGCCACTGTTATAATCTTTGGAACCAGCGGTACACCAGGGAAACCTTAAAAAAGGAAATAGAGCGTGCAGGGCTGTGCTGCACGGAATTTTATGATAATGTGGCAGGAAAGGCGTTTACAGGCCGGGATACGACAATCTGTGCTGTCGCAGAGAAACAGGCGGAGGGATAAGCGGCGGACATGTATTTTATGCGGCGGTGTCCTCCGGATTCAGAATACAGCGGGTGAGAAATGCGGAACAAAATAAAAGTGCCTCATATGGAAAACCGGAAATTTACAGGCTTCCATATGGGGCACTTTTATTTTTTAAAGAATCAGCAGACGGATTTCATCATTTCATATGCGCCGTCGCGCTGGATCTTGTTCAGCATATCTGTGACAGCGGCTTCAAATCCGGGCATAGAGCACAGATCCATATCCCAAAGTGCTTCATTGCCACAGACCGCGTGCACGTATTCCTCTGTGGTATCATCCTTATGTGCTGCAAAAAAGGAGAGAACATTTCTGTCGTCCGACACAGTATAAGCACCACCGTCCGGACGTACGGCAGCAAGACCCGCGTCTGTCAGTTCCTTCCCCCGGTAAAACGCCAGATAGAAGGCAAAGGAGGCTGTGAGACAGAGCGGCAGTTTTCCTGTCCTGTCCATATACGCCTTCAGGGACGGCAGGACCCTGGCTTTCCATTTGGAGGTGGAATTCAGGCAGATGGACAGCAGTGCATGGTCGATAAACGGGTTTTTAAAACGCTCTGTGACGGCGGAGGCGAAACTCTCCAGCTCCTCTTTGGGAAGAGACAGGGTGGGGATGATCTCCTCATGGACTGCTTTATTCATAAAGCCGCAGACTACATCATCCTCCATACAGTCCCGCACGATATCGAACCCGGCCAGATATGCCCCCATGACCATGGAGGTATGAGCGCCGTTTAAGATTCGGACCTTGCGCTCCTTGTATGGTTTGTGGTCATCTGTGATGAGGACCGGAAGCCCGGCCTTCTCAAAAGGAAGTTCCTGTTTTAAAGCAGCAGGTCCCTCAATGACCCAGAAGGCAAAGACTTCACCGGTATCCATGGCGGCGTCCAGATAGCCGTTTTCCTCATTCAGCGCATCCTCTTCCCCTTTGGGAAAGCCGGTGACAATGCGGTCCACAAGCGTGGAGCAGAACATGTTCTCCTCCTCCAGCCATGTAAGGAAGCCTTCCTCCAGATCCCACTGTGCGGCATACGAAAGCACACATTTTTTCAGCTCTTTTCCGTTTTCCGCAATAAGCTCACAGGGAAGAATAACGAATCCCTTTCCTTTTTCGCTGCCGAAGATTTCATAACGGCGGTAGAGAAACTGGGTCAGCTTGCCCGGAAAGCTGGAGGCCGGTCTGTCCTGAAACCTGCAGGCAGGGTCGTATACGATTCCGGCCTCGGTGGTGTTGCAGGTGATAAAGCGCAGATTAGGATTTTCGGCGCAGGCCATGACCGCGTCGTAATCTTCATAGGCATTCAGGCAGCGGCTGACACAGGAGATGACACGCTTGTCACTGACCTTTTTTCCGTTTTCAAAGCCGCGCAGATATAAGGTGTAAAGCCCTTCCTGGGTGTTCAGGTCATCAGCCAGGCTGTGGCCGGGGCGTTTTGGCCGGGGCTGGACAAGAACTGCCTTGCCGTTGAAACCTGTCTTTTCATTCAACATATCAATAAAATGGTCTGTAAAGGCCCGCATAAAATTTCCTTCCCCAAATTGGAGGACACGTTCGGGAGCCTCCCGGAGAAGATAGCCTTTGTAATTCTGTTCTTTTAATATCTGATAACTGAGTTTTTCCATGATTTTTATTCCCCTGTTGTTATATTTACATTACCATCCACAGGCGCTGTCACGCGAAATGTGTTAAAGCGTAACACCCTGTTTGAAAATAGCCATGTCATGAAAACCGGCTTTCTCTGCTTTGACTTTCTCACCGGAAGCGACCTGCAGCACATACTCAAAAAGCTGACTGCTCAGCTCCTCTAAGGGCACACCCTCTGTCATGGGACCGCAGTTGAAGTCAATCCAGTTTTTTTTCTTCTCATAGAGGGCAGTATTGCTGGAGATTTTCACGGTGGGCACAGGGGAGGCGAAAGGGGTGCCTCTTCCTGTGGTGAACAGGACAATATGGGCGCCTGATGCAGCCAGGGCTGTGGAGGCCACCAGATCATTGCCCGGGGCGCTGAGCAGGTTCAGACCCTTTTCCTTTACCGGTTCCCCGTAGGCGAGAACACCTTTTACAGGCGCGCTGCCTGATTTTTGTGTGCATCCCATGGATTTGTCTTCCAGCGTGGAGATCCCTCCCTTTTTATTGCCGGGGGACGGGTTTTCATAGATGGTCTGGTTGTGGCTTTTGAAATAATTTTTAAAGTCATTGATCAGTTCAACGGTCCTGTCAAACAGCGCTTCATTGGCGCAGCGATTCATAAGCAGTGTCTCCGCGCCGAACATTTCCGGTACCTCGGTGAGAATCGTAGTGCCTCCTTTGGAGATGAGCAGGTCTGAGAAAACGCCCACGGTCGGGTTGGCTGTGATGCCGGACAGACCGTCGCTGCCGCCGCACTTCATGCCGATGACAAGTTCCCTGCAGCTTATGGGCTCTCTTGAAAAACTGCCTGCATACTCTGCAAGTTCCCGGATGACGGCAAGCCCGTCGCGGATCTCATCCTCAGATTCCTGCGCCACCAGGAAACGAACTCTTTTGGGATCGTAGGAACCGATATATCGCTTCAGTTCCTCTATATTGCTGTTCTCACACCCCAGGCCCAATACAAGGACGCCCCCTGCATTGGGGTGGTTGATCAAGTCTGCCAGTATCCTGCGTGTGTGTTCCTGATCCTCCCCCATCTGGGAACATCCGTAGGGATGAGGAAAGGCTGCGATGTCATCAATGGTGCCGGTCTTATAGATCTGTGCCTGTTTTTCAATGGCTTCTGCCACGTTGTTGACGCAGCCGACGGTTGGAATGATCCAGATTTCATTGCGGACACCGGCCTGGCCATTGCTTCTTCTGTACCCGTGAAAGAAGCGCTCCTCAGTGGGGGCAAGCTCTGCCGCATCCTTATGATAAGTATAGGTAAGAAGATCTCCCAGGCCTGTTTTCATATTATGGGTATGAATCCAGGAGCCTTGGGCGATGTCCTCCCTGGCCTGTCCGATGGGAGAGCCGTACTTTATAACTGCCTCCCCTGCCCGGATGTCCTTCAGGGCAAACTTGTGACCCTGGGGGATATCTTCTGATAACAGGATTTCCTTATGATCCAAATGGACAGAGGTGCCTGCTGCAAGCGGAGCAAGCGCTACGGCAACACTGTCATCCGGATGAATCTTCAGATAAGTCTGCATGGGAATATTCATCCTCCTTTATAAAATGCGATTCCATATAATAGCTAAGTATGAAATGTAAGGGCTTACACTAAATCTACAACTTGGTGGGGAGTTCGTCAACATGAATTTTAAAAATTGGACAAAAAACAAGAATTTTATTAATATTTCACAAAAATAAAAGAGAAAACTTGTGAAAAATATCGCGGCAAAAAGAATTGCTTTTTTGTTTTCCTGTCTGTATAATGAAAAATAAAGTGTAAGGGCTTACACTTCCACAGCGAAAGGAACGTGGGATTATGAACATATACGATATCGCGAAGCTTGCAGGGGTTTCCATTGCCACCGTATCACGAGTGGTCAATGACAGCCCAAAGGTGAGTGAAAAGACAAAAGAAAAGGTACGGGCAGTCATGGCAGCAAATGACTATATACCCAATGTATTTGCCAGGGGCATGAGCCTGAACTCCATGAAGACAGTGGGAATCATCTGTCCAAGTGTTTCAGACCATTATATGGCATCTGCTGTGGCATATCTGGAGAAGAACCTGAGAAATTACGGTTATGACTGCATTTTATACTGCAGCGGATATGAGCAGGAGGATAAGGAGATCTCTGTGCAGATGATTCTGCAGAAACGCATTGACGCGCTGCTTTTAGTGGGCTCCTGCTACGCGGGGGACAAGGAGTACGGGGAAGACATTACTTATATTAAGAAGGCTTCCGAAGAGATCCCCGTGTTTATTATGAACGGTTTCATTGACGGGGAGAATATCTACTGTATGCTCACAGATGATTACCAGTCCGTGTTTGATGCCGTTTCCGCTATGATCGCCTCAGGCAGAAAGCAGATCCTGTTTCTCAGTGATTCTTATTCATACAGTGCCATGCATAAGCTGCAGGGGTATGAGGATGCCCTGAAGGCTGCAGGCATTCCGGTGTTCGGGGAGCGCAAGGTCTACATCAAAAATGAGATCCATCTGGTGCGGGACATTCTGCTGGCCAGAAGAGATCTGGTGTTTGACGGCGTCATTGCCACAGATGACGGTCTGGCAGTGGGCGCAGTAAAATACGCCAAGGCAAAGAAGCTGTCCGTACCGCAGGATATCAGTATTATAGGTTACAATAATTCAGAACTTTCCATTGGATGTGAGCCGGAGCTGACATCCATAGACGGCAGGGGTGACTTGCTGTGCAAGATGACAATTGACTCCCTGATGGAGGTCTTAAAAGGAGAAAGCGTGGAGCACAGAAAATATGTGCGGTGCCGTCTGGAGAAACGGTGCACCACAGATTTTTGATAAAAAGCCCATCGCCAAAGGCGGTTTTAAAATTTCCGCAGAAACGTAGCGGAAAAAGAGTGAAAGGAAAAGAATCATGAGAGGATTAAAGAAAGCCTTTATACTTGCTTTATGTGTCACTGCAGTTCTGGGACTTGGCGGCTGTTCTTCCATTAAAAGTGAGAAGAGAATCGTTCGGATTTCCCATGCCCAGTCTGAGACACATCCGGAGCATCTGGGACTTTTAAAATTTAAGGAATATGTGGAGGAGAATCTGGGAGACAAATATGAGGTTCAGATTTTTCCAAATGAGATACTGGGTTCCGCGCAGAAGGCCATAGAGCTGACGCAGACAGGCGCCATTGACTTTGTTGTGGCGGGCACAGCCAACCTGGAGACTTTTGCAGATATATATGAGGTGTTCAGCATGCCGTATCTGTTTACTTCCGAGGAAGCCTATCATGAGGTGATGGGCGATACGGACTATATGAATCAGGTCTATGCGTCCACGGACGAGGCAGGTTTCCGGGTACTGACCTGGTACAATGCGGGAACCAGAAGCTTTTACGCAAAAAAACCGATTCATACACCGGAGGATCTAAAGGGCCTGAAAATCCGTGTACAGCAGAGTCCGGCCAGTGTAAACATGGTAAAAGCTTTCGGCGCGGCTGCCTCCCCTATGAGTTTCGGCGAGGTTTACACCGCCATACAGCAGGGTGTCATTGACGGTGCGGAGAACAATGAGCTTGCCCTTACCAATAACAAACACGGGGAAGTGGCAAAATACTACTCTTACAACAAGCACCAGATGGTGCCGGATATGCTGATCGGAAACCTGAAATTTTTAAACGGACTGAGCAGTGAAGAGCGTGAAGTATTTGAACAGGCTGCCCTTCTGTCCACAGAGGTGGAGATGGAAGAGTGGGACAAGCAGGTGGAAGAGGCAAAAGATATTGCGCAGAACCAGATGGGTGTGGAGTTCATTGACGTGGATGTGCAGGCATTTAAGGACAAGGTGTCCAATGTGCAGCAGGATATGCTGGATGATAACCCGGACATTCAGGAATTGTATGACCATATCCAGAAAATCAATGAGAAATACGCAAAGGAGGAAGAGTAAATGAAAGCCTTACACTCAATCCGAAAAGTTATCAATACGATTTTAAGCTCTGCCTGTGCTGTTATTTTTGCGTTTATGGTATGCATCGGAACCTATCAAATCGTGATCCGTTACTTCTTCAACAGTCCCAGCACCGTTTCCGAGGAGCTTCTGACCTACAGCTTTACCTGGATGGCGCTGCTTGCCTCCGCTTATGTGTTTGGTAAAAGAGACCATATGCGTATGGGATTTTTAGCAGATAAGATCACAGGGACAAAAAGAAAAGTCCTGGAGATCGTGATCGAAATCCTGATCATGCTCCTGGCCGGAAGTGTTATGATTTACGGCGGGGCTACGATCATGAACCTTACCATGACCCAGAAGACGGCTTCCCTGGGAATACCCATGGGTATCATCTACACGGTCGTACCGCTTTCCGGCGTGCTCATTGTGCTGTACTCCATTTTCAATATTGTGGATCTGTGCAGCGGATATGAGCAGGAGCACCGGGAAGTGAAAGAATAATCTGAGGAAAAGGAGTTTCGATTATGAATACAGCATTAGTTTCAGGATTGATCATATTGGTTCTGCTGGTCATCATGCTGCTGGCAGGTGTGCCCATTGCAGTAGCGCTGGGAATCTCTTCCGTATGCGCCATTCTGCCGGTTATGGATACAAGTGTTGCGGTTCTCACCGGCGCACAGAGGATTTTCTCCGGTATTTCCGTGTTCAGCCTTCTTGCCATACCGTTTTTTATTCTGGCCGGGAATATCATGAACAAGGGCGGCATCGCGGTCCGTCTGATCAATCTGGCAAAGCTCATCACAGGACGTGCTCCCGGTGCGCTGGCCCAGACAAATGTCATTGCAAACATGCTTTTCGGAGCCATCTCCGGTTCCGGTACAGCGGCAGCCTCCGCCATGGGATCCATCATCGGGCCGATTGAGAAGGACGAGGGATATGACCCTAACTTCTCCGCGGCTGCCAATATTGCCACTGCCCCAACCGGGCTTTTGATTCCTCCAAGCAACGTTATGATCACCTTCTCCCTGGTCAGCGGCGGGACTTCTGTGGCAGCGCTCTTTATGGCGGGCTACATACCCGGTATTTTGTGGGGACTGGCGTGTATGCTGGTAATCTATTTCATTGCAAAGAAAAAAGGATACCGGGCAAAAACAAAATTTACATTTAAAGAAGCCATGAAAATTGTTTTACAGGCTCTGCCGTGCCTGCTGCTCATCATTATTGTGATCGGCGGTATCATCGGCGGTATCTTCACAGCCACAGAGGGGTCTGTGGTGGCGGTTGTGTACAGTCTTGTGCTATCCCTGTTCTTTTACCGCTCCATCAGCTTGAAGGACCTGCCCAAGATTTTCAAGGAAAGCGCTGAGATGACAGGTATTATTATTTTCCTGATCGGTGTTTCCAGTATTATGTCATGGGTTATGGCATTTACCAATATCCCCACAGCCGTTTCCAATGGTCTGCTGGCTATCAGCAGCAACAAGATCGTTATCTTCCTGCTGATCAATGTGATTCTGCTGATTGTGGGAACTTTCATGGATATGACACCTGCCTGCCTGATCTTCACACCGATCTTCCTTCCGGTGTGTACGGCGCTTGGCATGAATCCTATCCATTTTGGTATCATGCTGATCTTCAACCTCTGTATCGGAACCATCACACCGCCTGTGGGCACCACACTGTTTGTGGGCGTCAAGGTGGGAAAGGTGAAGATAGAGACGGTGTTCAGACAGCTTTTGATCTATTTTGCAGCGATCTTCGTTGTACTTATGCTGGTAACTTATATCCCGCAGCTCAGTCTCTGGCTGCCAAGTCTGATGGGATATGTGTAAAATAAAAGGAGGTAATGTTTTATGAAACAGTTTATGGACAAAGATTTTCTATTGAGCACCCCCACCGCACAGGAATTATATCATGACTTTGCGGCAAAGGTGCCGGTTCTTGACTACCACTGCCACATCAATCCGCAGGAGATCGCAGAGGATAGAAAGTTTGAGAACATCACACAGGTATGGCTGGGCGGAGACCATTACAAATGGCGCCAGATGCGTTCCAATGGTGTGGAGGAGCGTTATATCACCGGAGACGCACCGGACAGAGAAAAATTCCAGAAATGGGCGGAGACACTGGAGAAAGCCATCGGCAATCCTCTGTTTCACTGGAGTCATCTGGAGCTGCAGCGGTATTTCGGATATACAGGTGTGTTAAACGGTGACACGGCAGAGGAAGTATGGAATTTGTGTAACGCAAAGCTTCAGGAGCCTTCCATGAGCGCAAGAAATCTGATCATCCAGTCAAATGTTACATTGATCTGTACCACGGACGATCCGGCAGATGACCTGAAATGGCATAAAATGCTGGCAGAGGATAAGAGTTTCCCGGTACAGGTGCTTCCCGCCTGGAGACCAGATAAGGCCATGAATCTGGAAAAACCGGATTACGGTCAGTATCTGGAGACACTGGCAGAGGCGGCTAATATGGATATCCAGTCTTTTGAGGACTTGAAAGCAGCGCTGAAGTCCAGAATGGCATTTTTCAATGAGATGGGCTGCCGGGCGTCAGATCATGGGCTGGAGTATGTCATGTATGTTCCGGCTTCTGATGAGGAGGTTGAGGCTGTCTTCCAGAAGCGGTTGAATGAGGAGACGGTTACCAGGGAGGAAGAGCTGAAGTTTAAGACAGCGTTCATGCTTTTTGTTGCCGGGGAATATGCGAAGATGGGCTGGGCTATGCAGCTCCACTATGGATGTAAGCGTGATAATAATACGGATATGTTTGAAAAACTGGGGCCGGATACAGGGTATGACTGTATCAATAATTATGCGCCGTCAGGTCAGATCGCAGATTATTTAAATGCGCTGAATGCAGAGGGAAATCTTCCGAAAACGGTGATTTACAGTTTGAATCCCAATGATGATGAGGCGATTGGAACGATCATCGGGTGTTTCCAGAATTCAGATGCTGTGGGAAAGATTCAGCAGGGGTCTGCATGGTGGTTCAATGACCATAAGACAGGGATGACAAAGCAGATGACATCTCTTGCAAACTTAGGTCTGCTGGGGAACTTTATCGGAATGCTGACGGATTCCAGAAGTTTTCTTTCATATCCGAGGCATGAGTATTTTAGAAGGATACTTTGTGAGATGATCGGTAATTGGGTGGAAAATGGAGAGTATCCTAAGGATATGAAGATGCTGGAGAGGATTGTGAAGGGGATTTCTTATAATAATGCGGTGCGTTATTTTGGGTTTGCACTGGAAATGAAATAGAGATAGGGGAAAAGAGTCTGTGTGGAAGTTGCATGCGGGCTCTTTTTTTTGTGGCAAAGGGGACGGGATGAGGCGGTGTGCAGCCGGGGACGGCGGGCGGGGGTCTGTTTGTGTCCGCTCGACGTTCCAGGACTGTGAACTAACCTCCAACTGCAACTAAGACGCTCGCCAGAGGGCTCGCGCCTAAGTTTCCGTAGGAGGTGGATTTCACAGACCCTTCCACTTAACCTCGCTGACACAAACAGACCCCCGCCCGCCGTCCCCGGCTGCACACCGCCTCATCCTTGGTTTTCTCAGGGCAGAGTTATGGATTAGATATCATTTGGGTAATAATGAGGTCTGTCAGTTTGAAAATTTTGGATTTACGTATGGATTCTAAAGATTTTTCTTGAATTATATGTAAAAATAGGTGAGTTAGCGGTGAAAATTTCTTGGATTACATACGAAAGGTAAGAGGGGATTTCAAATTATCCGTAAAGAGAGGAAAAACCATGACGAAACATCTTGAAATTACCTACAAAAGTCAAATGCTACTTTCAAATTATCTGTAAAGAGAGGAAAAACCATGACGAAACACCTTAAAATTACCTACAAAAGTCAAATGCTGCTTTCAAATTATCTGTAAAGAGAGGAAAAACCACGGCGAAACACCTTAAAATTACCTACAAAAGCCAAATGCTGCTTTCAAATTATCCGTAAAGAGAGGAAAAACCACGGCGAAACATCTTAAAATTACCTACAAAAGCCAAATGCTACTTTCAAATTATCCGTAAAGAGAGGAAAAACCACGGCGAGGCATCTAAAACTGCCAACGAAAGCTAAATATCTTTTTCCAATTATCTGTAAAGCAGGAAAAATCTGTGTTCATCCTTTGTGACTAACTGTAAAATAAAGAAAATCTGCAGTCATAATATATGCCGGTTCTGTATATCACCAGGTGTTTTCATTCTGCAGACATGAAAAAGCAAGGCAGCCAGCCATGGTATGAAGCAGAATGTACCATATCGGTACTGCGTAAATCATATTACTTGGCACGGAATGTTCTGGGGACAGGGGAGGATGAAAGAAAGGAAAAACGGCGATTTTTGTATGGAAGATTGTAGCTTATTGTGTTAAAATAAACCGAAAAGGAATTTAGAGAGGAGAAATATTGTGGAAAATCGAAGAATTATCCAGGTGGAAGAGAAAGTTCCGCCAAAGCTTCTGATACCGCTCAGTATTCAGCATATGTTTGCCATGTTCGGGGCGTCTGTGTTGGTTCCGTTTTTGTTTGGAATCAATCCGGCGGTGGTTCTGTTTATGAACGGTGTGGGGACGCTGTTGTTTATACTGATCACTAAAGGGAAGGCGCCGGCCTATCTGGGGTCCAGTTTTGCTTTTATTGCGCCGGCCAGTATTGTGATCAGTAAGTTTGGATATGCCTATGCGCTTGGCGGGTTCGTGGCAGTGGGATTTTTGGGGTGCATCCTGTCTTTCATTATTTATAAGTTTGGGTCGGATTGGATCGATGTTGTGCTTCCTCCGGCAGCTATGGGGCCGGTTGTGGCGCTTATCGGTCTGGAGCTTTCTTCTACGGCGGCCAGTAATGCGGGGATGCTGGATGAGGTGGTCAATCCGAAGAATGCCATTGTGTTTTTGGTGACGCTCGGTGTCGCTGTGATCGGGTCTGTGGTTTTTCGGAAATTTTTGTCCGTGATTCCTATTCTGATCGCTATTCTGGCAGGATATGCGGCAGCACTTCTCTGCGGGATCGTGGATTTTACGGAGGTGGCGAATGCCTCAATTTTTGCACTGCCGAATTTCTCTGCGCCGAAATTTAATCTGCAGGCAATCCTGATCATTCTGCCGGTTATTCTGGTCATCGCCTCAGAGCATATTGGACATCAGATCGTAACAGGGAAGATTGTAGGAAGGGACCTGATCAAGGATCCGGGTCTGCACCGTTCTCTTTTTGCGGATAATTTTTCTACTATGATCTCCGGGTTTATCGGTTCTGTGCCGACTACCACTTACGGAGAGAATATTGGGGTTATGGCTGTGACAAGGGTTTACAGTGTGTATGTGATCGGCGGGGCAGCGGTGCTTTCAATCATCTGCTCTTTTGTAGGTAAACTGTCAGCCCTTATCAGTACCATTCCGGGACCGGTCATCGGGGGAATCTCCTTCCTTCTGTATGGTATGATCGGTACTTCCGGTATCCGTATTCTGGTGGACGGACGCGTGGATTACGGACGTTCCAGGAACCTGGCACTGACCTCGGTTATTTTTGTGACCGGGTTGTCGGGAATTTCGGTGAAATTTGGACAGATTGAATTGAAGGGTATGGTTTTGGCCTGTGTAGTGGGTATGCTTTTAAGCCTGCTGTTTTATGTACTGGACAGATTTAAACTGACCAATGATCTGGAAGAAGAGTAAGAGAAGAGGTGAAAGAAGGGGGCTGTCGGAAAGCAGTCCCCTTTTTTCGTCCGCCAAAGAAAATCAGGGTTGTATGCTGCGTTCAAAGAAAGAGATAGCAATACCTCCGTACATATATTCTTTTGTTATTTTGAAATTGAATTTTTTATAAAAATAGTGATTCTGTGTTTTATCGGAAGGTGTCTCCAACGCCCAGTGTCTGGCGTTGGGGTATTTTTTATCAAGAAAACGCATGGCTGTCTGTCCAATGCCTTTGTTGGCGTATTTGGGTATGACACAGAGAGCGCCAAGATAGTAGGACTCATCCCCTTCCGGCCTGACAGAGACTGCGCCAACAATGGCGCCATCAGCGATTATCTTATAAACATCACGTTTTTGTAAGTTATCCAGAATGTCATTTTCTGTTTTGTTATATCCCGGGCATTCCCCGTACTTTAAATAGTCGCTGTAAAAACTCATATTATAAACTTCGGCAAGCCTTTTAGCGTCGCTGCGGCATGCTTTTTCTATTTTAATTATCATGGGATAACTCCTTTTGGCTGTAATGGATTATGGATTGATTACTCTATTTTAAACATTTGGTACATAAGTGTCAATTATTTTGAAGCAGCAGGGCAGCAATCAGAAGACAGGTGGCAATTACGGCCGCATTTATCCTGACAGGTGCAGCATGAAAATGGATGTAAGAACAGGAATATACGGCCTTGACTCTCACATAATGTCATCGTTTATACTTATTAAAAAGAGAAACTGAAGTAAAAAGAGGAGGGACATGTTTACAATGTGCAAAGAATGTTATATTAACAACAGCCGAATCACACCGTTGCTGAATCCCGTGGACTGCCTGAGTCATCATACCCAATATATCTGCGGAACATGCGGGCGCTGTATTTGTATAGAACGGGATTTGAGAAGAGGGCTGCAGAGATGGAATTTTCCCTTTCAGTCTCTGGAACAGGCAAAGCTTTATCTGCGCACAGCGGATGTGGCCATGAAAAAGTCTTGCGGCATCTATGAGATAAAGAGCAGCCGGGGAAGAATTTCGTATAAAATTTTCCCCGGTGAAGAAGAACTGCAGAGTTACCTGAAAAAGAACAGAAACAAAATATGTGAAGCCATGTCACCTGTCTTTTCCGTGAAAGAATACCGGGAGTACCCATTTACCCGAGTGCGAAGGCTGACGCATGAAGAAATAGAGAGGTACATGCAGGAGAAAAATAGGCAGAAATGATCACAGATCTGTTTCCCTGTTCAGTCTGACGGCAGCAAAGCAAAATCCCAGTCCGCCCATGAGCAGAAGCAGACATATGGTGAAGACTAACTCACGGCCTGACACCGCTTTGCCCAGCAAAATGGAGCGGATGCTGTTGATCACATGGGTAAAGGGATTGCCGCTTACCAGGATTTTCAGTATACCGGTGATTCTATCCACAGGAAACAGCGCAGAGCTTAAAAAGAACACGGGCAGCACAATGGCGTTCATCACAGACTCGTACACCATTTCATTGGGAAGGATCAGGCTGATGCCGTAACAGATTCCGGACATAAAAAAGGCAGTCAGAAAGATCAGAAGCAGAATGATGCAGAAGCCTGATATACCGGTACGGAATCTCACGGAAAAGAAAAGGCTGATGAGCCCCATAAGGCCGACTTCCAAAAAAGTGCAGAGAACACCTTCCAATATCTGCCCCAGTATGACGGAGGTTCTTTGGACCGGAGCGATGAGAATCCGGTAGAAGCTTCCCTCTGCCTTCAGCATATAATTCATGATTCCGCTGCTGCTGCACACAGAGAAGGAGACCAGCACCATGAGGCCGGGCAGGATAAATGCCGTGTAATTTCCTATCTCTGTGCCCTGCAAGGTCTGTCCTGCCACGGCGCTGTATAATACCAGCCAGAGAACTGGCTGCGTCAGGGTGATGATAATGGTGAGCTTGTTGTGAAAGCGCCATTTTATATTTTTCCATAAGATCGTAAAGACTGTCATATGCATGCCTCCTGTTTGCTGTCCTCTGTGAGTTTCAGAAAAATATCATCCAGGGACGGCTGTTTTATCTCAATGCCCAGAAAGGGAATCTGATTCTTTAACAGAAACACATTGGCAGTTTCCATATCGCGGCGGATATCTTCCGTAAAGAGCAGACAGCAGTTGTCCTGTATTCTGATTCTGTCCGGCAGAAAGAGACCGGACATCCGTTTTACAGAATCCCCGGCGGCAGATTTGGAAGAAAAGGTGATCCGGATCATATCCTGTCTGATATACTGCCTCAGGGCAAAGGGGGTTCCCTGGGCCACTTCTTTTCCCTCCTTCATGATACAGACCGTATCACTCAGACTGTCAGCCTCCTCCAGATAATGTGTTGTGAGAAAGACAGTGGTGCCGAATTCTTCCCGGATCTTCTCCATCATCTTCCACATAGCCATGCGGGACTGGATATCCATGCCCACAGTAGGTTCATCCAGAAACAGGATTTCCGGTTCCGACATAAGGTTCAGAGCAATGTCCAGCCGCCTTTTTATGCCGCCTGAATAGGAGGAGACGGGATATTTCAGATATTGTGTCAGGTCAAATGCATCAATCAGCATGTCCATGCGTTTTTTTGCCGCGGCTTTCGGAATTCGGTATAGACGGCTCTGAAACATCATATTTTCTCTGAGAGACAAATGCATATCAATAGAGGTCTGCTGGGAGACACAGGCAATTTTTGCCCGTATGCGGTCCGCGTCACGGTTAAGGTCCAGGCCCAGAACAGATACCTTTCCGGAACCGGGTTTCAAAAAGGTGGTCAAAATTCGTATGAGTGTTGACTTGCCGGCGCCGTTCTGCCCAAGAAGGGTAAAGATCTCGCCCCTTTTTACTGTCAGGCTGAGGCCGGACAGGGCCTGCACGCCGTTTTTATATTGCTTGTACACCTGTTCGGCACAGATGGCGTAAGGTGATGTCTGCTGCATGGCCTATCAATCCTCCTCAATGGGAAACTGGATTTCCGTAATGTATTTATCCGGGTTTCCTTTTATGATCATGCCCGGTCCTTTGAGGAAAATCTCCCGGAAGGGAGGTCTTAGAACCAGGTGGTGCTCTGCGGCAAAGTGATCGATTGCGGCATATGCCTGAAAAAGTGTATCATAGGAACCGGTATGTGTGACGCAGAGCGCTCGTATGCGGGGGAAAACTTTCACATTTACACTGCTGCCGGCCGGTGTTTCCTGCGTGGGGACACACAGTTCCATACTCCCCATTTTCGTTTCCGGGTCCATGCTGAGATAGGAGAAGAAGGGAGACCCATTTGTCTTTCCGCGTACGGATTGAAACACTTTGGGGAACATGCGGTTTGCTTTTGCGGCGTCTCCCCGATATTTCATGTATGCAGCCCGTATGGGCTCGATTTCTCTGATTTCTACTTTGTGATCCATGATCATTCCTCCTTATTCTTTGTGATTGCGATCCATACCTGAAAATGTCCGTTCTCCGGCTGTTTTTCATATATGGGATAGATTTCCACATCCGGCAGACAGGCGTACTCGTAACCGGAGAATGGAAGCCATTCTGTCATAAAGCGGCGGAAAATGCTCTGCACCTGTTCTTTCAGGCTGCCGTCACTTTCAAACACCACCCATGTGGCAGCGGGGATTGTGTAGTCCAGCATATCTTCCGGCACCGGCTCTTCTGTCTGGGCAGCAATATAATAGAAGATATTCTGTGGGTCCCGGTAAGTGCTGACGCCCAGTATATTCCGTGGTTCCCGGTCAGCAAGGGCGCAGATTTCCCGGAATTTCGGGCCTTCCATGGTTTGTTTCCAGAAGGCGGGAATGCGTTCCATGTTTTTTTCCATGTTTTCTGTCAGGGGTATGCGGATACCTGCAATGCGCATAGGACCCTTCTGTTCAATCCGGTAGGCCATGGGCGTTTCTCCTGTCACGGTCACGGAAAACGTGACGGCAGGATAGGCATGTAACACACATCCCTCATTTCTGGCAGCGGTGGGAGGAATGCCATGGACACTTTGAAAGGCGCGGTTAAAGGAAGTTGGGGAAGTATAGCCGTATTTTAAGGCGATATCCAGAACCTTATGGTCTGTGCGCTGCAGTTCAAAGGCAGCCTGGGTCATTCTTCTCTTCCTGATATAGTCAGACAGGGGAATACCTGCCACATAGGAAAACATTCGCTGAAAATAATAGGTGGAGCAGCAGGCAATCTCCGCTGCTTTGTCATAGGAAATTTCCTTGTCCAGATTTTCCTCAATATATGCGATGGCACTGCTCAGTTTTTTTAACCATTCCATTTTTCTGCCTCCTTGCTTACAGCATAGCTTATGAAAAAAGTATAATCCTCTCTTTTTATGTCCTGTTTTGTAAAGGGATATACAGGAGTTTGGGATGACAGCAGAAAACGTTTGTGCATATACGATTTACGTTGGTGCTGTTATCGCGCAAAACCTATTATAGTCTGATAATATAGAACCGGAACCTATGGTGCAGCAGAATGTTACACATCTATAACGCGTTTTGTCATAGATTACATCCGGAATCAGGCTTAAACAGTGGATTGAAAGAGGAAATTTTACATAGTTGCTACGGGACATGTTAAGAATTTATTTTTTATTGTACATAGAAACGCAAAAATAGTCACAAACTTTGTCAGTTCATTAAAAAAATAGTCATGAGTTTGTTCTATTAAAGTCGTGTAAACGTAAAACAAGATTGCTTATATTAGTAACATCTTTTCTATATAATACCAAACATGGACAGCAAATCCAGTTTTTTGCTGCAAAAGAGGGATTATTATGGATAAAAAGATAAGAAGGAACCGAATCAGGCGGGCACGCAAGGTCAGACGCATGAAGAAAATGCTGACATCAGGAGTTCTTCTGCTGGCAGCCCTGCTTTTTCTCTCCCTGGTGTTTGTACCAAAGGTATCTGCAGAGAGGGAATTAAAGGCCAGATCAGCCCGGGAGGCGGAGCTGGAAGCCAAGATGACAAAGGTGACAATAGGAGCGATCGGTACCTGTATCTTTGGCGATGAGCGGGGAACAGGTATAAAAGGCAGTTTCCTGGAGACATACGAGAAGAAAGAAAACCCTGCCTATTTTTTTCAGAATGTGAAAACAGAGCTTGAAAAGGCGGATGTAAATGTCACGAATTTTATCGGTGATATGTCAGAGGAAACGGCGGCAGGCAGGAAGCATCCTATCAAAGGACAGAAAGAATACGCGGAAATCCTCAAAGAAGGTTCCATCGATCTGGTGAACCTGGCAAATGACAGAACAAAGGACTATGGACAGGACGGATATTATGACACGGCTATCGCGTTAAATGAAGCGGGAGTCGGAGCTTTCGGACATGACCGTGTCTCTTTCAAAAATATAAACGGGATCCAAATTGGCTTCATCGGCATTGATGTGCTTGACAGATCCATGGATATGCAGGCACTGCTGGTTAAAAATATACGGCTTGCTGAGGGTGCAGGCGCACACATGATCGTCGTGTGCATGAACTGGGGCAAAGAAGGGGCCCAAAAGCCCGGCAAAAGTCAGGAGGAGTGGGCACACAGAGCCGTTGAAGCGGGGGCAGATCTGGTGCTGGGGTATCACCCATCCCATGTACAGCAGGTAGAGAGATATGAGGGGAGTTATATCATATACAGCCTGGGAGTATTTTGTAATGGGGCAGATAAGAACCCTGAGGTTTGGGACAGCGTGATATACCGCCAGACATTCGGGTTTTTGGATGGAAAGCTTGTGAAGGCCTGGGAACCGGAACAGATTCCATGCAGGATATCATCCGATTCCGGAGAAAATAATTTTCAGCCGGAGTTGGATGTATAAACCCACCCCTGAAAGAAATAAACAAAGGAGAAAAATAATGAGAACAGGAAAAATTATGGTTTTGGCGGCAGCGGCAATCTTATCGGCAAGTCTTCTGGCAGGTTGCGGCAGCAGCAATGAGGACAAAGATACAAAGACAAAGACAGAAGACACAGCAAAGAAGGATAAGACTGCAGAAAATGACAAGAACAAAAAGAAAGAAGAAGCAAAGGTCATAGAACCAAAAAAGAAGACAGAAGACGTAAAGGTATCGGACAAAAGTGATAATTCCGGCAGCCAGGAAACTGCCGGTGGAGAGGAGAACAGCAATCAGGATAAGACAGCCGGCCAGGAGCAGACAGACAGCCAGGAGCAGTCAGAGGAGAGTAATGAATCCGGCACCCAGGAGAATACAGACGAAAGCAGTGAAAATCAGGATGCGTACACAGATGAAGAAGGACATTACGATCCTTCAGGCGGCAGAGAGACATACGAAACTGCAGGATATGTGCTTGATGTGAATGGCAATACCATGCGGATTGATGAAGAGAACATAGGCGGACGTACTTATGGAGGTGAAGGAGAAGACAGAGCAGTCGAATATAATATAGGCATGGCGATTGTGGATTGTCCTGTTATTATAAAATCGGGCCTCAGCGTGGAAGTGGAGTATTATGTGGAAGATGGCGTGAATTATGCAGTACATATTTACAGTGACGGCGATGAGAAGGAACCCATTGGATAAAAAAATATATAGTTCCCGGAGCTGCAGAAGATCATCTGCGGCCCGGGGACTTTTTTAGCTTCTTTTAAGGTTTTTATGATAAGATAAAGGATAACAAACAATCTTATCACAAAAACAGGAGGGGAAAACATGCGTTTACTGCTTGCAGAGGATGAAAAGGAACTGGCGAATGCGCTGGCAGCGGTGCTGAAACACAACAAGTATTCTATAGATGTGGTTTACAACGGGGCAGATGCCTATGACTGGGCCCAGGCGGCTGAGTATGACGGTATTATCCTGGATATCATGATGCCGAAGATGAGCGGGCTTGAAGTGCTTGAAGCGCTCAGAAAGCAGGGAAGTACCGTACCGATCCTGCTTCTCACCGCAAAAGGAGAGATTGAAGACCGTGTGACAGGCCTTGACATGGGAGCAGATGATTACCTGCCAAAGCCCTTTGCCATGAAAGAATTGCTTGCCAGAATCAGAGCCATGACCAGAAGAAAATCAGAATTTTCCGCAAATATACTGGATTTTGAAGATCTGACCCTAAACAGGGAGAATTTCGAGCTGGCTTATAAAAGCCAGTCTCTCCGCCTTGGAAATAAGGAATTCCAGATGATGGAAATGCTCATGAGAAATTCCGGCCAGTTCATCTCAGCAGAACAGTTTATGGAAAAGATATGGGGCTTTGAGGCGGAGGCAGAGGTGAGTGTGGTGTGGGTCTATCTCTCCTATCTGAGAAAAAAGCTGCAGAATCTGGAGGCGCCCATAGAAATCAGGGCAGCCAGGGGAATCGGCTATAAGCTGGAGAAAAAAGTCTGAGCCGGAAAGGTATGCATATGATTAAAAAACTGCAGAGAAAATTTGTCATGATCACCATGATCTCCCTGCTGGCTGTTCTGCTGCTGGTGGTAGGGGGAATCAATGGCTTGAATATTTATCAGATCACGGGGAAATCCGATATTCTTCTGGAAATGCTGGCTGAAAATGGAGGGAGTTTTCCGAAACAATGGGATAAGGGCAGCCATCCGCCCGGGATGACGGAGGAGACAGTGCCAAAGGACGCGGAGGAGACAGTGCCGAAGGACGCGGAGGAGACAATGCCGAAGGACGCGGAGGAGACAGTGCCAAAGGACCCCGAGGGGCAGACCGGGGAAGGACGGAAGCAGGAAGATGCCTTTGCGGAACCGCAGGATAAGGGGATACGCGGAAGAGGCGGTCTGTTTGGCTATCGGATGTCAGAGGAGACACCATTTGAGACACGATATTTTTCCGTAACAATTCCGGCAGCAAAAGCGGGGTCTGAAAATGCCGCAGATGTCTCACAGATGCAGATAGATCTGACCCATGTGGCAGCAGTCACAGAGGAGGAGGCTGCTTCGTTTGCCGGTGAGGTGCTTAAGAAGGGCAGGGAAAAGGGCTACTGCGGACAGTATAAATACCAGAAGACCGTTAAGGAGGACGGGCAGACCCTATTAGTGTTTGTGGACTGCGGCAATGATCTGCAGTCCATCCGGAATTTTGCCGTTATCTCTCTGATTGTGGCTTTTTTCTGTCTGGTGCTGGTATTGTTTTTGGTAAGCGTACTGTCCGGGCGGGCGATCCGGCCTGTGATCGAGAGCATGGAGAAGCAGAGGCAGTTTATCACAGACGCGGGGCATGAGATCAAGACACCCATTGCCATAATCCTGGCCAACGCGGAGGTGATTGAAATGTGTGAGGGGGAGAGCGAGTGGACCAGAAGTATCCGAAACCAGGTGGAGCGCCTGGGAGAGCTGGTCAGGAACCTGCTCACACTCTCCAGACTGGATGAGATGCAGGACAGGCTTCAGACTGCAGATTTCTCCTGTTCCGAGACTGTGAGGGAGTCTGTGGATGCTTTTGCTCCCATGGCGCAGGCAAAAGGTCTGAAGATGGAAAAAAACATACCGGAAGGCCTTCATATGAACGGATGCGAAGCCAATATCCGCCAGCTTGTCACCATCCTTATGGACAATGCAGTCAAATACAGCCCGGAAGAGGGCAGTGTAAGGGTATCTCTGGAGAAAAAAGAGCGGTATCTGGAGCTTTCCGTCTGCAACGACTGCCAGGAGATTCCGGAGGGGGATCTGAACAGGCTGTTTGACCGTTTTTACCGGGCCGACAGTTCCCGGTCCCGGGAGACAGGAGGCTATGGAATCGGTCTGTCCGTGGCCCAGGCCATTGTTAAGGCCCATAAAGGAAAGATTACAGCCAGGGCAGAAGACAGAGGCATCTGTTTTACGGCAAAGCTTCCGGTGAATGAAAAAAAGAATATGACCCTGAAATAGCGGATACTGTGCAGAAGCAGTACACGTGATACAGGGAAGGCAGACAGCAGAAATAAAATTTGCTGTCTGTCTTTTTAAGTTCATTTAAGGTTTGGGCGTTATACTGAGGTGGTAAGAAAGAACAGAATATCAAGGAGGAACATGATGGGCAGTAATCAGATGACATTTGAACGCTACGAGAAGAAATACCTGCTGGACGAAATCCAGTATAAAGAGTTTATAAAAAGGACCGGGGGAAGGATTGTCCCGGACGAATACGGGACAACCACCATATGCAATATCTATTTTGACACACCGGACGCCCGGCTTATCCGCGCATCTCTTGAAAAGCCGGTCTATAAAGAAAAGCTGCGGCTCCGCAGTTACGGGACACCCGGAAAGGATGGGCCTGTATTTCTGGAACTGAAGAAAAAATATAAGGGAATTGTATACAAACACCGGGAGAGTATGGTGCTGTCCGAGGCGGAGGGGTATCTTCTGCGCCATGAGGCGCCCGGAGTGGAGACACAGGTGCTGCGGGAGATTGACTGGTTTTTAAAGTATTACAGAGACATCAGGCCAGCCATGTACATAGCCTATGACAGGATCGCGGCTTATGATACGCAAAAGCCGGAACTGAGAGTGACCTTTGACTGGAATATCCGCTTCCGGAATCAGGAACTGGATCTGAAAAAGGGAACCTGGGGACAGCAGATCCTGGAGGAGGGGCAGCAGCTTATGGAAATTAAGATTCCCGGTGCCATGCCGGTATGGCTCTGCGAACTTCTGGACCAGCTTTGCATTTACCCTGTATCCTTCTCAAAATACGGCAAAGCCTACCGGATGCAGCAGGCAGAGGAAAGAAAAGACGAAGGAGGAAAATACTGTGCTTAATTCATGGTTTCAGTCCATTCTTGTAAATGAAACAACCGCCGCGTTTTCCCTTGGCACATTTCTGGCATGTACAGCAGCTTCTCTGGTGCTGGGAATCGTGATCGCGGTAATCTATATGTACCGCAATACCTATACAAAAGGGTTTGTGGTGACCCTGGCGCTGATGCCGGCCATTGTACAGATGGTGATCATGCTGGTCAACGGCAATCTGGGCACCGGCGTGGCGGTGATGGGCGCCTTTTCCCTGGTCAGGTTCAGGTCTGTGCCGGGAACGGCCAGGGAGATCAGCAGTATTTTCCTGGCTATGGCAGTGGGACTTGCCACCGGAATGGGGTATATCGGTATTGCGGCACTTTTTGTAGTGGTGATCGGCGCGGCAGATACCATATTTACAGTCAGCCGTTTTGGAGAGAAGCAGACCCGGGAACGGGCGCTGCGCATTACCATTCCGGAGTCACTGGATTATACAGAGGTATTTGAGGAAATATTCGAGCAATATCTGAAACGCTGGGAGTTGGTCCAGGTGAAGACCACCAACATGGGCAGCCTGTTTCGCCTGGATTATCAGGTTGTGCTGAAAAATCGGAAAGAGGAGAAAAAAATGATCGATGACCTGCGCTGCCGAAACGGGAACCTGGAAATTTTATGCAGCAGGACTGCAATTGTAAGAGAGGAGCTGTAAAACAGATGGATAATAAGAAAATGGCAGCAGTGCTTCTGGGTATTTTTCTGGCGGCAGGCACCCTTGAAGGATGCGGCAGCGGACAGGCAGCCGGTGAAAATACGGCTGAGACATCATCCGAAAGCAGCGGCAGAGGCGGCATGATGGCGGGGACCGGCAGTACAGAGGGTGTGGACCAGAACCTGGAACTGACGGAATCGGAGGTGGATACGGAATTTACGGATCGGGATAAAGAGGGGATTTATGACGCGGAGGAGGCGGTTATGATAACCCTTGACGGGGATTCCATCCGGGCAGAGAGCGGCAGCGCGGAGATTACGGAAAGTACACTGACAATAACCGGGGAGGGCGTTTACCATATTACGGGAACGCTCAGCAGCGGACAGATCGTGGTGGATGCCGGGGACAGTGACAAGGTACAGATCGTCCTTGACAATGCGGCGGTCCACTGTGAGACAAGCGCTGCCATCTATGTGAAAAATGCGGATAAGGTGTTTCTCACGCTGGCAGAAAACAGCGAAAACAGTCTGAGCGGGGGCAGTACCTATACCCAGACAGATGATAACACGGTGGACGGGGTGATTTTTTCAAAGGATGACCTTACCGTCAACGGAAGCGGTGCCCTGGATGTGACAGCCGCTTACAAACACGGCATTGTCTCCAAGAATGATCTGGTCATTACGGGAGGTGAGATCACGGTCAGCGCAGTGGAGCACTGCATGACAGGAAAGGACTGTATTAAGATACTGGACGGAACCTTTCATCTGACTGCCCAGGGCAAAGGGATGAAGTCAGAGAATACGGAGGAATCCGAAAAGGGGAACATCTACGTGGCAGGCGGCACCTTTGTCATTGACACAGAGGATGATGCCCTTCGCACCGGAGGCAGTATTGTTCTGGACGGAGGCAGCTTTACTGTGGATGCAGGAGACGATGCCTTTCATGCGGACCTGGATATGGTTGTAAATGATGGGGCAATTGCCGTAAATGCCTGCTATGAAGGGCTGGAAGGCCGCAGAGTTGTGGTAAACGGCGGTGAAATCAGTCTGACAGCCAGCGATGACGCGGTAAACGCGGCAAAGGCTAAGACAGAAGAGGAGGAGGCGGATGTACCCGGAGGAAGAGGAGACGGCAGTATGGAGAATGACACGGAAGCCTACATCAAGATCACAGGGGGAACTCTGGAAGTGGACGCAGAGGGTGACGGCCTTGACTCCAACGGCAGCATCTTCCTGTCAGGCGGAACGGTGTATGTGAACGGGCCGGTGTCTGACGGGGATGGTGCCCTTGATTATAACGGAGGTGCGGATATCACAGGAGGTACCATCATCGCTGTGGGAAGCTCCGGCATGGCCCAGGGATTCAGCGATTCCTCCGCCCAGTGTTCCATCCTGCACAATCTCACCAATACCCAGGAAGCACAGACTGCTGTGACACTGCAGGACGAAGACGGAAAGGAGCTGCTTAGTTTTACACCAAAGAAAAAGTATTCCTCTGTGCTGGTGAGCTGTCCGGAAATGCAGGAGGGAGAAACATATACCCTCACAGCGGGAAGTGAAAGCAGTGCGCTCACCCTGGAATCTGTGGTCACCTCCAATGGCTCGGCGGGAGGCATGGGAAGAATGGGCGGCGACATGAAAGGAGATATGCAGAAAGGCCGGAAACCCGGAGATAGCAGCCAGGAAATGCCGGAAGGAATGGAACCGCCGGACGGGGAAGTGCCGGAAGGAATGGAGCCGCCGGATGGAGAGATGCCAGAAGGAGAGGCCCCACAAGCCCTTTAAGGCTGACAGCACATACAGCAAAATCCCATATTGCATCCGAAAAAAATCGGGCAATATGGGATTTTTTTCTTGACATTAGAATCAAACACAGTTATAATTCCTATTAATTCGATAGGAAATATATGAAAGGAGAAGATGATGAGCAGAAATCATATTTATAGAAGTGCATCAGAACTGGTAGGCAGCACTCCCCTCATGGAGATGCGGAACATGGAAAGGGAGGAGGGGCTGCAGGCAGTAGTTCTCGCAAAGCTGGAGTATCTGAATCCCGCCGGCAGTGTAAAGGACAGAATTGCCAAAAACATGCTGGATACCGCGGAAGCGGCAGGGCTTATAGGCCCGGACACGGTTCTCATAGAACCTACCTCCGGCAATACAGGCATAGGTCTTGCCTCTATGGCAGCAGTCAGAGGTTACCGCCTCATACTCACAATGCCCGAGACCATGAGCGTGGAGCGCAGAAACATTCTGAAAGCATACGGTGCAGAGCTGGTACTGACAGAGGGCAGCAAGGGGATGAACGGAGCCATTGCCAAAGCGGAGGCGCTCAGCCGGGAAATTCCGGGCAGCTTCATTCCGGGGCAGTTTGAAAATACCGCCAATCCGGAAATGCACAGAAAGACAACAGGCCCGGAAATCTGGAAGGATACAGAGGGCAGAGTGGATGTCTTTGTGGCAGGGGTAGGTACAGGCGGAACTATCACGGGAACGGGAGAGTATTTAAAATCCCAAAATCCCAATGTGAAGATTGTGGCGGTTGAACCCACTGATTCCGCGGTTCTCTCAGGAGGCAGACCGGGCCCGCATAAGATTCAGGGCATAGGCGCAGGCTTCATTCCGGCTGTGCTGAACACAGACATATATGATGAGATCATGCAGGTGGAAAATGACGCAGCCATTGAGACTGCAAAAAAGATCGCGAAAAAAGAGGGCATACTGGTGGGAATCTCCTCCGGTGCAGCCATGTACGCAGCCATGGAACTGGCTAAAAGAAAAGAGTACACGGGAAAAACCATTGTAGTGCTTCTGCCGGACAGCGGAGACAGGTATTATTCCACACAATTATTCCAGAACTAAAATATCAGAAAAGGCGAGGGTGACAAGTATGAAGAAAACAGAGAGAAAAGACAGGAACTTTAAATTCGAGACGTTACAGCTGCATGTGGGCCAGGAGGCTCCGGACCCGGCGACAGGTGCAAGGGCAGTACCCATCTACGCTTCCTCCTCCTATGTATTTGATGACTGCGCACATGCGGCGGCACGTTTTGATCTGTCAAATGCAGGCAATATTTACGGCAGGCTGACCAATCCCACCCAGGATATCTTTGAACAGAGGATCGCGGCGCTGGAGGGCGGTGCTGCGGCACTTGCCGTTGCCTCGGGTGCAGCCGCCATCGCCTATACATTCCAGAACCTGGCAAAACAGGGCGACCACATAGTCTCCGCAAAAAACATTTACGGCGGCTCCTATAATCTGCTGGAGCATACACTGCCGGACTATGGAATTGAAACTACATTTGTGGATATATTTAATAAGGAAGAAGTGGAGGGCGCAATCCGGGAGAATACAAAGGCTGTTTTTATTGAGACTCTCGGAAATCCACGCTCTGAGGTGGTAGATGTGGAAGCTATAGCGAAGATTGCCCACGCTCATAAAATCCCTCTGGTCGTAGACAACACATTTGCCACACCTTTCCTGGTGCAGCCCATCGCGTTCGGCGCTGATATCGTGGTGCATTCCGCTACAAAATTCATCGGCGGCCACGGCACGGCTCTCGGCGGCGTGATCGTGGACAGCGGCAGATTTGACTGGGAGGCATCCGGGAAATTTCCCTCTCTTGTGGAGCCCAACCCCAGCTATCACGGGGTCAGCTTTACGAAAGCGGTGGGTCCGGCAGCCTTTGTCACGAAGATCAGAGCCATTCTATTGCGGGATACAGGAGCCACCCTGTCACCCTTCCATGCCTTTTTATTCCTTCAGGGATTGGAAACCCTGTCCCTGCGGGTAGAACGCCATGTACAGAATGCGCTGAAAGTGGTAGAATATTTGCAGAAGCATCCGCTGGTGGAGGAGGTTCATCACCCATCTGTCAGCACGGATCCCGAACAGCAGAGGCTGTATAAAAAGTATTTCCCCAACGGGGGTGGTTCTATATTCACATTTGAGGTGAAGGGAGATGCCGGAAAAACCAAAGCGTTTATCGACAATCTGGAACTTTTCTCTCTGCTTGCAAATGTGGCTGATGTGAAGTCACTTGTCATCCATCCGGCTTCCACCACCCATGCCCAGCTCACCGAAACAGAACTTGCAGAGCAGGGAATCCGCCCCAACACGGTCCGCCTGTCCATAGGGACGGAGAATATTGATGACATCCTTCAGGATCTGGAAGAGGCGTTTAACGCAGTTTCCTGACGGATCCGGGAGGGCACAGGGGACAGTATCTGCCTTCGGACAGTAAGAAAAATCTGGAGGTAACCATGAAAATATCAACAAAAGGACGTTACGCACTGCGTATGATGCTGGACATAGCCATACACGATGAGGGCGGCCCGGTGAGGGTAAAAGAAATAGCATCAAGGCAGGAAATCTCCACAAAATATCTGGAGCAGATCGTGTCCATCCTGGCCAGGGCCGGCTATGTGAAAAGCATCCGGGGTCCCCAGGGCGGCTACCGTCTTGTGAAAAAGCCGGAGGAATATACCGTGGGTTCTATTCTCCGCCTGACAGAAGGCAGCCTGGCCCCTGTGGAGTGTCTGGAAGGAGATACGAACCAGTGCCCCAGGGCAGAAGCCTGCCCCACCCTGGTCCTATGGCAGGAGCTTGACAATGCCATCAAAAGTGTAGTGGACAAATACACCCTGGCGGATCTGGTGGAATGGCAGAAACAATGTTCCCTGAATTACGTGATTTAAAAGATACCATGAGACAACCAAAACCCGCAGCTGCCTGCAGACGTCCTGACAATCTGGCCGGCAGTGCAGGCAGGCGGCAATGTAAATGCGGGAATCCTCACACAGGATTCCCTTTTATATTTGGCAAAAATAGTCGAGAACAGTCCGGGGAAAATCTGATAGGATGGCAGTAGACAGGAGGTGACAGAAATGACAGAGCAGATACTTGCTGTTCAGCGCATGCAGGATTACATTGAACAGCATTTGAGTGAAAATATTACGCTGGCAAAGCTTTCGGAAGTATCTCTTTACTCCCCGTGGTATTCCTACCGGCTGTTTAAGGAGCACACCAATCTCACCCCGGCAGATTACATCCGCCGTCTGCGTCTGTCCAGATCCGCCCTGCGCCTGCGGGATGAGAAATGCAGGATCCTGGATGTGGCGCTGGACATGGGGTTTGGAAGTGTGGATGGTTATCAGCGGGCTTTTTTCCGGGAATTCGGCTGCAATCCCAGAGAGTACGCGGCAAGCCCCGGGCCACTGCTTCTGTTCATCCCCTATGGTGTAAAATACAGAAATCTGCGGAAGGAGCCAGAGGAAATGGAAAACGTAAAAAGTGTGTTTGTTCAGATGACGGAGAGACCGTCCAGAAAAGTTATTATAAAAAGAGGTGTGGACGCGGAGGAGTATTTTCAGTATTGCAGTGAAGTGGGATGCGATGTCTGGGGAATCCTCTCCAGCATAAAATCCATAAGCGGCGAGCCGGTATGCCTCTGGCTTCCGGATTCCCTCCGCACGCCGGGCACATCCAAATATGTGCAGGGCGTGGAGGTGGCGGCAGACTATCAGGAACCGGTGCCGGAGGGCTTTGCGTGTATTGAACTTCCCGCGGCAAAATACCTGATGTTTCGCGGGGAACCCTTTGCGGAGGAAAATTACTGCCAGGCGATCACAGAAGTGCAGCAGGCGATCGAAAAATATGATCCCGCTGTCATCGGCTGCTGCTGGGATACGGAGAATCCGCGCATACAGTTGGAACCTGTGGGCCGCAGAGGGTATATTGAGCTGCTGCCGGTGAAGGAAATCTAGAGCACCGACACGTTCATTCCGGCAGATTTCGGGAAGCATGTGTTTGGCTGTTCAGCATTTCATACTGGCGCCTCACTCTCTGCTTCACCTGGGAGAGAAAAGAGGCGGGACCAAGCACCTTTATGACAGGCCCGAAGGACAGCACATCTATGAGCAGTTCCGTCTCATCGGCCAGGTCATAATAAATGCTGCAGTAATAGACATCACGCTCCTCATCATATTCCGTGTGCTTTTCATAGTTGGTAAAATGAAGCATACAGCGCTCCAGAGAATTTCGTTCTTTGCTGATTTCCAGAAGAACGGGTTCTCTGGATTTTTGTATGGGAGAAAAGCGCAGCGCCAGAGCCTTTTTGGGTACTTTAACGGATGTGAGGCTGCAGCCGGCTATTTTGTTCATGTTTAATGTTGTATTGAGGGAAAAGCGTCCCCCTGTCTTTTTCAGACAGCAGAGGCGGAATTTATCATCTTTTTCCGAGTATTGAAGCTGATAGGGCGCAGCTTCAAACCGGGAGACCGCGCCCTGTCTGCCGCAGTAAGAGATCCGCAGGACCAGACCCTGTTCCAAAGCTTCCAAAACTGTGCGGAAATGCTTTTGGTAGGTTTTCAAGCTGTAAGTATCCCCGTCCAGACAGCGGTCAAAATAGTGGAAATCCGCCTGTCCAAAAAGCGGCTCCACGTCCCGCAGGGAATGTGCTGCTTCTTTTTGCTCCTCCGGGGTGAGAAAACAGGATATTCTTCTGTCAGCGAGAAGGGCTTTCAGCCAGGAGCGCTGCAAAAGGGTAAGGGGAAGCCTGCCGGGAACGGTTTTCGGGGCAAAGGTTTTTCCATCCTCGGTGCGCAGCAGGTCCCATTCTCTGTTTAACAGCTTCGGGACAATGGTGAGGGCGCTCTCCCCGTATCCGTAGGCAGCAGCGATCGTCTCCATATCCTTTCTGGTGATAGGATGGCTTTTGGCCTCCTCCAGAATCTTTTGGACAACTCTGTAATAACAACTGTAAACTTTATCAAAGATATCAAAACGTATTTCACCCATTATAAACTCCTGTCATACTTCGCTTTCTTTGGGAGCGCAGTACATTTCATACATGCGCGCCCAGTCATCGGTGACTTTGCGGACGGAGGCGGGGGCGCTGCCCCGGATGTCCAGCACCCTGCCGGTAAAGGTCTTTACCCATGACAGCATCTCATTGGTATCATAAAAATATCCGCTGTACAGATATCTGTTTCTTCCGATTTTCTTAATCTGGCCGCCCCGCCCTTCCCTGGACAGCCGGTCCAGCACATAAGACTCTTTTGGCTCATGGATATACAATTCCATATGGAGCTCCTCCATGCGGCTGCGGCCTCCGAAAGAGACGCCGAAACAGCGGGGCATGTTTTTCTCCAGTTTTTTCTGCAGGTCCCTATATTGCGGAAAAGGCTCCAGAAGCTTTATATCTGTCAGGCTGTCAAGGCGGACATTTTGAAAACGGTGCCTTGCTGTGAGATACAGGCACAGGTAACGTCGTCCGGTGCGTGTACTTACAAATATTTTCAGGGGAACGCCCCAAAAAGTGACGGAGGATCCATTTCGGTGGCTGTTGTTTTGAAAGGACACAGCTCTTTTTTCATGCATGGCAAGGAGCAGGTCCAGAAGGACTTCATCCTCCAGCGTATGTACGAGAAACTGGTGCTTATACTGGAAAAAGCAGTTTCGTTTTTCTTCCCTGTCAAGCAGAGTGCTTCCCACAATACCGAAAGGGGATACGCCCTGGTAAAAAGCAGCGGCCCGGATCATATGATTCCAAAGTCCTTTGTGGGAAGGGGACTCCATGGGCAGCGGCGGGGCGATAAAATAGCGCAGCTCCCTGCCTTCCTTCCGGGATGTGAAGATACCCAGTCTTTCATATTCTTTCAGCTTCAGACGGACGGTCTGGCTGTCAAAGACAACCTGAAAGACAAGGGAAATCTGTTCCGCGGCTTCACTGCTGGTAAGTCCATTTGGGCTGTCCTTTATAAGAGCAGGCAGGAAAAAGTGCAGCATAATATCATTGTCTGTAAAGCTTTTGGACTTCCAGGCAGCGTACAGGGGATTTTCCGGTATGGTTTTGCTGTCCACATTGATATATATTTTCTTGCCCTTGGCGGTATATTCCGATCTGGTGTAACCGGTCAGAAAACTTTCTATGCGCCTTCTCTCGTTGTCATACGTGCGGGCGCTTTTTCCTTTATAATCCCCGCGGACCTTAAAACCATACACGAAAAACTGCCGCATATAGTCCCGGATTCTCTCAAAATTCTTTATAAGCTCCTGATATTCCGACATGGCACACCTCCTGTGTATCTCTCTATTCTACTATCTGCAGTCTGCAAAATCAACTTCGCATCTTTTTTTAAATGATTCTTCCAGAAATTCCCGGTATGATAACGGTGTATCAGAGATACAAAAACTTCCTGCTTTCCATCAGCACAAGGTTTTCCGAAAAAAGGAGCCTTTGCGGTGCCGCCGCCGTAGCGGAAGAGGTATGCCGGATACCGGGAAGAACTGATTTGCCGCGGGTTCGACTCCCGCCATGATGACACATGTAGCTAAGCTGGTATAGCAATCACACGAAAAAACCATGAAATGAGAAAAGAAAAAGTCCCGGCTTTGGCCGTCCGCGGCAGTCCAAAAGCGGCCTGAACTTTTCCGGATACCGTTTTTCGGAACCTGCAGCCAGACGCAGGGGTCTTGTGCGGCCTGCCTGTACGGGAAGAAAAACTGAAGGAAGAGTCCGCTGCCATAGGATGAAGCGGGACATTTTCTTTTCGGAATCCAAAAAAGAAAAGAGGCAGAAGAGATGAAATATTTGATCAAAGAACAGCAATGCGGATATCTGATGAAAAATGGAAAGTTTATAAAACTGCTCACAGCGGGAAAATACCGCTATCCGAGGGCTTTGGGATATGAGGTACTGACTGTGGACATGACAGGGGAAGTAGATTGCTGCGGCATTCCCTGTGAGGTCTTGATGCAGCATGAAGCATTTTCAAGCCGCGTGGTGAAAATACAGCTTCCGGACACCAGCATAGCCCTTCACTTTGTGAACCAGGCATATCAGGATGTGGTGGTGAGACCGGAAACTTACTACTGGAATGTTTTCCAGGAGAACACTTTTCGGATCCTTGATATCACCAATCCCTACATGCAGGAAAGCCTGCCGAGAATGTACATAGACCTGCTTCCGGTAAAATATTACAGGAAGATAGTGATAAGAGATGGGGAGGCCGGACTTCTCTACTTTGACAACCGGTTTGAAAGGAAGCTGGATCAGGGCACATACTTTTTCTGGAATTACGGAAAAGAAGTGACCTGCAGGGTATACAATCTCAAGATCCAGCAGTTGGAAATCAGCGGTCAGGAAATCCTCACGGCAGACAAGGTGTCCGTGCGCCTGAATGTAACAGTCAATTACCGGATCACAGACCCGGAACGGCTGGTGAATCGGATGGATGAGGTGGGAAAGCTTCTGTATACATTTGCCCAGCTTACCATAAGAGATTACATAGGACATTTCCGGCTCGATGAACTGCTGGCTCAGAAGGAAGAAATCGGGGAGTTTATCTTCAGAAAGCTTCAGGAGGCGCAGGAGCAGTATTGCGTGGAAGTGCTGAGTGCGGGAATCAAGGATATCATTCTTCCCGGTGAGATACGCGACATTATGAATACGGTTCTGGTGGCGGAGAAGAAGGCCCAGGCCAATGTCATCATGAGAAGAGAGGAAGTGGCATCCACCAGAAGCCTTTTGAACACAGCACGGCTGATGGAGGAGAATACGACACTGTATAAGTTAAAGGAGATGGAGTATCTGGAGAAAATATGCGACAAGGTGGGAAATATCACCCTGGGCGGCGGGCGGAGCGTTCTGGAACAACTGGCGGAGCTGGTACATTAAAGTACCGGCTCCGTTTTTTTGTATAAGACAGAATGCAAAAAGAGGAGTCGAAGTTGATATTATGAAAGAGTCAGTTTGAAGAAATTAATATATTGAATATAGATATTAAAATAATTAAGTATATAATTAAAAATATCAATATCTATATTGACATATACGAAAAAGAGGTTTATGATATAAAACATAAGGAGGAAAACAAATGTATAAAGTAATCAGCCAATGTCCTGTCTGCGGCGGCCGGCTCAAGGTGATCAAATTAAAATGTGACAAATGTGATACGGTCATCGAAAATGATTTCCGCCTGAACAAATTTGATTACCTGTCCGAGCAGGAACTTTTCTTCATTGAGAC
Source organism: Blautia sp. JLR.GB0024 (assembly GCF_037000545.1). NCBI lineage: Bacteria > Bacillati > Bacillota > Clostridia > Lachnospirales > Lachnospiraceae > Blautia > Blautia sp. JLR.GB0024. The sequence continues at coordinate 118,560 of NZ_JBANBF010000003.1, read as the reverse complement.
CTTCATCCGCTGCCGCGGCAACATCAAAGAAGTGGAAAAAGAACTGAAAATCTCTTACCCCACCGTCCGTTCCCGTCTGGATGAGGTCATAGAGAAACTGGGCTACAAACCGGCGCCGGCGCCTGACAACAAAAAGAAGGAAATCCTGGACGCCCTGGAGCGGGGAGAAGTCACACCGGAGGAAGCTCTGGAACAAATGAAATAAAAATTGAAATAAAATGAGAGAATAAAAGGAGAACGTTATGGAAGAACAGTTGAGAATCTTAAAAATGCTGGAAGAAGGAAAAATTACGGCAGAACAGGCGTCAGAATTTCTCACGGCCCTGACACCGCAGAAGGAGACGGAAGCCGCGTCCTATGAAGTGGCAGAGACGGAGCGGGTCAATCTGGAGTATGACAAGCGCATGGTGCGTATTGTAGTGGACAGCAGTGAAGGGGATAAAGTGAACGTGCAGCTCCCGGTAACAGCCATCCGCCAGATCTTAAAAGTGACAGGAAAGCTTCCTGCTGTCAGTGAGAGCCTGCAGGGGATCGAGCTTACGGAGATTCTGGATACCGTTGTGGACTGCTTAGATGCTGAGGCCATCGGCGATATCGTGAACGTGGAATCGAAAAACGGTGATATCGTAAAGGTTTACGTGGGATAAGCAAAGGGGAGAGAAGATGAGGATCATTATACGCTCTAAGGATGTACGCCTTTTTATACCGGTACCGTTAAGGTTTGGTGGAATCGCCATAGCCTGCATCCCGGAGCGTACAATCCGGGAAATGCAGAGTGCGCTGCCTGCTCTCTGCGGAAAAGAGGTGGACAAGAAATTCCTCCGCCGGGCGTACCGGGAATGCTATCATGCACTGCGGCAGTTCAAGGGCCTGGAAATCGTAAATGTCACAAGTAAGGACGGAACCTATGTTTCTGTCAGGCTGTGAAAAAAGGGACATCCTGGGATGTCCCTCAAAGCATTTCCTGTTTACATATCCCTGTAGACAGCTTCCAGCATATCCAGAATGTGTTTCTCGGAGAACTTGCTGCTGTCAATACAGAGGTCATAGTGGGTCATATCCAGCCACTTTGCGTCTGTAAAATATTCGTAGTAAGAACGTCTCCTTTTATCCATTTTCTTTACCAGGGAGCGGGCGCTGCGCTCCTCCCTGCCTATCCGTTCCATGATATTTTTTACCCTGCGCTCAAAGGGGGCGAAAATGAAAACGCTTTTGCATCTGCCCTCCAGGATCTGGTCCGCACAGCGTCCCGCGATGATACAGTCTCCTTTTTCTGCCAGGTCATGGATGATTTTAGATTGGGATTCAAAAAGCACGTCGTTCATCGGCTGAAAGTGGTACTGCGGTTCCATCTGCATAGCGTCTTTGATGGGCAGATGCCATTGGTTTGCTTTCTTCTCATCCACTTTTTTCAGTTCTTCCAGGGGAATATCATTTTCCTGGCTTGCCAGGGTAATGAGTTCTTTGTCGTAAAACGGAATATCGAGCCTCTCAGCCAGCGCTTTTCCGATAAGCCGTCCATTGCTTCCGTACATCCGGTTGATCGTTATAATACGGTTCGCCATATCCATCCCTCCTATATGAAACTTTGATGCTGTCGGGTGTCATTAATCCTTTATTCTTACAGTTATTATAACATGTTTTCTGAAAGCATTCTATATATATGGGAAATTAATCGCAATAGTTCAGAATCCGTCAGCCCGGCAGAGGCAGCCGGTGTGATATGGAGCAGAATGCAACATATCTGTGTATCACGAAGCGTTTTGCTGGGCACGCAGTGATTTGATTTACATATAGATTCCAAGAGCTTTTTATGAATTATCTGTAGAAAGAGGAGAATCAGCAAGCAAATTCCATAAGATTACATACGAAAGCTCCAGATTTTTTCAGTATTATCTGTAAAACAAGAGGATAACATGATGGGGCCTGTTAAAATTACATAATAAAATGAAAGGTCCTTTTTAAATTATATGTAAAGCGGGAAGAAACCGTAGTCAGACTCCTTAAAATTACATACAAAACCCCAAATATTCCTTTAAATTATCTGTAAAGCAGGGAAAAGCTGCGGCTATTATATGTGTCTGTCTCGTGGGAGTCAGACGTAAAGGATCACCATTGGGAGTGAACCGTACCAATCCGGGGGAATGAGGAAGAAAAATGTCAAAAAATACTTGGATTTCTGAGAGAATAATGTTATGATAAAAAAGATATAAAAACGGTTTCTGACGAAGTGTCAGGAACGGCAGAATGATAGAGGTGCAGGTTTCAAGAGTATTTCCGCGAAAAAGGGCCGGGCGGCCGCCGGAGAGAAAGGGGAAACTGCCGAAGGGATGGATACCCGCCCGGGTGTCTGTTTCTGGGACGCCGCATAAGATGCGTCGTACTGTCACTGGAAGTGGAGCGCTATCATCTTGGACAGGAAAAGAGATTTTACTGCCATGAACGCGTTCCCGTAAGGGATTGCCGTTCATGGCTTTTTGTTATCCTAAATAATGGAAAGCACTGCAGTACAGGGCAGAAACCGGGAAAAGAAAGAGAGGATGTTTTCTAATGCGAAACAAGAGAAGAAGATGGGCCATGTGGGTGTCCGCGGCGCTTGTGGTGCTGCTGTGCGCAGTCACGGTATTTGCCGGGGAAGGCGAGACAGAGTATGTGCCGAAGATGTACGCCACCTTCTGGGCTTTGGTGCCGCCCATTGTGGCAATTGCGCTGGCACTGATCACCAAGGAGGTATACAGTTCCCTGTTTATCGGTATTTTAGTGGGTGCTGTATTTTACTCCAACTTTTCCTTTGAGGGAACTGTGACACAGATTTTCCAGGGAGGCATTATCAGCGTGCTTTCCGACAGTTACAATGTGGGTATCCTGGTATTCCTTGTGATACTGGGCGTTATGGTATGTCTCATGAACAACGCGGGAGGTTCTGCGGCCTTCGGACGCTGGGCAGGCGAACATATCAAAAGCCGTGTGGGCGCGCAGCTTGCCACAATCCTGCTGGGTGTGCTGATCTTTATTGATGACTATTTTAACTGCCTTACCGTGGGCAGCGTTATGCGTCCGGTCACGGACAAGCAGCAGGTTTCCAGGGCAAAGCTGGCTTACCTCATTGACGCCACAGCCGCTCCGGTCTGCATCATCGCTCCTATTTCCTCATGGGCGGCTGCAGTCAGCGGATTTGTGGAGGGAGAGGATGGTCTTTCCCTTTTTGTGCGGGCTATTCCCTATAACTTCTACGCCCTTCTTACCATTGTCATGATGGTGGGAATGGTACTGATGAAAGTGGAATTCGGCTCCATGGCAGTGCATGAGAAAAATGCAAAGAACGGTGATTTGTATACCACACCGGGCCGCCCTTATGCCAGCGCGGAGACAGAGAAGGAAAACACGAGAGGAAAAGTCATGGACCTTGTCATTCCTATCTTATGTCTTGTAATATGCTGTGTGATCGGTATGATCTATACGGGCGGTTTCTTTGAGGGAGCCGGCTTTGTGGAGGCATTTTCACAGAGCGATGCATCTGTAGGCCTTGCGCTGGGCAGTTTCTTCGGTCTGGTGATCACGGTGATTCTTTACATTGCGCGCCGGGTGCTCTCCTTCAGGGAGTGTATGGCATGTATCCCGGATGGTTTTAAAGCCATGGTTCCTGCTATCCTGATTCTGACCTTTGCGTGGACACTGAAAGCCATGACAGACAGCTTAGGTGCGGCAGAGTATGTGGGGAATCTGGTGCAGTCCAGTGCCAACGGGTTTATGAACCTGCTTCCGGCCATCATCTTTTTAGTCGGATGCGGTCTGGCGTTTGCCACAGGAACCTCCTGGGGAACCTTTGGTATCCTGATCCCCATCGTGGTTTCCGTGTTCGCCAATTCCAATCCGCAGCTTATGATCATTTCCATTTCCGCCTGTATGGCAGGTGCTGTGTGCGGTGACCACTGTTCTCCCATATCCGACACCACCATCATGGCGTCCGCCGGAGCCCAGTGTGACCATGTGAACCATGTTTCCACACAGCTTCCCTACGCCATAACAGCGGCAGCAGTCAGCTTTGTATCCTACATCATTGCGGGATTTGTACAGACAGCATGGATTGCCCTTCCCATTGCGATCCTTCTCATGCTGATCGTATTGGTTGTAATAAAAGCCATAAACAGGCCGATCTCCTAAAGAGCAGGCAGAGACGAACAGACGTACAGGATTTTAATATCCGTACGTCTGTTTTTTTAGAAAAATGCTGTATTTACCCCATCTTTATTGTTTGAATGAAACATAAAAAAGCAATATATATAATATTATGAGCAAGAAGGCGATAGACTTATGACGAAATTTTGCGTATGCTATAGATAGTGAAACGAGAGTTCCCGGAGCGCGCGGCAGTGTTCTTGCGGGGAGGAAAAAGTTGAAATTTTTTACCGGATGAAAGGAGATTCTTATGAGTGAAAAAGCAGAAATGAAGGGGCGTGTTACGATTCCCACAGATGTGGATGTGGTTCCGGAGACACTGGAGCTTGTAAAGCGGTGGGGCGCAGATGCCATCCGTGACTGTGACGGAACAGATTATCCGGCCCAGCTTCGGGATGTGGATGCAAAGGTTTACTCTACTTATTACACCACCAGGAAAGACAACACATGGGCAAAAGCCAACCCGGATGAGATTCAGCAGATGTACATCATGACACCTTTCTACAACGCGGCAGGAAATGAGCTCAGCATCCATCTGATGAATCATCTGTATCCGGATATGCTGAAAGTCAATTCCAGAGATGATATCACCCGCTGGTGGGAAGTGATTGACCGTACCACCGGTGAAGTGGTTCCGCCTGCACAGTGGGAGTACAGTGAGGAGACAGGGGACGTGACCATCCATGAGACAATCGCATTCCATGATTACACTGTGAGTTTTCTTGCCTATATCATGTGGGACCCGGTACATATGTATAACGCGGTGACCAATGACTGGAAGGACGTGGAAAAGCAGATCACCTTTGACGTACGTCAGCCGAAAACCCATAAATTTTCCATGGAGAGGCTGCGCAGATATATTGAGGACAATCCTCACATTGATGTGATTCGCTACACCACCTTTTTCCATCAGTTCACCCTGATCTTTGATGAGCTGGCAAGGGAAAAATATGTGGACTGGTACGGTTATTCCGCGTCTGTAAGCCCATATATCCTGGAGCAGTTTGAGGCTGAGGCAGGCTATAAGTTCCGCCCGGAATACATCATTGACCAGGGCTATATGAACAATACATACCGCATTCCGTCAAAAGAATTCCGGGATTTCCAGAGATTCCAGAGGCGTGAGGTTGCCAAGCTTGCAAAAGAAATGGTGGATATCACACACGAGTGCGGCAAGGAAGCCATGATGTTTTTGGGCGACCACTGGATTGGTACCGAACCGTTTATGGAGGAGTTCAAATCCATCGGCCTGGATGCGGTAGTGGGAAGTGTGGGAAATGGTTCTACTCTGCGTCTGATCAGCGATATTGAGGGCGTAAACTATACAGAGGGACGTTTTCTTCCCTACTTCTTCCCGGATACCTTCCACGAGGGCGGCGACCCGGTGAAGGAGGCAAAGGTAAACTGGGTGACAGCCAGAAGAGCTATCCTTAGAAAGCCCATCGACCGGATCGGTTACGGCGGATACCTGAAGCTGGCTATGCAGTTCCCGGATTTCATCGACTATGTGGAGAGCGTCTGCCAGGAGTTCAGGACCCTGTACAACAACATAAAGGGAACCACACCTTACTGTGTAAAACGTGTGGCTGTACTGAACAGCTGGGGCAAAATGCGCGCCTGGGGCAACCATATGGTACACCATGCGATCTATTACAAACAGAATTATTCCTATGCAGGCATCATCGAGGCATTGAGCGGTGCCCCCTTTGATGTGAAATTTATCAGCTTTGATGATATCAGGGAGAATCCGGATATCCTGAAAGATATTGATGTCATTCTCAATGTGGGAGGCGCCTACACGGCATATTCCGGCGGGGAGAACTGGGCTGATGAGAAGATCCTTACAGCCGTAAAACGTTTTGTATACGAAGGCGGCGGATTCATCGGCGTGGGTGAACCTACAGCCTGCCAGCGGGAGGGACGTTACTTCCAGCTCTCCGGTGTCATGGGAGTGGAGAAAGAAAACGGATTCACCCTCAATGTGGACAAATACAACTGGGAAGAGCATGAGCACTTTATCACAGAGGACTGCAGAGGGGAAGTGGACTTCGGTGAGGGACAGAAGAGCATCTTCGCACTCCCGGAAACCACCATCATCAGGCAGGTGGATAAGGAAGTACAGCTTGCGGCCAATGATTTCGGAGAGGGCAGAAGTGTGTATATCAGCGGACTGCCTTACAGCTTTGAGAACAGCAGGCTTCTCTACAGGGCGATCCTCTGGTCATCCCACGATGAGGAGAATCTGCACAGATGGTTCTCTGAGAACTACAATGTGGAAGTACATGCCTATGTGAAGAACGGAAAATACTGTGTAGTCAACAATACCTATGAACCGCAGGATACTGTGGTATATAAAGGGGACGGAAGCAGCTTTGCGCTGCATCTGGATGCCAATGAGATCATCTGGTACGAGATCTGATGAAAAGATAACGCGAAAAAGCGGCTGGGCTGTCAGTGAAGATGCTGACAGCACAGCCGCTTTTTACAGCAAGAAGTTCAAAGGATTTATATCACCTTTTACATGTATCAGATATAAAATGTGATATAATGATATAATATCAGATTAAAAACGATATTGCAAGATGTTACGGGAAATTATCGGAATTACTTTGCAGCCGTCTCGGCATAATCCGTGATGACCAGATCCGAATAGGCGACTCTGGCTTTCAATTCCCCGGCGCTGTCCAGAATATCCTGAAGAAGTTCAAAGCTATCCTTTTCAAAGATCAGGTTATCCTTCCAGGTATCCTGGTCCTTGTAACGTTTTACAATGGTGGTGATGGTATCCAGGTCATTTTCCTTGAACTGGGGTTTGATGATCTTGGCGATTTCTTCCGCGGTGTGGGTATTCACATAGTCCATACCTTTTTGCAGGGCATTGACGAATCCCTGTACGATCTCCGGGTTCTTCTCCATAAAGCTTTTTTTGGCACTGTAAGCCGTATAGGGGACATAACCGGAATCCACGCCGCAGGAGGCTACCACATAACCGGCTCCTTCTTTTTCCAGGGCAGTGGCGCTTGGTTCAAATTCCACAGTGAAGTCACCCTGTCCTCCGGAAAAAGCGGCAGCAGTGGAGCCGAAATCAATACTCTGGTCAATGTTCATATCCTTCTGTGGGTCAAGACCGTTCTGTTTCAGGATATATTCAAATACCATTTCCGGCATGCCGCCGGCGCGCCCGCCCAGAATATCCTTACCCTTTAAATCACTCCACTTGAAATCCGGCATCTCTTTTCTGGCTACCAGGAAATTTCCGGCACGCTGTGTAAGCTGTGCAAAGTTGACGACTGCGTCATTGGCACCTTCCTGGTAGGCATACACGGATGCCTCCGCGCCCATAAAGCCGATGTCTGCGTCACCGGAGAGGACAGCAGTCATGGTTTTGTCAGCGCCGAAACCTGTCACGCACTCTAACCGGATACCTTCCTTTGTAAAGTATCCCTCCTCAATGGCCACATACTGCGGCGCATAGAAGATGGAATGGGCAACTTCATTCAGTTTCACATCCACCAGTTCTTTTTCCGTGCCGGAATCTTTGGAATCTTTCCCACTCTTTGCTGACTTCTGGCAGCCTGTAAGACACATGGAAGCGCAGAGTGTGACTGCGAGTAAAACGGATAAAATCTTTTTCATAGTTCCCTCCTGTTATTTGGTGCAATAAAATATTCCCAAAGGCCGCAGGGTGCTCCGGGACATATAATAAGGTATGAAAAAGGCTTGCCAGAAGTTCCGGGACCGGTGTTAAAAAACAGGCTTGTTCCCAAAGCAGAAAAATTTTATAATGGAGTTACAAAGAGAAAACGGGAGGAACCCTATATGAGCAACCAGCGATATTCCATGGAGCCGCCTCCTCTGTCACTGCCTGTTCAGCTTTTGTATGTGACCTGCGCCAGGTCTGACAAGGACTGGCACAGTATGGAGCATTCCCATTATTTTGCAGAGCTTTTCTTCATCACAAAGGGGGAGGGGAGCTTTATCATAGACAATAAGAGAGTCCCTGTGCGGGAAAATGATCTGGTTTTAGTAAACCCGGGTGTCTCCCACACGGAACTGGGAAATAAAAAAAGCCCCTGGGAATACATTGCCCTGGGCATAGAGGGGCTGCAGTTCCATTCCGGGGAGGAGAGCGGACCCTATGACTACAGTGTCCATTACCTGGGACAGCGCCACAGGCAGATTTCAGACTGCCTGGCGCAGATGGTTGCGGAGGCGCGTCTGGAAGAACCGGACAGCGGGGTGATCTGCCAGAAGCTTCTGGAGCTGCTCCTTCTGTATATTACCAGGCATACCCGCCAGAACCTTCTGGCAGCGCCGCCCAAGAAAGCCACCAGAGAATGCCGTTTTGTGGAGCAGTATATCAATGAACACTACTTTGAGGAGATCACCCTGGAATCCCTGAGCCTTCTGGCCCATATCAATAAATACTATCTGGTCCATGCGTTTAAGGCCTATAAGGGAATCTCTCCCATCAGCTATCTGACACAGAAACGGCTGTCAGAGGCCATGCATCTTCTGGAGACCACCAACTATCCGGTCACGAAAATATCAGGTATGGTCGGATACTCCTCCCAGTCTTACTTTTCCCAGGCATTCCGGAGAATGACTTCCATGTCGCCGAATCAGTACAGAAAGAGAAATGAAAAAAAGATGCTGGAAAGCAAACAGGAAACCGGCCGGCAGAATTAAAAAAGCCGTGGGCTGCAGCGTATCTTACTGCAGCCCACGGCTTTTCTGCGTCTTATTTTTGCAGACGTTTTGTCAATGTCCACAAGAGCTGGAGATCATCACGGTCCAGTTCCTGCATATCCTGGTACAGATTCTTGAATTGTTCAGGACAGACAATGCTCTCGTCAAAAAATTCTTTTGGTGTAACATTCAGATAATCACAGATATAGAAAAATACCGTCATGGAGGGAAGTCCTTTTTTATTTTCCAATCCGTTGATGTATCCCGGGTTCTGTCCAATGGAAAGACTCATGTCTCTTGCAGAGACCTTCTTCGCTGACCGAAGCTGCGTAAGACGGTCATAAAACAATTCTTCGTAGCTGTTTTCTTCAAAAGTATTCTCGCTGTACATATTTTTCACCACCTAATATATAACATTGTACATGATACTATGCCCCAAAATGTCGTTTTTAATGCGTAATCTGTCTTGAAATATCGTATTGTATCTGATATTATAAAAAGAAATATTAGATTCATTAAGATATTATTAAATTTACAGGGAGCGGGAGTGAAGATGACAAGAAATGAAAGAATACATGGACTGGGATACTGCAGGTCGTGCCTGAATGAGACATACGGACTGAAGCTGAAGCGGGAGGATGTGCTGGTATATGATTTTATGGGACAGTGTATGAAATGCGGAAAAACCCGCCATATTGTGCATAGAGTTAAGAAATATAAGACCTGGAAGCTCATAGGTTCCCGTAAACTGGGAAAAGAGTGCTGAACAGCAAAAAAAGAGGGGACCGCACGCATGACAGCATCACGCGTGCGGTCCCCTCTTTCGGATCAGGGCCAGGGCTTAGAGCCTGGGAGTTTTCATTTCCCTGTTTTTCAGATATTCTTTTACGCCCTCCACATCACTGTAGGCAAAGTGGCGCAGTTCCTTTTCTGTCATCTGTCCCAGCTCTTCTAAGTCCGAGCTGCCGGTGACCGGACAGATGGGAAGAAGTTCCTCGGCGGTCAGGCCGAATTCCTCCATCTGCTGTGGAGATATGTACTGTGTCACTTCTATTTTATTGCAGGATTTGCAGTGGTACACAGAAAATACTTCATTGCTCATATCTTTTTCTCCTTTGTCAGAATAACAATATCATAATACAAGACAGGGAAAAAGTACAGGGGAGTTTTTACGGTACGGGAAAGTTCTCTGTGCCGTACCTTTTATTTTATCATAAAGAAGACGGAGACAGCCGTAAAGACAGCCAGTAAAAGATAGAGGACAGCATAAAGGATGCGGCACAGGGAATCCGATAGCTTCGTTTTTCTGAGGGCATAGGCCAGCAGATAGGTGGTCAGGACGCTGAGAATAAATACCGTGATATCAGCCCACAGGTAATTCTTTTTTGTGAACAGCGTATACCCGTAAAAGAGCGCGGGCATGGCGGCCAGCCCGGCATACAGACCTGCCAGGTTTTTGCAGAACAGGTCAGGACAGCGGTAGGAGAGCAGGCGCCGTTCTGTAAGCATAAAGAGAAGTGCAGGGAAGAACAGCAGTTTGAGATGTTCCCACACACTCTCGTTTACCGGGCTGAACAGTCCGACCAGGAAAAAATCACCGGACCATCCGTAAAAAAAGTGGGACAGGGAACCAAGGATCATGGTGAACAGGATACCGATCACGGTAAAAACTTTAAAAGATTGCTGCATAGGGAGACCTCCGGGGATTAACATGCATTATGTTTAAAATTATGCTGGGAATTGAAAAAATATATGTATGACACTTGAAAAAATAGAGGCAACGGAGGATAATGGGGAGGAAAAGTAAATACAAGGTAATGGTTCCGGCTGAGCTGTTACGAAACGAGGAGGATTACAGATGAAACTTGGATTTATCGGATGCGGCAATATGGCTTCTGCTATTATCGGCGGCATTTTGGAAAAAAAGATCGTAGACAGGGAAGATATCACAGCGTCCACAAAGTCAGAGGAATCTGCTGCAAAGATAAAAGAAAAACTGGGCATCGCCTGCAGTACGGACAACAGGGAGACAGCGAAGCATTCCGACATGGTGTTCCTGGCAGTAAAGCCGCAGTTTCTGGAGGACGTGATCGCGGAGATAAAAGATGTGCTTGGCAGTGACCAGGTGATCATCTCCATCGCTGCCGGCAAGACCATGAGCTGGCTGGAGGAACGCATAGGCGGGGGCAGGAAGATCATCCGCACCATGCCAAATACACCGGCTCTGGTAGGCGAAGGAATCACAGGTGTCTGCAGGAATGCACTGGTGGAAGAAAAAGAGCTGGAGGAGGCCCTGGTGCTGCTCCGCTCTTTCGGAAGGGCAGAGGTAGTGACAGAACCCATGCTGGATGTGGTGGGAGCTGTCAGCGGAAGTTCCCCGGCCTTTGTTTTCATGTTCATTGAGGCCATGGCTGACGGCGCTGTTGCTGAGGGCATGCCGAGGAAAAAAGCCTATGAATTTGCGGCACAGGCCGTTCTGGGCAGTGCAAAAATGGTCCTTGAGACAGGGATGCATCCGGGCGAGCTCAAGGATATGGTGTGCTCACCGGCAGGTACCACTATTGAAGGGGTGGGCATTCTGGAGCAAAAGGGCATGCGCAGTGCTGTGATGGACTGCATCCGCGCCTGTGTAAAGAAGACCAGAGAACTGTAGAAACGGGCAATGTCTTGACGGGAATTAGCAATATTTCTCATTGCAATAAATGCGAACTGCTGGTAGAATATAAGAAAAGGCAAAAAGCACCTGTGTGCTGCTTGGCCGAGACAGAAGGGGTTGCTTATGGACCATATTTTTGAAATCAGTGTATGGCTGCTGGACAGTGGCAATGCGTTTCTGCGTTTTTTGGGAAAACTGCTTTACAAGATTCCCAGGGCATATACTAAGAGTCTGGAGAAAACAAGAAAAGGGGAAGAGGCACTGGAGGAAGAGATTGAGAAACGCCGGGAAGATACCTGGCACAGAATCATGAAGAGCCTCGGTGAGGAGTGAATCAAAAGCGGACAGGCCGGCATCACTGCGGCCTGTCCGTTCCTGTTGAGAGGGTGCTGTTATGGTATTGTGATGAGTATGTGACATCTTCCCCAAACCAGTCCGGTGGTGTGAAGGAATTGGCTGACTCCACGTCCGGGAATTCCACCTCTGCCAGAAAAAGACCCTCATAAGGCGCCTGAAAGACATCCAGCTCAATGGTGAGTTCTCCCTCAAGGGGCAGCAGATATCTGATCTTGGACAGAACGATGCCGTCCGCCTTTTCCTTCAGATGATAATAGGACGTCTCGTTCAACGGCAGGTTATACTCCTCCCGAACCATATGGCCCTCTCCCTTATAGGTGAGGATATAGGTGTCGTCCTGTCTGCGTATGCGGACAACCGGGTTGGTGTTCAGATACGCCTGCTCGATCACATGACAGGGATAGTTCTTCAAATCAGCGGGCAGCTCTTTAATAAGAAATTTTCTTTCGATTTCCATTTCTGTAAGGACCTCCTTTTTCTATATAAACAGGTATATCATATTTTTTATAAAAAAGAAACGGAAGTTTTAGAATTAACATGTAATCCTATGGTATAATAAACGGGTAGGCAGGATTTTATACATGTTTTGAATTTATAATAGGGAGGTACTCATATGGCAAAAGTTTGTGTATTTACGGCAGATGGTTTTGAGGAAGTGGAAGGTCTGACTGTGGTGGACCTTTTAAGGAGAGCCGGCGAGGAAGTGCTCATGGTATCCATCTCCGACAATCTGAGTGTGACCGGTTCCCATGGAATTGAGATAAAAGCAGATGTATTCTTTGAGGATGTGGACTACAGCACAGTGGACCTGCTGGTGCTGCCCGGAGGCATGCCGGGAACCAAACATCTGGGAGCGCATCAGGGGCTTGCGGACCTGCTGAAAGAATTTGCCGCATCAGACCGGAAAGTGGCGGCAATCTGCGCAGCACCCAGTGTCCTGGGCGGTCTCGGGATTTTAAGGGAGAAGAAGGCGGCCTGCTATCCGGGATTTGAGGAGAAGCTGGAAGGCGCGCTGGTCTTTACCGATTCGGTGGTAAAAGACGGAAATATCACCACCAGCAGAGGCCTGGGAACAGCTATCCCCTTTGCGCTGGAGCTGATTTCACAGCTTGAGGGAGAAGTGAAGGCCCGCCAGATCAAAAAATCCATTGTTTCATAAAAAAATGCTGGTATTTTTAAATTCCTTGTGCTATACTGTGATAATGACTGTAAGTATGATAAAGTGTCCGTTTTGGGCAGGAATGCATGAATACTCAAAATGCATGAATACATATAGAATTCAAGGAGGAATCATTTAAAATGAGCGTACAGGTAGAAAACTTAGAGAAGAACATGGCGAAGCTTACTATTGAGGCTTCCGCTGAAGATTTTGAAAAAGCAGTACAGGCTGCTTACCAGAAAAACAAAAATAAAATCACTATCCCGGGATTCCGTAAAGGAAAAGCTCCGCGTGTAATGATTGAAAAAATGTATGGAGCAGGTATCTTCTATGAAGATGCAGCAAATGCCCTGATCCAGTCTGAGTACCCTAAAGCAGCAGATGAGTGCGGTCTGGAGATCGTTTCCCAGCCGGAGATCGATGTGGTACAGATCGAAAAAGGCAAACCGTTTATCTTCACAGCAGAAGTAGCTGTAAAACCGGAAGTGACTCTGGGTGATTACAAAGGAGTAGAGGTTGAGGTTACAAAAGCGGAAGTGACAGAAGAAGAAATCGCAGGCGAGCTGAAGAAAGAGCAGGAGAACAACTCCAGAACCATCGACGTGGACGACAGAGCAGTGGAAAACGGCGATATGATTACGCTTGACTTCGAGGGATTCGTAGACGGAGAGGCATTTGAAGGCGGAAAAGGCACAGATTATCCTCTGACCATTGGTTCCAACTCCTTCATCCCCGGATTTGAAGAGCAGCTGGTAGGCGCTGTGATCGGCGAGGAAAAAGATGTCAATGTGACATTCCCGGAAGATTACCATGCAAATGACCTGGCCGGAAAAGCAGCAGTATTCAAATGCAATGTAAAAGCCATCAAAGTGAAAGAACTTCCTGAACTGGATGACGAATTTGCAAAAGATGTCTCTGAGTTTGATACTCTGGAAGAATACAAGAAAGACATTGCGCAGAAGCTGAAAGAGCGCAAAGAAGACGTTGCAAAACGTGAAAAAGAAGATAAAGTAGTTGACGCGATCATTGAAAACGCACAGATGGATATTCCGGAAGCAATGATCCAGAACCAGATCCGCCAGTTAGTGGATGACTTCGTAAGAAGACTGCAGTCCCAGGGCTTATCCATTGACCAGTATTATCAGTTCACAGGTCTTGACAATGTCAAGATCCAGGAGCAGATGAGACCACAGGCCCTGAAGAGAATCCAGAGCCGTCTGGTACTGGAGAAGGTTGCAGAGGTTGAGAACATCCAGGTTACTGATGAAAAAGTAGATGAAGAAATCGCAAAAATGGCTGAAATGTACAAGATGGAAGCCGACAAATTAAAAGAATTAATGGGCGACTACGAGAAAGAGCAGATGAAGAAAGACATCGCTGTTCAGGAAGCTGTTACCTTAGTAGCTGACGCTGCAAAAGTGACAGAGGTAGTGGAGAAGACAGAGGAATAACGAACAGAAAGTTCGTTTCTTACGCCCGCGTGACAGAATAGGAGGAGTTTCATGAGTTTAGTACCATACGTCATCGAACAGAACAGCAGAGGAGAGAGGAGTTATGACATCTACTCCAGGCTGTTAAAAGATAGAATCATATTTCTGGGAGAAGAAGTGAATGACACAACAGCAAGCCTGACTGTGGCACAGCTTCTGTTCCTGGAATCAGAGGACCCGGGAAAGGACATTCATCTGTATATCAACAGTCCGGGCGGTTCTGTGACAGCAGGATGGGCTATTTATGATACCATGCATTACATTAAATGTGATGTGTCCACAATCTGCATTGGTATGGCTGCGAGCATGGGTGCATTCCTGCTGGCAGGCGGTACAAAAGGAAAGAGATTCGCGCTTCCAAACGCGGAGATCATGATTCACCAGCCGTCCGGCGGCGCGAAGGGACAGGCTACGGAAATTCAGATTGTTGCCGACATGATTTTGAAGACCAAGAAGAAACTGAATGAGACTCTGGCCGCCAACACAGGTCAGCCTTTTGAAGTCATTGCCAGAGATACGGAAAGAGATTATTATATGTCCGCAGAAGAGGCAAAGGCTTATGGTCTGATTGACAGTGTGATCGAGCACAGGTAAGAACGAATGATAAGACTCCTGCGGTGTTAGCTGCGGGGGTCTTTCGGCATTAATACGGAAATCAAGAAAGGAATAGAAGAATGGCGATAAAAGGAAACGAGCCAAAAATCCGCTGCTCTTTCTGCGGAAAGACAGAAGAACAGGTACGGAAACTGATTGCAGGCCCCAGCGGTACTTACATCTGTGATGAATGCGTGGAAATCTGTGCGGAGATCATAGATGAGGACAGTACAGGGTACACGGAAGATGGCGGCGGGGAGATCAATCTGCTGAAACCACAGGAGATCAAGACATTTTTGGATGATTATGTGATCGGGCAGGATGAGGCGAAAAAGGTGCTGTCTGTAGCCGTTTACAATCACTATAAGCGCGTTATGGCGGGAAAAGATTCCGACATTGAACTTCAGAAGAGTAATATCCTTATGCTGGGACCCACCGGTTCCGGTAAGACACTGCTGGCACAGACACTTGCCAGACTTTTGAATGTACCTTTTGCCATTGCAGACGCCACAACCCTCACGGAGGCCGGATATGTAGGCGAGGATGTGGAGAATATTCTGCTGAAGATCATTCAGGCGGCTGATTATGATATTGACCGTGCGCAGTACGGCATTATTTACATTGATGAGATCGACAAGATAACAAGAAAGTCGGAGAATGCGTCCATCACAAGAGATGTATCCGGTGAGGGTGTCCAGCAGGCGCTTCTTAAGATCCTGGAGGGCACAGTTGCCAGCGTTCCGCCTCAGGGAGGAAGAAAGCATCCGCACCAGGAATTTCTGCAGATCGATACCACCAATATTCTCTTTATCTGCGGCGGTGCGTTTGAGGGACTCAATAAGATCATTGAAAACAGAAAAGATACAAAAGCCATTGGTTTCAATGCTGTTGTGACAGATAAAAAAGACAGAAATGTGGGAGAGATCCTGAAAGAGGTAATGCCTCAGGACCTGGTAAAATTCGGCATGATACCCGAATTTGTGGGCCGTGTTCCTGTAGTGGTATCCCTGGATGCCCTGGATGAGGAGGCACTGGTGAAGATTCTGAAGGAGCCAAGAAACTCTCTGATCAGACAGTACAAGAGACTTTTTGAGCTTGACGGCGTGGATCTGGACTTTGACGATGATGCCCTGGTGGCCATTGCCAAGAAGTCCATGGACAGAAAGACAGGAGCCAGGGGACTGCGCGCCATTATGGAAAATACCATGATGGACCTTATGTATACAGCGCCCTCTGATGAGACCATACGCTCCTGCAAGATAACAAAAGATTTGGTAGAAGGTAAGGGCCAGGCCTTAATTGAACATGGGGAAATGCAGCCGCCCACAAGGAGAAACAAGGGCGGACGCAAGAGGGGGACACCAGAAACTGCATAATTATGCATAACGATTAAGGAGGCGCGGGAATGAGTGACATAATCTATAATCTGCCAGCCATCGCCCTTAGAGGTACAACGATCCTTCCTGACATGATCGTCCACTTTGACGTGAGCAGGGAAAAATCCATCCAGGCCATTGAGAAGGCCATGATGCAGGACCAGAGGGTGCTTCTGATCACTCAGAAAGACCCTGCAGTGGAGGACCCGGGACAGGAGGATTTATATAAAATAGGAACCGTTGCGGAGATCAAGCAGCTTGTAAAGCTGCCGAAGAATATTGTCCGTGTCCTGGTAGAGGGAATGGAGCGGGCAGAGCTGATCCGTTTTACGGAAAGTGAATACTATCTGAACGCCGAGGCAGCCACATTCGATGAGGAGGAGCTGAGGCAGGTGGATGAGAGTGTGGAGGAAGCCATGCTCCGGGGGATTAAGGAGATCTTTGTAAAATACTGCAGTGTAAATCCCAAGATGAGCAAAGAACTGGCAGGACAGATCCTGGAGCTTGACGATGTGAGCAAAGTCATTGACCAGATATCCATCCATCTCCCCATGAAGTATGAGGACAGGCAGAGTGTTCTGGAAGCGGTATCCCTGGAGGCGCGCTATGAGGAGCTGGGCATTATTCTCACCAATGAGATAGAAGTCCTGGAAATCAGCGCGGAGCTGCAGAGCAAAGTAAAAGAACGGGTGGATAAAAACCAGAGGGAATACATCTTAAGGGAACAGCTCAAACTGATACGGGAAGAGCTGGGGGAAGATGATACCCGCTCCGAGGCGGACCAGTTCCGCGAGGATGTAAAAAAACTGAAGGCTTCCCGGGAAATAAAAGAGAAGATATTAAAAGAGGTGGAGCGTTTTAAAAACACTGCCGGCAGCCAGGCAGAGTCCAGTGTAATGCGCAGTTATATCGAGACGCTTCTCTCCCTGCCCTGGGACAAGCTGACCAGGGACAATAAAAACTTGAAGGAGGCCAACAAGGTTCTGGAAACAGATCACTACGGCCTGCACAAGGTGAAAGAGCGCATCATGGAATTTCTGGCGGTGCGCACACTCACTAAAAAAGGCGAGAGCCCCATTCTCTGTCTGGTCGGCCCTCCCGGAACAGGAAAGACATCCATTGCCAAATCCGTGGCACGGGCGCTTCACAAGGAGTATGTCCGCATCTGTCTGGGCGGTGTCCGGGATGAGGCGGAGATCCGCGGCCACAGAAGAACTTATATCGGCGCCATGCCCGGCAGAATTGCCAATGGACTGATACAGGCAGGTGTCAAGAATCCCCTGATGCTTTTGGATGAGATTGACAAAGTGAGCAGTGACTATAAAGGTGACACCTCCTCCGCACTTCTGGAAGTGCTGGATTCTGAGCAGAACAACAAGTTCAGGGACCACTATGTGGAGATTCCCCTGGATCTGTCTGAGGTACTGTTCATTGCCACGGCCAACGACCTGCAGACCATACCAAGGCCCCTTCTGGACCGTATGGAGATCATTGAGGTGAGCAGCTATACGGAAAATGAAAAATGGCACATCGGCAGGGAACATCTGGTTCCCAAGCAGATGAAGATCCATGGACTGAAAGAGGGACAGCTCATCCTGGATGATGAGGCTCTGCGGGAAATGATCACCGGCTACACAAAGGAAGCCGGAGTCAGGGAGCTGGAGCGGAAGATCGGTGAGATCTGCCGGAAGACGGCGCGAAAGATCCTGGAGGATAAGCAGGAATCCGTGACGGTGAATCCGGAGAATCTGGAGGAGTTCTTAGGCAGGGCGAAATACACCTACCAGAAAAAGAACAGCTTTGATGAGATCGGAATCGTTCGCGGGCTGGCCTGGACCAGTGTGGGAGGTGATACCCTGCAGATCGAGGTAAACCTCATGCCCGGAAAAGGCGAGTTCATGCTGACAGGGCAGCTCGGAGATGTGATGAAAGAGTCGGCCCAGACCGGTGTAAGCTACATCCGTTCCATTGCTGATAAGTATAATATAAAACCTGAATTTTTCCAGGAACACGATTTACATATCCACATTCCTGAAGGTGCTGTTCCGAAGGACGGCCCCTCTGCGGGAATTACCATGGCCACAGCCATGCTCTCCGCGGTGACGGGAACTCCGGTGAAGGCCAATCTTGCCATGACCGGTGAGATTACCCTCCGGGGCAGGGTCCTGCCCATCGGCGGCCTGAAGGAAAAACTTCTGGCAGCCAAGAGCGCAGGCATTGAGACCGTACTGGTCCCGGCGGAGAACAGACCGGATATTGAAGAAATGGAACAAGAGATCACAGACGGCCTTTTAATCCTATTCGTCAGCACAATGGAAGAGGTGCTGGCGCAGGCTTTTGTCTGAAACCATATTCGGAGGATGAAAGATGGTAATTAAGAATGTATCACTGGATATTGTCTGCGGTGTCACCAGCACGCTTCCAAAAACGGAGCTGCCGCACATCGCATTTGCGGGGAAATCCAACGTGGGGAAATCATCCCTGATCAATGCGCTTATGAACAGGAAATCCCTGGCAAGGACCAGCGCATCCCCCGGAAAGACACAGACTATAAATTTTTATAATGTGAACGATGCGCTGTACTTGGTGGACCTGCCGGGTTACGGATATGCAAAGGTGGCCCAGGCAGTAAAGGAACAATGGGGAAAGCTGATCGAGAGATATCTGCAGAATACCAAAGAGTTACGAGCAGTGTTTCTTCTCATTGATATCCGCCATGACCCATCTGCAAATGATAAAACCATGTATGACTGGATTGTGCACAACGGATATGAGCCGATTATCATAGCAACAAAAGTGGACAAATTAAAGAGAAGCCAGGTGCCCAAGCATGTGAAAGCCCTGAAAGAAGGGCTTGCGCTGCGTCCGGGTACTGCCGTGATCCCTTTTTCTGCCGAGACAAAACAGGGCAGGGAGGAGATCTGGGAGCTGGCGGAAAGTTTGCTGTTTGAGCCGGCGTAGAACCGTGTAGAGATACGAGGGAGTGTCGCTTTGACAGCGGCACTCCCTGTTTTTCGTTACAGCGCTTTGCCGCAGAGATTCTGAATACAGGGTAAAGTTCCGTTAAAAGGGAGATAGTATGTTAAAAGGAATTATTTTCGATATGGACGGCGTGCTTATAAACAGTGAGCCGGTCCACTACAGAGTCTGGAAACAGACGCTTGCAGCGCGGGGGATTGAACTGGATTACGAAATTTACAAACCATGTATCGGTTCCACCAATGGTTTTTTAATGGATATACTGCACGACAACTACGGGATTTCCAGGGATGACGAGGAACTGGTAAAGACCATGAAACAGATAAAGGAACAGGTCATAAAAGAGGAAGGATTCCCCATGATCGAGGGGGTACCCCAGCTTCTGAAGCGCTTAAAAGACGGTGGATACTGCCTGGCGATCGCGTCCTCCTCTCCCCTTTCCTACATCCGGCAGGTGGTGACAACCCTGGGAATCGACAGCTATTTTGATATTCTGGTGAGCGGGGAGCAGGTGAAGAACCCAAAACCGGCGCCGGATGTATTTCTGGAGACGGCAAAGCAGATGGGGCTGGATCCGGAGGAGTGTCTCATACTGGAGGATTCCGCCAACGGATGCAGGGCTGCAAAGGCAGCGGGCATCGTCTGTGTTGCCTACTTCAATCCTGATTCCGGAAAACAGGATCTCAGTTCTGCAGATATGGTCATAGAGGGATATGAAGAGATTGACACAGCTTTTTTGGAGAAAGTGTACTGTCATGGCAGACATCTTCCCGCAGTGGTCTGTGAGACAGAAAGACTGCGCATCCGGGAAATGTCTGAGCAGGATATCCCCAAAATGATGGAGATCACAAGCCAGGGCACACCCGACACTGCGGAGGGCGTGGAAAAAAGCCTGGAGGAGGAGCTGGAGGCATTTCCTTCATACCGCAAGTACATGTACGAAATGTGTGATATGGGATACTGGGTTCTGGAGGAGAAGGAGAGCGGCACCATCGTGGGCCGCGCCGGTGTAGAGCCGAAGATCTGGAACCACAACAGCTCTGTGGTAGAGCTGGGATATCTGATCGATGAAAAACACAGAAGAAAAGGTTTTGCCTATGAAGCCTGCCGCGGCATCCTGGAGGAGGCAAAGAAAAGAGGGGCTGTGTATCTGTACTGCAGAATACGCAGTGCCAATCTGGCTTCCAAAAAGCTGGCGCGCAAGCTGGGCTTTTCCAAGATTGATTACCGTCTGGAGGATGACTGCGAGGATATGGAGGTTTACAGATATACCTGCAGTGACTAGCTGCGGGCAGGAGTAACGATTCAGTTGACTGGATAGTTACAATCAGGTACAATGGAAAGGATATAAAATGGGAATTGTAAAAGCCATTAAACTGGTGCATGACTATTATAAATACGATGAAAGCGGCCATGTGGAGGGCACGTACAGAGCCCTTGACAATGTGGAGCTGGATATCGAGGCAGGACAGTTTATTGCTGTCCTGGGACACAACGGCTCCGGAAAATCCACGCTGGCGAAGCATATCAATGCCCTTTTGTTTCCTACGGAGGGTGCGCTGTGGCTGGACGGCATGAACACCACGGAGGAGGAGGATATCTGGAAGATCCGCCAGAAGGCAGGAATGGTCTTCCAAAATCCCGACAATCAGATCATCGGTACCGTGGTGGAGGAGGACGTGGGCTTCGGCCCTGAAAATATGGGAATCCCCACGGATGATATCTGGCAGAGAGTGAATGAAAGTCTGGAGGCAGTGGGTATGACTGCCTACCGCCACCATTCACCAAATAAGCTGTCAGGCGGACAGAAGCAGAGGGTTGCCATAGCAGGTGTCATGGCCATGCATCCCAAATGCATTATTCTGGACGAACCCACAGCCATGCTGGACCCAAACGGCAGAAAAGAAGTGCTCCGGGCAGTAAAGGAGCTCAATGAAAAGGAAGGCATCACAGTGGTTCTGATCACGCATTATATGGAGGAAGTGGTGAACGCGGACAAGGTGTTCGTCATGGACCAGGGAAAAGTAGTGATGCAGGGAACACCCAGAGAAGTTTTTTCCAGGGTGGAGGAGCTGAAATCCTACCGCCTGGATGTGCCCCAGGTCACACTACTGGCCTATGAGCTGAAGCAGGCAGGGGTGAAGATACCTGCGGGAATTCTGACGACAGAGGAATTGGTGAACGCATTATGTCAATAAAATTAGAGCACATCACATACACATACAGTCCGGGAACAGTCTATGAGATGCACGCCTTAAAGGATGTGGATATGGAGATTCCGGACGGCCAGTTCATGGGCATCATCGGACACACGGGAAGTGGAAAATCCACACTGATACAGCATTTCAACGGCCTTATGAAACCCACATCAGGCAAAGTCCTCTACAACGGCCAGGATATATGGGCGGAAAAATATGACAGGCAGAAACTGAGAAGCAAAGTGGGACTGGTGTTCCAGTATCCGGAGCATCAGCTTTTTGAAGCAGAGGTTCTTGAGGATGTCTGCTTCGGGCCGAAGAATCTGGGGCTTTCCAAAGAGGAAGCCGAGGAGAGGGCTGTCAGGGCGCTGACCCAGGCAGGGCTTTCCGAAAAGTTTTATAAAAGCTCCCCCTTTGAGCTGTCGGGAGGGCAGAAGCGGCGGGCAGCCATTGCGGGTGTGCTGGCCATGGAGCCGGAGGTGCTGATCCTGGATGAACCCACGGCAGGCCTGGACCCCCAGGGGCGGGATGAGATACTGGACCAGATCGCATCCCTGCACAGTCTGCGGGGAATTACTGTGATCCTGGTATCCCACAGTATGGAGGACATTGCCAAATACGTGGAGCGCATGATCGTAATGAATAAAGGGGAAAAGGCATTTGACGGTGTGCCGAGAGAAGTCTTTTCCCACTATAAGGAGCTGGAGGCCATGGGGCTTGCGGCGCCTCAGATCACTTACATCATGCACGCTTTGGGGGAACGCGGACTGCATGTGGATACCTCAGCCACCACGGTGGAGGAGGCAAAGACAAGTATATTACAGGCACTGGAGAGATTGGACAAATGATAAGAGATATAACCATCGGACAATATTACCCTGCGGATTCCATTCTCCACAGGCTGGACCCCCGCGTGAAGTTTGTGGGAACCATCATGTTTCTGGTGTCACTTTTTGTGGCAAATTCCTTCTGGGGTTATCTGCTGGCAACGTTTTTTCTGGCAGCGGTCATCATCATGTCAAAGGTTCCCGTTAAGTTTATGCTGAAAGGGCTGAAACCGCTGTTCTTAATTCTGCTGATCACTGTTGCCTTTAATCTGTTTTTAATACCGGGCAAGGTGCTGTGGCAGTTCTGGATCTTCAAGATCACACAGGAAGGTATCCTGCAGGCCGTGAAGATCGGTATCCGGCTGATCTATCTGGTCATCGGTTCCTCAGTCATGACACTGACCACTACGCCGAACCAGCTCACAGACGGTCTGGAGAGACTTATGAGGCCGCTGAATAAGATCAGGGTGCCGGTACATGATATCGCCATGATGATGTCCATTGCCCTCAGATTCATTCCCATCCTTATGGAGGAGACAGATAAGATCATGAAGGCACAGATCGCCAGAGGCGCTGATTTTGAGAACGGCAATCTGATTCAGAAGGCTAAGAACCTGCTGCCGCTCCTGGTTCCCCTTTTCATCTCCGCGTTCAGAAGGGCAGATGATCTGGCTATGGCCATGGAGGCACGCTGTTATCACGGCGGTGAGAACAGGACATCTATGAAGCCTCTCAAATACCACAGCAGGGACACCTCAGCTTACCTGTGCATCTTTTTGTACCTGGCTGCGGACATCGCGATCCGCGTGCTGGTCTAGGAGGCGCCGTATGAAACGTGTAATGCTGGAAGTGGCCTATGACGGCACAAATTACTGCGGCTGGCAGGTACAGCCAAACGGGATCACCGTACAGGAGGTGCTGAACCGCCATCTGGCGGAGCTGTTAAAGGAGCCTGTGGAGACCATAGGCGCCAGCAGAACCGACGCAGGCGTCCATGCCCTGGGCAATGTGGCTGTGTTCGACACCAACGCCAGAATGCCGGGGGAGAAGATTTCCTACGCCCTGAACCAGCGGCTTCCTGAAGATATCCGGATCCAGCGGTCAAGGGAGGTCAGCAGGGATTTTCATCCCAGGTACCGGGTCAGTGAGAAGACATATGAATACCGGATACTGAACAGAAGATTTCCGGTGCCAACAGAGCGCTTTTACTCCCATTTTACTTATATCCCCATGGATATTGAGAAGATGAGACAGGCAGGGGCGTACCTGCTGGGCGAACATGATTTTAAAAGTTTCTGCGGTGCGGGAGCGCAGGTGAAGACAACCGTCAGGACCATCCACAGCTTTTCGGTGGAACGTGAGAATGACCTGATCACCATACGCATCACGGGCAGCGGATTTTTGTATAATATGGTGCGGATTCTGGCCGGCACGCTGATGGAGATCGGCGGTGGAGCCTATCCGCCGGAAAAGATGCAGGATATACTGGCTGCCAGAGACAGGAAGGCAGCCGGCCCCACCGCCCCGGCGCGGGGGCTGACCCTGATAAAAATTGACTATAAAAACGGCAAGGAAGAGGAATTGTGATATGAGAAGAAGTGGAATGCTGCTGCCAATAGCCAGTCTGCCGTCTCCATACGGCATTGGAGCATTTTCTAAGGAGGCATATGAGTTTATTGATCTTTTAAGAGATACGGGTCAGAAACTCTGGCAGATACTGCCGCTGGGACCTACCAGCTACGGGGATTCCCCCTATCAATCCTTTTCCACCTTTGCAGGCAATCCCTATTTCATCGATCTGAACGTCCTGATCGGGAAAGGATGGCTGACAAAGGAAGAGTGCGACGCCTGTGACTGGGGAGATCATCCCTCCTATATTGATTACGGAAAAATATATGAGAGCCGTTTTCCTCTTCTTCGGAAGGCCTTTGAAAGGAGCAAAATCCTGTCTGACGGGAATTTTCTTACCTTCTGTGTGGAGAACAACCACTGGCTGGATGACTATGCCCTGTATATGGCTGTGAAAAACAAATTCGGCGGCAAAAGCTGGATCGAGTGGGACGAGGAAGTGCGTCTGAGAGAGCCGGTTGCCCTGAAGAGATATCAGGACGAGCTGCGGGAGGACATTATCTTTTACCAGTATCTGCAGTTCGAGTTTTTTGAGCAGTGGAAGAATGTAAAAAACTATGCCCATGAAAAAGGGATTCAGATCGTTGGGGACATTCCCATCTATGTGGCCTTTGACAGTGCGGATACCTGGGCGAATCCGGAGCTGTTCCAGTTGGATGAGAACAATCTGCCGGTGGCTGTGGCAGGCTGTCCGCCGGACGGGTTCTCTGCCACAGGTCAGCTCTGGGGCAATCCCCTGTACCGCTGGGATTACCACAAGAGAATGCACTACGGCTGGTGGATGCGCAGGATTGCCCACTGTTTCAAGCTTTTTGACATTGTGCGGATTGACCATTTCAGGGGATTTGATGAGTATTATTCCATTCCCTACGGAGATGAGACCGCACAGAACGGCCACTGGGAAAAGGGACCGGGCATGGACCTGTTCCATACCATGAAAGAGGAGCTTGGGGAGCGGAACATCATTGCTGAGGATCTGGGATTTCTCACGGAGACCGTTTACAAGCTTCTGCGGGACAGCGGGTATCCGGGCATGAAGGTGCTGCAGTTTGCCTTTGACACCAGTGAGAACAGCGACTATCTCACCTACAAGTATGACAGAAACTGTGTGGTCTACACAGGAACCCATGACAATGACACCACTGTGGGCTGGTATGAGCACATGACTGACTGGGACAGGGATGTGGCCCTTAGATATATGAACAGCTTCCATACACCGAAAGAGGAGCAGCACTGGGATCTGATCAGCCTTGCCATGCGCAGTGTGGCTGATACCTGCATCATACCCGTGCAGGATTATCTGGGGCTCGGCAGCGAGGCCAGGATCAATACGCCATCCACATTAGGGGACAACTGGAAGTGGAGAATGAGCAAAAATGCATTTTCGGATGAATTAAAAGGCAGGATCTGGCATATGACAAAATTATACGGCAGATTATAGTGTCCGTTCAGACGTCTGAACGGCTGCTGAATACAGGCCGGGAGAAAGGAAGGAATTATTATGGCATTTAAAGAGGTAAAAGCAGAGGAATTACAGTTCAATCCATTTACAAAGATAGGAAAAGAGTGGATGCTGATCACAGCAGGCACAGAGGAAAAATATAATACCATGACTGCAAGCTGGGGCGGCGTTGGTGTGATCTGGGGCAAAGATGTGGTGACAGCCTATATCCGTCCCCAGCGCTACACAAAGGAATTTGTGGACGCAAATGACACCTTTACCATCTCCTTCTTCCCTGAAGGGTACAAAAAAGCATTAAGCTTATGCGGCAGCGTGTCAGGCCGTGACAGAGACAAGATCAGTGAGGCCGGACTTACTGCCTGCTTTGTGGACGGCGCCCCCGCGTTTGAGGAGGCCAGCCTGGTGTTTGTCTGCAAAAAGATGTATCACGGAGACCTCTTCCCGGAAAACTTTGATGCTCCGGAGAATGATGAAAAATGGTACCCTGAGAAAGATTATCACACCATGTACATCGGTGAGATCCTGAAGGTACTGGTGAAGGAAGGCTGAGCTCATTGGAGAATCTTATATTCAGCCTGAATGCCACACTGCCCATTTTCCTCACCATGCTTCTGGGCCTTCTGTTCAGGTATCTGGGGCTGATGAATGCTGACTTTGTGGCAAAGCTCAACCGTTTTGTCTTCGTGGCAGCCATACCGGCCCTGGTGTTCCAGGATATATCCTCTGTGGATGTGCGGAAAAGCTGGGACGGCGGTTTTGTTCTGTTCTGCTTTCTCGCCACGCTGGTGAGTATCACCGTGATCGCCCTCCTTGCCAGGCTGCTGGTGGAGGAGGAGATCCGCGGGGAGTTTGTGCAGGCTTCTTACCGAAGCAGTGCAGCGATCCTGGGGATTGCCTTTATACAGAATATCTACGGCAGTTCCGGTATGGCCCCCCTTATGATCGTGGGGACAGTTCCCCTCTACAACGCGGCAGCGGTGGTGATCCTCTCCCTTATGAAGCCCGGGAGAAAAAAGCTTGACCGAAAACTGCTGCTGAAAACAGCAAAGGGCATTGTCACCAATCCCATCATACTGGGAATCCTGGCAGGGATTCTCTGGTCTGTCCTTAGGATTCCGCAGCCGGAGATCATGCAGAAGACAGTGAAGAATGTGGCAGTTCTGGCAACCCCTCTCGGTCTTATGGCTATGGGTGCATCCTTTGAGGGAAAGAAAGCACTGGCAAAGCTGCGCCCCTCCGTGCTGGCAAGTCTGATCAAACTGGTGGTGCTGGCTGCTGTATTCCTTCCCCTGGCTGTCCGGCTGGGCTATACGAAGGAGCGGCTGATCGCCATACTGGTCATGCTGGGGTCAGCTACAACGGTGAGTTGTTTTGTCATGGCAAAAAATATGGGCCATGAGGGAGTACTGACTTCCAGTACGGTAATGCTGACTACATTTTTTTCCGCATTTACACTGACCGGCTGGCTGTTCTTATTAAAAACCCTGGGACTGGTATAAGAGAAAGGATCGTGGTTCTGTGTTTGGCAGGAAAAAGAAAAAAGAGGTCATTCCCTTTGACCGCACAGCCGTGAAGCCTGTGCTCAAATCCAGCATCTGCACCGGAGAGCAGGTGGCAGGATTCAAGGATCTGAAGACAGGAAAATTCCAGGAAGTGTGCCTGATCAAAAGCAGGGCAGACCTTCAGGAATTTATGGAGCAGTACGGAATCAGGGAAGAAGAAGTCTCAAAAGAGTGGTAAAATAAAGAAAGATATGCTATAATTAAAAATCAAGGAATATTCATAACTTTACATAAGGAGAAGCATCATGAGTCAGGAAAAAGTCGATAAGTATAAAAATTATAAAAATAACCGCGACAAGATCCAGAAAAAAGAAGCACGTGAACTTTTGCTTGAGAAGATCATTGTTTCTGCGGTTTGTCTGCTGATCGTTGGATGGATTGGCTATTCTGCCTACGGTCTTGCTACAAAAGACGACGCAGAGGGAGAGGCCACAACTACAGAAATGAACGTGACAGCCATGACAGATTATCTCCAGGAGCTTACTGCAGGAGAGACAGCCGAATAGGCATACAGGGAAGGCAGAATGGGAAATGCTAAGATGCATTTCCTTTTTTCTTGTTAAGCGGGAAGGCACGGACAGCGAAAGGCGCGCAGCGCGCGGAGGATACTTCACAGCAGTATGTTTTAAATGGAGGAATTGCGGTTGAGAGAAAAGAGGATCGGGAAGATCCGGCACTGGATTTTATTTTTTACAGTTGTGATCATGGCTGTGCTGGGCGTGTTTACGGCATTGCAGGCAGAACCGGAACCCCGGAATGTGCGGGAGAAAGGCAGCAGCGTTAATCAGTGGGATACCGGCTGGCACTATCAGGCGGATGACGGCACAGAGAAGACGTGTGAGGTCCCATCCCAAATAAAGATCCGGGGAGGGAAGATCATTCTTAGGCAGACCATCCCTGAATTTTCCGAGGAGGAAAAATATCTGGGATTTCTGAACCATTACCAGCAGGTTGAAATATACGTTGACGGTGTGTCAAGATACCGGTATACGGAACAGCAGACAGGGACATTTCACGGTATGCTGGGAAACAACTTTTGTATGACAAGGCTTGGCAGGGAAGATGCCGGAAAAGAGATAACCGTCATATTCAGCGGCTTTTATAGAGAAGAGCTGGTTCAGGTTCCCGTGATCTGTCTGGACAGCAGGGAAAGCATGCTTTTGGATATCCGAGTGCGGGAATGTCCCAGGATCATATTCTGTGTGGTGCTCCTGGTGCTGAGCGCGGGTATGTTTCTCCTCTGGCTTCTTTTGAGAGTCAGGGAGGCTGTGCATGTATCCAGCGTGTTTTATGCCTGGATCTTTATCCTGGTATCAGCAGTCTGGATCCTTACAGATTCCAAATTCATGGTATTCTTATCGCCATGGCCCAGACTGATCTGCCTGATATCCTTTTATGCGTTTTATATGATCCCCATCCCCATGCTTTCCTTTATCAGAGAAGTCTGCCAGAGGAGATCAGCCATGCTGGACTGGATGAAGACAATACTGGCCGGCAATGTACTGGTGCAGAGTCTTGTGTACCTGATGGGCGGACGTAAACTGATGCAGATGCTTCCGATTACCCATATCCTCTATGTGGCTGCCATGATCTGTTCTGTGATTTATATGGTAAAAGAGCTGAGAAGCAGTAAGGCCCAGTACGCCAGGATTTTCCTTGGCGGTGTCTTTTTCCTCATAGTCATGGCAGTGGTATCCCTGGTCTCCTTTTATACCGGGGTGGGCAGCAGGTATGCCATGTATTATCAGCTTGGACTTTTGGGCTTTGTGTGCGCACTGCTCAGGATGACGGTACGTCAGGTAAATGAAATCCTGGAGGATAGGACCGGGGACAGGATTCTTGAGGAGCTGGCCTATATGGATATTATGACAAAGCTTGGAAACCGCTCCGCATATGAGATGCGCCTGCAGGAACTGCAGGAGACGATGACCCGGGGACAGGAACTGTCAGCGGTCATGGTAGATTTAAACGGCCTTAAGAAAGTAAATGACACTTTTGGACACAGAGCCGGGGATGAGATGATCAAGGGATGTGCCCGGTGTCTGAGGGAGGCATTCTGTGGATTTGGCGAGATTTACAGAATCGGCGGCGATGAGTTCCTGATATTTTTAAAGCGTCTGCAGAGCATCCGGTCATGGGAGAAGAATCTGGAGGAAGCCCAGGAGAAGTATAATCAGGAACACGAGGTGAAGATTTCCATAGCGGCAGGGATTGCCACAGGCAGAAAAACGGGGGAATCAGATGAGTGGCTTCATGAACTGATCGGCCGGGCGGACAGGAATATGTATGAGAATAAGAAAAGCAGCAGGAAATAGAATAAAAAACGGCTGGGCAGAAGATTCTGCCCAGCCGCATTTTTCGTACAGTTTATCCGGAAATTATAATTTTTCTACGTTAGCTGCCTGCATTCCACGAGCGCCTTCAGTTAAATCATAAGATACAGCCTGTCCTTCTTCCAGGGATTTAAAACCATCTCCATTGATAGCGGAGAAGTGTACGAATACATCCTGTCCGTCTTCACCTGTGATGAATCCGTAGCCTTTTTCTGCATTAAACCATTTTACAGTTCCCTTGTTCATAGTGTTACCTCCATAAAATAAAAAATAAAAATTAGGATTGGATAAAGAAAACAGGAAGCACGCTTCGTGGAAAGTTCCCATTATTTATGAAAAATAAGCGGTCTTTAGAGAGGGTATTATAAATAAGAAATAATACAATCTCTAAAAACCGCTTAACATCACGATAACCGGAAGCTTATTAAATGCACTTTCAATTATTTATATCCAATATTCCTTTAACAAATTCAGTATATTCGCAAATCGAAAAAAAGTCAAGTAAAAATGTATAATTGACGAAAGAAATTGTGTATGTTACTATTAAAATCAAAAGATGTAAAGTCCCGGAGGAAGAATTTATGAATATTTTAATCAGGAACGGACGTATCATCGATCCGGCAACAAAGACAGACGAAATCAGCGACCTCTATATAGAGGGCGGCAAAGTGAAAAAGACAGGCAAGGGCCTTAAGCCAAAGGATAAGACAGATAAAGTCATCGACGCTTCAGGCTGCTATGTAATGCCCGGGCTCATTGACCTGCATGTGCATCTGCGGGACCCGGGGCTGACTTATAAAGAAGATATTGTGTCAGGCTCCAAGGCAGCAGCCAGAGGCGGATTCACCACAATTCTTGCCATGCCCAATACCAAGCCGGTCATCGACAGCGCGGACCGTGTGAAATACGTTCAGAATAAAGCAAAAGAATTGTCTCCTATCCATGTAATGCAGATCGGTGCCATTACAAAAGGACAGTCCGGTGAGGAACTGGCGGATATTGAGGAGATGATCGAGCAGGGCGTACCTGCCATCAGCGAGGACGGCAAATCCGTCATGAATGCCAGATTATATAAAAATGCCATGGGAATCGCGGCAAAATACGATATTCCCGTATTTGCCCACTGTGAAGACCGGAATATTGTGGGCAAGGGCTGCGTCAATGAGGACGAGCATTCCAGAGAGATGGGACTGCCGGGAATCAGCAACGCAGTGGAGGACATCATTGCGGCAAGGGACATTATCCTGGCAAAAGAGACAGGAGCCAAGCTTCATCTGTGCCACTGCTCCACCAAGGAGAGTGTCCGCATGGTAGAACTGGCGAAAAAAGAGGGGATCAAGGTGACAGGCGAAGTATGCCCCCACCACTTCACACTGACTTCTGACGATGTGGACCCCAATGACGCCAACTATAAGATGAATCCGCCTCTGCGCACAAAAGAGGACAGGGACGCACTGATCCGCGGCCTGAAGGATGATATTATGGATGTCATCAGTACAGATCATGCGCCTCACAGCCGTGAGGAGAAGACCATGCCCATCACCAGAGCGCCCTTCGGCATTGTGGGGCTGGAGACATCCGTTGCCCTCACCATCACGGAGCTGGTGGACAAGGGGATTCTGACACCCATGCAGATGGCGGAAAAAATGAGCTATAATCCTGCTAAGATCATCGGTCTTGACAGAGGCTCTCTGGAAGAGGGAAAAGCCGCTGATGTGACCATCATCGACCCGGATGCAGAATATGTTATTGATTCCATGACTTTCCTTTCAAAAGGAAAGAACACGCCATTCAACGGCCGCAGGGTAAAAGGTCTGGTAAAAGCCACGATCTGCGACGGTAAGATTGCCTATATCCAGGACGGCATGATCAGACAATAAAATAATTTCACTCACGGAGGAAAAATCATGATTAATAAACTTACAGAGAAGATCAGGAAGACCCACGCACCTATCGTGGTGGGTCTGGACCCTATGCTCAATTATATTCCGAAACACATCCAGGATGCTGCATTCAAAGAGTGCGGCGAGACCCTGGAAGGGGCGGCAGAAGCTGTCTGGCAGTTCAATAAAGCAATTGTGGACGCCACCCATGACCTGATTCCGGCAGTAAAACCGCAGATCGCCATGTATGAGCAGTTTGGTATCCCGGGTCTTATGGCTTTTAAGAAGACAGTGGATTACTGTAAAGAAAAGGACCTGGTTGTCATCGGTGATATCAAGCGCGGTGATATCGGTTCCACATCTGCCGCTTACGCAGCCGGCCACATCGGCAGGGTTCAGGTGGGCAGCAAGGAGTACGCCGGATTTGATGAGGATTTTGTGACTGTGAATCCGTATCTGGGATCAGACGGTGTGAACCCGTTTATTGATGTGTGTAAAAAGGAGAAAAAAGGTCTTTTCATCCTTGTAAAGACCTCCAATCCGTCCAGCGGGGAGTTCCAGGACCAGTTAGTAAACGGAAGACCGCTCTATGAACTGGTGGGAGAAAAAGTTGCCGAGTGGGGTCAGGAATGCATGGGCGATTCATACAGCTATATCGGTGCCGTGGTAGGTGCCACTTATCCCGAGATGGGTAAGATCCTTCGCCGGATCATGCCGAAAGCCTACATCTTGGTTCCGGGATACGGTGCCCAGGGCGGACAGGGAAAAGACCTGGTGCATTTCTTTAATGAAGACGGCCTGGGAGCCATTGTAAATTCCTCCCGCGGTATTATTGCTGCCTACAAGCAGGAAAAATACGCCGAAATCGGCGAAGCGAATTTCGCGGATGCATCCCGCAGAGCAGTGGAAGATATGATCGCAGACATTGACGGCGCTCTTAAGGCTGTAAAATAAGGAGAGGACCATGGCAAAAGCAAAGATAACAAGTACAGTGATCCGGCAGGAGAAGCTGGCTGAGGGTGTGTACAGCATGTGGCTGGCAGCAGGAGAGATTGCGGCAGTCGCCAAACCGGGACAGTTTATCTCTGTCTACAGCAGGGACCAGAGCAGAATGCTGCCCCGCCCCATCAGCCTGTGTGAGATAGACAGAGAAGCGGGAAGCCTGCGGATCGTATACAGAACAGTTGGCAAAGGAACAGAGGAATTTTCAAAAGCCTGTGCAGGTGACACTCTGGATATACTGGGACCTCTGGGCAATGGGTTCCCGATGGAGGAGATCAGGGGAAAACGCGTGCTCATGATGGGCGGCGGCATCGGCGTGCCCCCTATGCTGCAGACTGCCAAAGAGGCGGATGCGGATGTGACCATCATATCCGGTTACCGAAGCGCAGACCTCTTCCTCGTAAAAGAGCTGGAGGCAGCGGGAAGGCTTTTTATCACAACAGAGGATGGAAGTGTTGGTACGAAAGGCAATGTTATGGATGCCATCCGTGAGAACCATATAGAGCCGGAAGTCATCCTTGCCTGCGGCCCGACCCCCATGCTGCGGGCTGTGAAGGCCTATGCAGAGGAAAAGAAAATAACATGCTATATCTCCCTGGAGGAGAAGATGGCATGCGGAATCGGTGCCTGTCTGGCCTGTGTCTGTCAGTCAAAGGAAGTGGACGGACACTCCCATGTGCATAACAAGAGAATCTGCAAGGACGGCCCGGTATTTTTGAGCACGGAGGTAGAGCTTTGATGAATACAAAAGTGAATCTGGCAGGTGTGGAACTGAAGAATCCTGTTATGACAGCCTCAGGAACCTTTGGCTCCGGGGCAGAATACAGCGAATTTGTGGATTTGAGCTGCCTTGGTGCTGTTGTCACAAAGGGTGTGGCAAGTGTACCCTGGCCGGGTAATCCCACACCGCGTATCGCGGAGACTTCCTGCGGCATGTTGAACGCCATCGGCCTGCAGAATCCCGGTATTGACGTGTTCTGCGAGAGAGACATCCCTTTCCTGAAAAAATATGATACAAAGATCATTGTCAATGTATGCGGAAAGAGTACAGAGGAATACTGTGAAGTAGTGGAGCGTCTGGCCGGGGAAGATGTGGATATGCTGGAGATCAATATCTCCTGCCCTAACGTGAAGGAAGGCGGCATTGCATTCGGACAGGATCCCAAAGCAGTGGAAGCCATCACCAGGGAAGTAAAGAAGCATGCAAAACAGCCGGTTATCATGAAACTCAGCCCAAATGTGACAGATATTACAGAGATGGCAAAGGCCGCTGAGGCAGGCGGCGCGGATGTGCTTTCCCTGATCAACACACTGACCGGCATGAAGATAGATATCAACAAGAGAACATTTGCACTGGCAAACAAGACAGGCGGTATGTCAGGTCCCTGTTTAAAACCTGTGGCTGTCCGCATGGTCTACCAGACAGCACGTGCGGTGAAACTGCCCATCATAGGCATGGGCGGCATCTGCAGTGCTGAGGATGCTCTGGAATTTATCCTGGCCGGCGCCACAGCCGTGTCCATAGGAACAGCTAATTTCACCAACCCCTATGCAACAGTGGAGACAGTCCGGGGGATTGAAGATTATATGAAGAAAA
The DNA here is from genome assembly GCF_037000545.1 of Blautia sp. JLR.GB0024. Classification (NCBI taxonomy): domain Bacteria; kingdom Bacillati; phylum Bacillota; class Clostridia; order Lachnospirales; family Lachnospiraceae; genus Blautia; species Blautia sp. JLR.GB0024. The sequence continues at coordinate 84,588 of NZ_JBANBF010000003.1, read as the reverse complement.
ATAAAATTCAGGATATTCAATCCCTGATTGGTGTGGTAGAATAAACGGGAAGAGAAAACTAGGAGGAAATTCGATGGAAGCGTACAAACAGGAATTTATTGAATTTATGGTGGACTGCCAGGTGCTGAAATTCGGAGACTTCGTCACAAAGAGCGGACGGAACACCCCGTTTTTCGTAAACACCGGATTTTATAGAACAGGAGCACAGCTTCGCAAGCTGGGAGAATATTATGCCAGAGCCATTGCGGACAAGTTCGGATTTGACTTTGACGTATTGTTCGGACCTGCCTACAAGGGAATACCGCTGACAGTAGCAGCAACCATGGCGATCAGTGAGTTTTACGGAAAAGATATCCGCTACTGCTCCAACAGGAAAGAAGTAAAGGACCATGGGGATAAGGGAATCCTTCTGGGAAGCCCTATTGAGGACGGCGATAAGGTGGTCATCATCGAGGACGTGACAACAGCAGGCACCTCCATCGCAGAGACACTACCCATTATCAGGGCGCAGGGCAATGTAAGCCCCATCGGCCTTGTGGTATCTGTGGACCGCATGGAGCGGGGACAGGGCGAGAAGAGCGCACTTAAAGATATTGAAGAGAAGTACGGACTTGCCACAACAGCCATTGTAACCATGGAGGAGGTTGTGGAGCATCTGTACAACAAAGAGTACAAAGGAAAAGTTATCATTGATGATAAGATGAAAGCAGCCATTGATGCATATTATGAGAAATATGGCGCAAACGAGTAAACGATAATCATCTGACTTTGTCGGGACGGAAGGAAGTGTGCTGGATGAACGAAAAGATTTATAAGACTATGTCACGTGCCGGAGTCACCTCTCTGGTACTGGGAATTGTCGCTGCAGTTACAGGAATTGTCAGCGGTATTATGCTTATTATCAACGGAACAAAACTTTTAAGAAAAAGAAGTGAGATCACATTCTAGCCGGACAGAACAACACAAAAATAGGGAAGAGGGCGTTTTAGGCGGCCCTCTTCTTCATACATAGGAGAGACTATGCAATAGGAGTTTAGAACATTGAAAAATAAAACAAAAAGGAAAATCAAAGCGGCAGGAACCGTGTTGTTCCTGATTTATATACTTGCGCTTATTTATTTCCTGTTTTTCGCGGAGCGGTTCAGCGGGGTGGAGTTTGCCCAGAGGGAATACCACTACAACCTGACGCCCTTACAGGAAATCAGAAGATTCTGGATTTACAAAGAGCAGCTTGGAGTCTTAGCAGTGGTATCCAATCTGTTTGGAAATGTAATAGGTTTTGTTCCTTTTGGCCTGATTCTTCCCATCATTTGCAGAAATGCAAGGGGATTCTTTTTTATCACTTTTTCCGGTTTTGCATTGAGCCTTTGCGTGGAAACCATACAGCTTATCACGAAGCTGGGATGTTTTGATGTGGACGATATGATTTTGAATACAACTGGCGCGGCACTTGGATATATTCTTTTTGCCGTGAGCCATTATATATATAGAAAAAACAGGAGGAGACAGCATGGCAAAAAAACGCTATAAATATTCATTTACAAAAAAAAGACATACCAGAGGCGGAGTGGAATCCTCTATTCTGGCGCTGATGTCCGGCCTGCTGTTTTTTGGAGCAGCAATCTGTTCCCTGGTCATGAGTGGACAGGGCGGCATGTATCTGGGAGCTATGGGAATCCTGGCTCTTGGCTTGTCTGTATACGGGTTTATTCTGGGGCTGAAAAGCTTTTCGGAACAGAACCGTGCATTTCTTTACAGCAAGATCGGTTCCGTGGCCAACGGCGTGCTGATGGTCATCTGGATTGCGCTTTTTTTGGTAGGAATCTCATAAGGAGGAAATATGGACGATAGATTAAAAAAACAAATGGAATTTATGCTGGAGGTTGACAAGAGTAAATTTGTCCGCCGCCAGACTTACCTGTCAGACGGAATCCGCAGGGAGAATGACGCAGAGCACTCCTGGCATCTGGCGCTGATGGCAGCACTTCTGTCAGAGCACGCCAATGAGAAGATTGATATTGCCAGGACCATGCTCATGGTTCTCATACACGATATTGTAGAGATTGACGCAGGGGATACCTATGCCTATGACGATGCCGGCCATCTGGATAAGCGGGAGCGTGAGGTGAAGGCGGCAAAACGCATTTTCGGGCTGCTGCCGGAAGACCAGGCGGAGAAGATGATGGATCTGTGGGAGGAGTTCGAGGCTTCCGAGACACCGGAGGCAAAATTCGCCCACTCCCTTGACTGTGTGCAGCCTCTGATGCTCAATGACGCCACAGACGGCAAGTCCTGGAAAGAGCATGAGATCAAGAAATCACAGGTCATGAAAAGGAATGCGGGAACCGCACAGGGCTCTGCGCTGCTGATGGAGTATGTGAACGGCATTCTTGACAAAAATGTGGAAAAAGGAAATCTGAGAGATGAGTAGGGATACATTTTTGGAGGAACGTTTTGAACTGGTGAAGGGAAGAATCCGGGAAATGCAGCAGGAGATGGATGTGCCGGAGAGATTTTGCGGCTTTTTTCATGAGATGACATCCTACCTGAATTATGTGCTCACCCTTCATGAGAAGATCAGGGAAGGATGGCTGGAACATGCTGCCCTTTCAGAACTTCAGAAGAACAATGAGGAGCTTTACGGCAGGATACTGCCCGGAGCTTATGAGACGTCCTACGCGAATCCGGCCTATGCGGTGCGTATGCTCCAGGAGGAGTACGGAAGGCTTCTTTCCTTTCTGGCAGCAGAGGTGCGGGGGATCGTTGTCTATGCCTATGAGGACCGCCTCTTTGATATGACGGTGCTCATGGAGCTTTATGTGCAGATCTACAATTTGCTGGAGGAGCCGACAGTGCCTGCGCAGGAGATAAGAGATACCCTGTACTGGTATGTGAGTGATTACAGTGAGGAGATGGTTGGGAGAAGAATCCGGGAAGCGGTGGACCCTTCTCTTGATTTTGCTGTGCGCATTGTCTGTGACAGTGACCTTACAGATTCCAGATATTTGTATAAGTACGGGGAGTATGTGACAGAGAATGAAATCGCCATGGCAGAATATCTGAACCGTTTTTCTGAGGAGGAGACAGAGGCCATGGCCCGTACCTTTACAGAAGGTTACAGGATCGGGTTTATCAACGGGAGAAAAGACATTTCCAAAAAGAACAGTGTGAATATCCGTTATCAGCTTGGCTTTGAGCGCATGGTAAGAGCGGCTGTCCGCCAGTTTGAGGACATGGGATTAAAGCCTGTGATTTACCGGAGCGCCGTCCATGCGGTGAATAAAAAGCAGCACCACAGGATTGGCTATTACGGGGCAATTCCAAATAAACAGTATGATTATGACCACAAGGATGACGCGGCGCTGTTTTTGAACCAGGAGTTTGTACAGCGTAAGCTCCGTGTTATGCAGGTGGCTTATGAGCAGGTAAAAGACCTTGCCAATACCCACGGAGGCCCGGCTGTTATAGAGACCTTCGGGGAAACACCTTTTACTCCCGTGAGTAAAAAGGAGGCCTTTTCCCTGTCATCCCACCAGCAGAAACTGCAGGTGGTCTATGACAATGAGGCGGGACAGATCGTGAACCGCTATATCAAGGGGGAAGAGCGCAGCTTTACCATCATTGCCTATCCGGTCTGTGAGATAGGTGAGAAATTCGGGGATATTTTCCGGGAAACCGTGCGCCTGAACACCCTTGACTATCGTCTGTATCAGGGAATCCAGCAGAAGCTTATTGATGCCCTGGATGAAGGGTGCGAGGTCAGGATCAAGGGCAGGGGCGGCAACCGGACGGATATGACGGTGCGCCTCCATGACCTTACAGATCCGGAAAAACAGACGAATTTTGAAAACTGTTTGGCAGATGTGAACATCCCTGTGGGGGAAGTCTTCACAAGCCCGGTTCTTCATGGAACGAACGGTGTGCTGCACGTGTCAGGCGTGTATCTGGACGGCTTGTATTACAGGAATCTGGAGATAACTTTCCGGGATGGGAAAGTTTCAGATTATATCTGCGCCAATTTTGAGACAGAGGAGGAGAACAGGGATTATATTAAGGAAAATATCCTGTTCCACCACGATATGCTGCCCTTGGGGGAATTTGCCATCGGCACTAACACCACGGCCTATGTGATGGCTAAGAAATACCGGATTGAGGACATTCTGCCTATTCTCATTGCGGAGAAGATGGGACCGCACTTTGCAGTGGGTGATACTTGCTACAGCTGGTCTGAGGATACCGCAGTGTATAATCCCGACGGGAAAGAGATCATTGCCAGGGACAATGAAGTGTCTGTTTTAAGAAGGATCGATGCGGGCAAAGCCTACTTCGGATGCCATACGGATATTACCATTCCTTATGAGGAGCTGGGAGAGATCACAGCGGTGAAAAGGGACGGCAGCCGGATACCGATCATAAAAGACAGCCGTTTTGTACTGCCGGGGACTGAGGAACTGAACCGGGTGCTGGATGAGTGATGTTTCTTTTTCATACGCCGGGCCGCAGATGTCGGACCCGGCCCTCCTTTTGTAAAAAAACATGTATTTCTGTACGATTATGTCAAAAATCACGACGATTATGTACATTTTGCTTTCTGCTTTTGTTTGTGCAGTATAATGAGGAAGAAGATGTTGTGAGACAAATATTTACATGGGAAAAAGGGGAGTAATATTTATGAAGAAACGTATAGCGGCAATTGTGCTTGCAGGGCTGCTCGCAGTATCCGTACTTGGGGCAGGATGTGGAAAAAACGAAGCGGAGGATAAAGATACACAAAAAAAGACAGAGGCTGGGGTGGATGGGACAGAGAAAACGAAGGACAGAAAAGAGCAGACGGTGGTAAAGCCAGTGAAAAAGCCGGATACTTCCGGGGACGGGGAGCAAGAAGATGCATCGCCGAAGAAGGAAGAGGGGACAGATGCCCAATCCGGCGCGGGAATATCCGGGCAGCAGGAATACAATACCGGGGAGGAAGCGTCTGGACAGGTAGAAAATGTTGACAGTGAGGATAACACTGCCGGCACTGATGATACGGATGATAGTACAGAAGAACCCGGAGGCCCGCAGACCGTGACCGGTATCATTCAGGATATCAGTGGTTCCACCCTGGGAATTATGGAAGCGGACGGCGGTGTCTACGGATTTGACACAGGCATACTCTCCGGTTTTGATGATTCTTACCAGATTGGGGATACGGTTACCGTTACATACGAGGGAGATACCATGAACCCCGACAGCGCAGAGATTTCACACTGACAGGACAGAGAAAGACTTGTACTTTTGGCTGCAGCCTGTACATTTTTGGGAAGCCGGAGAAAAACGGCTTCCTTTTTATGTGAAAATCCGCCTTTTTCCCCTATAAGCTGCCATCAAAAATGAGATATGAGGTTGACAATATTTAGAACTCTATGTAAAATTGTTCTGTAAAGATGAAAGTAAGCGTTGTGGTCCGCAAATCTTCGGGGCACAGCTTGTTATCACGGGACTGCTTCTGGCATTCCCGTAATCCAGCAACAACAAAATTCAAAAATAAAGGAGATAAAGTCATGGCAAAAGTTGGAATTGTTATGGGAAGTGACTCCGATATGCCTGTTATGAAAAAAGCAGCAGACATGTTGGAAAAATTTGGAATCGAGTATGAGATGAAGATCATTTCAGCTCACAGAGAACCGGATGTGTTCTTTGAGTACGCAAAGACAGCGGAGGAGAAAGATTTCAAAGTCATCATTGCAGGTGCAGGAATGGCAGCTCACCTTCCAGGCATGTGTGCAGCGATTTTCCCCATGCCGGTTATCGGTATCCCCATGCACACCACATCTTTAGGAGGAAGAGACTCCCTGTATTCCATCGTACAGATGCCGTCCGGAATTCCGGTTGCAACAGTTGCAATCAACGGAGGAGCCAATGCCGGTATTCTGGCAGCCAAGATTTTAGCAACTTCCGACCCGGAACTGCTGCAGAAGTTAAAAGACTATAAAGAAGAGCTGAAAGACCAGGTCGTTGCAAAAGATGCAAGACTGCAGGAAGTTGGATATAAAGAATATTAGTAACTGTTTAGTCAGGTCTGCGCATTTACTGCGCTGACCGTGCAAAAGAGTAGTGGCGGCAGGTATTCGCCCCATCGCGAAGCGATTTTTAATGGGCGAATACCCGTAACGATTCAGCGGGCTGAATAGTTACGAATATTAATACAGAACCTTTGGAGGATGAATATGGATTACAAGAATGCCGGTGTAGATATTGAAGCAGGCTACAAATCAGTAGAGTTGATGAAGGAACACATTAAAAAGACCATGAGACCGGAAGTGCTCACCAATATCGGTGGATTTTCCGGTGCCTTTTCCATGGATGCATTTAAGAACATGGAGAAACCGACTCTGGTATCAGGAACAGACGGTGTGGGTACCAAGCTGAAACTGGCTTTCATAATGGATAAGCATGACACAGTGGGAATTGACTGTGTGGCTATGTGCGTAAATGATATCGCGTGCGCAGGCGGAGAACCGCTGTTTTTCCTGGATTATATTGCCTGCGGCAAGAACTACCCGGAAAAGATCGCTGAGATCGTCAAAGGTGTGGCGGCAGGCTGTGAGCAGTCAAATGCAGCCCTCATCGGCGGTGAGACAGCAGAGATGCCCGGATTCTATCCGGAAGATGAATATGACCTGGCAGGATTTGCTGTGGGCGTTGTAGATGAAAAAGACCTGATCACAGGCAAGGAGTTAAAAGACGGCGATGTACTTGTGGGCATGGCGTCCTCCGGTGTGCACAGCAATGGATTTTCCCTTGTGAGAAAAGTGTTCGACATGACAAAAGAGTCTCTGGACACTTACTATGACGAGCTGGGCAAAACCCTGGGTGAGGCACTGATCGCACCGACTAAGATCTATGTTAAGGCATTGAGAAGCGTAAAGGAAGCCGGCGTCCGCATCAAGGGCTGCAGCCATATCACAGGCGGCGGATTCTATGAGAACGTGCCCAGAATGCTGAAAGACGGCGTATGCGCAGTGATCGAAAAGGACAGCTACCCAATCCCTCCGATCTTCACTTTGATGGCGAAAAAAGGTGAGATTGACGAGAAAATGATGTACAACACCTACAACATGGGTATCGGTATGGTGATGGCTGTGGACGCGGCAGATGTGGAGAAGACCATGGAAGCTGTGAAGGCAGCAGGCGAGACGCCCTATGTCATCGGACGCATCGAGGCAGGAGACAAAGACGTTAAATTAGTGTAGTATGATAAGTTCCCGCAGATTCCTGCATAGACAGGCAGTCTGCGGGCTTTCAACTCATGGAGAAAGGCTGGTAAGACAATGCTGAGACTGGCAGTTCTGGTATCCGGCGGCGGTACAAACCTGCAGGCCATAATAGATGCCATTGACAAGAAAACAATTACGAATGCGGAGATTTCCGTGGTTATCAGCAACAATCCCGGCGCCTATGCGCTGGAGCGCGCCAAAACACATGGAATTGACGCGCTGTGCGTATCCCCGAAAAACTATGAGAACAGAGCAGCCTTCAATCAGGCGCTTCTTGAGACCCTGCAGTCCTACAAGCCGGATCTGGTCGTTCTTGCAGGCTGCCTTGTGGTGATCCCCGAGATCATGGTAAAAGCTTTTCCGAATAAGATCATCAACATCCATCCTGCACTGATTCCTGCTTTTTGCGGAACCGGCTATTACGGGCTCAAAGTCCATGAAGCTGTCTTAAAAAGAGGTGCGAAAGTGACGGGTGCCACGGTACATTTTGTGGACGAGGGTACAGACACAGGCCCGATCATTCTGCAGAAAGCAGTGGAAGTAAACGAAGGGGATACCCCGGAAATCCTGCAGAGAAGAGTCATGGAGGAGGCAGAGTGGGTCATTATGCCAAAAGCCATTGATCTGATCGCAAACGGCAGGATAATTGTGGAAGACGGTATTGTGAAAACAAAAGAGTGAACGGAAGGAAGAGGCGCAATATGAAAGTATTAATTATCGGAAGCGGCGGAAGAGAGCATGCCATTGCATGGAAAGTGGCACAGAGCCCCAAAGTGGACAAGATTTACTGTGCACCGGGCAATGCGGGAATTGCGGAGTATGCCCAGTGTGTAGATATAAAAGCCATGGAATTTGAAAAGCTGGCTGCATTTGCTAAGGAAAACGCTATTGACCTTACAGTTGTGGGAATGGATGACCCGCTGGTAGGCGGTGTTGTAGATGTATTTGAGAGAGAGGGTCTGCGTGTATTCGGCCCGAGAAAAAATGCCGCCATTCTGGAAGGCTCCAAGGCATTTTCAAAAGACCTGATGAAAAAATACAATATCCCCACAGCGGGCTATGAGAATTTTGAGGATGCAGAGGAGGCCTTAAAGTATCTGCGTGAAAAGGCTGAGTTCCCCATTGTTCTGAAGGCGGACGGCCTTGCGCTTGGAAAAGGCGTGCTGATCTGCAACACCCTGGAGGAGGCAGAGGAAGGCGTCAAAACCATTATGCTGGATAAAAAATTCGGCTCCGCAGGCAACACACTGGTTGTGGAGGAGTTCATGACTGGCCGTGAAGTGTCTGTGCTCTCCTTTGTGGATGGCAAGACGATCAAGACTATGACTTCCGCTCAGGACCACAAGCGCGCAAAAGACGGAGACCAGGGCCTGAATACAGGCGGCATGGGAACCTTCTCCCCAAGTCCTTTCTATACAAAGGAAGTGGATGATTTCTGTGAAAAATACATCTATCAGGCCACTGTGGACGCAATGGCTTCTGAGGGAAGAGAGTTCAAGGGAATTATTTTCTTCGGACTCATGCTCACAGAGAAGGGGCCAAAAGTTCTGGAATACAATGCGCGTTTTGGAGATCCGGAAGCACAGGTTGTCATTCCGAGACTGAAAAATGACATTGTGGAAGTGTTCGAGGCATGTGTGGACGGCAGGCTGGATGAGATCGACCTGCAGTTTGAGGATAATGCAGCAGTCTGCGTGGTTCTGGCTTCTGACGGATATCCGGTATCTTATGAGAAGGGATATCCCATCAAGGGGCTGGATACCTTCAAAGACAAGGACGGTTACTATGTGTTCCACGCCGGAACTGCCTTCAAAGACGGTGAGATCGTTACAAACGGAGGCCGTGTGCTGGGAGTGACCGCAAAGGGAGCAAATCTGAAGGAAGCCCGTGCCAATGCGTACAAGGCAGTTCAGTGGATCGATTTTGACAACAAATACATGCGCAGTGACATCGGCAAAGCAATCGACGAGGCATAAAAGGAAAGCAATTGATACAAAGGAAAAGGAAACGCCGCATACGCCGGGCGTTTCCTTTTTTTGCCCATCCACTTGAACAACGTCTTTATTTGTGCTATCCTATATATAACAAATTCCAAAAGAGAAAGCAGGTGGAAGGATGTTGATAGAGATCGATTTCAACAGTGAGGAAGCAATCTACGTTCAGCTGTGTAATCAGATTATTTTGGGAATTGCCACCTCCAAGCTTCAGGAGGGTGAAAATCTTCCTTCTGTCAGACAACTGGCTGACACCATAGGCATTAACATGCATACGGTAAATAAAGCCTACTCGGTTTTAAAGCAGGAGGGGTTTGTCACGATCGACAGGAGAAGAGGCGCTGTCATTTCCATAGATGCGGATAAGATACGTGCCCTGGAGGAGATGAAGGAAGAACTGAGGGTTCTTTTGGCAAAAGGAAGCTGCCGGAATATTTCCAGGGCAGAGGTCCATGAGCTGATAGATGAAATCTATGAAGAATATGAGTAAAATAAGGAGACTTGCATGAAAGAACGTTATTCAAAGCAGGCAGTAAATGCGCTGAAAGCCGCTGAGAAAACTGCCGAGGGACGCAGCCACAACTATGTGGGCACCGAGCACCTGCTTGCAGGACTGCTGAAGGAGACGGCGGGAACAGCCGGACTTGTCCTTGCGGAAGCCGGCGTGGAGGAGATGAAGCTGCTGGCGCTGATCGATAAACTGATCGCCCCCCAGGGGGATGTGGCACTTGAAAATCCACAGGGATATACACCGAGGGCACAGAAGGTGCTTGATAACGCCAGAGAGGAAGCCGGCAATTTCGGCGGCGGCGTCATAGGCACGGAGCATATTCTGATCGCCATGCTGAAGGAATATGACTGTGTGGGGACCAGACTTCTCCACACACTGGGAATCAATATACAGCAGCTCTATCTGGATGTGCTGAAGGCCATGGGCAAGGATAAAATGATTCCAAAGGAGGATCTGCAGAGCGGCAATCTGATGAAGGCATCCACCGGAAGCCAGACACCCACCCTGGACCAATACAGCCGCGATCTTACCAAAATGGCTGCAGACGGGAAACTGGACCCTGTCATCGGCAGGGAAAAGGAAATTTCAAGGATCATCCAGATCCTGAGCCGGAGAAGCAAGAACAACCCCTGCCTGATCGGTGAGCCCGGCGTGGGCAAGACTGCCATCACAGAGGGACTTGCACAGCGGATCGTGTGGGGACTTGTGCCTGAGAACATGCTGGATAAGCGTGTGGTAGTGCTGGATTTGTCCGGTATGGTGGCAGGCAGCAAATACAGAGGAGAATTTGAAGAGAGAATCAAAAAAGTAGTACAGGAAGTCATGAACAATAAGGGAATCCTTCTGTTCATCGACGAGCTGCACACTATTATCGGCGCAGGCGGCGCGGAGGGGGCACTGGATGCGTCCAATATTTTGAAACCATCCCTTTCCAGAGGAGAGATTCAGCTCATCGGCGCCACGACCATAGATGAATACAGAAAATATATTGAAAAGGACGCTGCACTGGAGCGGAGATTCCAGCCGGTCATGGTGGAGGAGCCATCCAAGGAGGAGGCCGTGGAAATCTTAAAAGGCCTTGCGCCTTATTATGAAAAGCATCATGGGGCAGTCATTGAGGAGTCAGCCATAGAGGCAGCCGTGACCATGAGCATTCGGTATATCAATGACAGGTTCCTTCCGGATAAGGCCATAGACCTGCTTGACGAGGCGGCATCCAAGGTTCAGCTTGCCGGTTATAAGACGCCGGAGGGTATTGTGCAGACAGAGAACCATCTCCGCCACATCTACGCAGCCAAGGAGGAGGCCGTGAAAGCCCAGGATTTTGATTTGGCGAAGGAACTCCAGGCGGAGCAGGAAAAAGCCGAGGAAGAGCTGAATAAGGCCCGTGAGCGGTATGAAAAGCAGTGCAGGAATAAGAAGCTGGTGGTAAAGGAAGAGGACATCGCCGAGGTGGTGTCGGACTGGACAAAGATACCGGTCAAAAAGCTGGCGGAAGGTGAGTCAAAACGCCTTGCCCGTCTGGAGCATATCCTTCACAGGCGTGTCATCGGCCAGGATGAAGCAGTATCCGCAGTGGCAAAAGCGGTGAAGAGAGGACGCGTGGGACTCAAAGACCCCAAGCGCCCCATTGGTTCTTTTCTGCTGCTGGGCCCCACCGGCGTAGGAAAGACAGAGCTTTCAAAAGCGCTGGCAGAGGCGGTATTCGGAAGCGAGCAGTCCATGATCCGTGTGGATATGTCCGAGTATATGGAGAAGCACAGCGTCTCCAAGCTGATCGGTTCACCGCCGGGATATGTGGGCTATGAGGAGGGTGGCCAGTTCAGTGAGAAGGTCCGCAGGAATCCTTACAGCGTCATCCTTTTCGATGAAATCGAGAAGGCACATCCGGATGTGTTCAATATTCTGCTCCAGGTGCTGGACGACGGCCATATTACAGATGCCCAGGGAAGGAAAGTGGATTTCAAGGAGACCATCATCATCATGACCTCCAACGCAGGTGCCCAGGCCATCGTAGCGCCGAAAAAGCTGGGATTCGGAGCCGTGGAAGATGAAAAGCAGGATTACAGAAGGATGAAGGAAGGGGTAATGGAAGAGGTAAAACGCATGTTCAAGCCTGAATTCCTGAACCGTATCGATGAGATCATCGTCTTCCACACCCTCAACAAAGAAGAGATCAAGAAGATCGTGGGAATCCTCATGAAGGATCTGATCAAACGCTGCAGGGACCAGATGAACATCACCTTAAAGGTGCGGGACAGCGTAAAAGAGCTCATCGCGAAAGAAGGTTTTGATCCAAAGTACGGCGCAAGACCGCTGAAACGGGCTATCCAGAACAAGATTGAGGATGTCATGGCAGAGGAGATCCTGGAAGGGAAGATTAAAGAGGGCGATGAGGTGACTCTGGGCATTTCTAAACAGGGAATAAAATTTGTGGTAAATCCGTCGAATGACTAGAAAAAGATTACGAATTATGGTAACATGCATATAAGGTTTCCATTGAGAAATATAACCAAAGACACCGGAAGGCACGAGGGTATCAAGGCCCCGGTGAAAGACATAAGTGGGAGGACATTGAGATGTCAGTAGTAAAAGAGTTAATACGAACAGAGGAAAACGGTAAAATCAGCTTTGGAAATTATGAATTGGCAGCAAAATCCAAACTTTCCGACTTTGAGCATGACGGAGATATGTATAAAGTAAAGACATATAATGAAATTACAAAGCTGGAGCGCAACGGCATGTTCGTGTATGAATCTGTTCCGGGAACTGCAGTTCTGGATCTTGATGTAGTGGAGGATGGCATGAGCTTTCTGGTAGAGGGCCCCAAAGATGCGCAGATCACCGTGGAACTGGAAGAAGATACAGAGTATGCAATTACCATAGATGGAGTAAATGCAGGTCAGATGAAGACAAATCTGGGCGGCAAGCTGTCCTTCAGCGTTGAGCTTGAGCAGTCCGAGCAGGTATCTGTAAGTATCAGGAAACTGTAAAAAGGATTTTGTCCGAACGGGCAGCAGTTTAAAAATCAGCGGGTCGGAGTGTGGTGCTCCGGCCCTTTTTCAATTTTACGCGAAAATTTGACGGAAGGAAAACAGAAAGGATTAAGATATGGCAAAGGCTAAGAAAACCGTTTTTTTCTGCCAGAACTGCGGATATGAATCTGCGAAATGGATGGGGCAGTGCCCGGGATGCCGGGAGTGGAATTCCTTTGTGGAGGAGACTGTTTCACAGGGGGCGAAAAAAAGCTCCGGGCAGGCAACAGCAGGCAGTCCGGGAGGACGGGCAGGCAAGCCGGTGAAGCTTTCCGAGATTGACATCCGTGAGGACAACCGGGTAAAGACCGGAATGGATGAATTAGACCGGGTTCTGGGCGGCGGCGTGGTCCAGGGCTCCATGGTTCTGGTGGGCGGAGATCCGGGTATCGGAAAATCAACCCTTCTTCTGCAGGTGTGCAAGCTTCTTTCAGATCTGGGGCATAAGATTCTCTACATATCAGGGGAGGAATCCCTGCAGCAGATTAAAATGCGGGCACGGCGTATCGGGGAATTTAATGAGAACCTGCGCCTTCTCTGTGAGACGAACCTGGAGACCATCAGTACGACCATAGAAAATGAGAAGCCTGAGGCAGTAATCATTGACTCTATCCAAACCATGTATAATGAGGAGGTATCATCCGCGCCGGGCAGTGTCTCACAGGTCCGGGAATCCACAGGCATACTTATGAAGATCGCAAAGGGCAGCGGTATCTCCGTATTTATTGTAGGTCATGTGACGAAGGACGGAAGTGTTGCCGGTCCCCGAGTTCTGGAACACATGGTGGATACCGTGCTCTATTTTGAAGGGGACAGGCATGCCTCTTACCGGATTTTGAGAAGTGTAAAGAACCGTTTCGGCTCCACCAATGAAATCGGTGTGTTTGAGATGCAGGAGCGCGGCCTGGTGGAGGTGAAAAACCCCTCCCAGGTTATGCTGAACGGGCGCCCCACAGATGCCTCCGGGACAGTAGTAGTGTGCTCTTTGGAGGGAACACGTCCAATCCTGATAGAAATCCAGGCGCTGGTGACAAAGACAAACTTTGGCCTTCCCAGAAGGACTTCCGTAGGCATAGACTATAACCGTGTCAACCTGCTGATGGCAGTCCTGGAGAAGCGCGCAGGTCTGGCGCTTGGAAACTGCGATGCATACGTCAATCTGGCAGGTGGCATGAAACTGGGGGAACCGGCCATTGATCTGGGAATCGTGGTAGCCATCATATCCAGCTATAAGAACAGGACTGTGGACCCGGATACCCTGATCTTCGGTGAGGTGGGCCTGTCCGGTGAAGTGCGGGGAGTCAGTCAGGCACAACAGAGGGTGAAGGAAGCGGAAAAAATGGGATTTACCACCTGCATTATGCCAAAGGCAAATCTGGAAGGGCTGCAGGGAGAGTTTCAGATTCGTCTGATCGGAGTGGGGAATCTGAAAGATGTGATGGGATATATATAAGATATGAGCTGTGCATCCTTGTATCCATCTCTGGGAAGAGATGGATACAAGCGTCGGTCTCTGTATAGGAGAATGAAAGGGTGAAAATGTGGAGCCTGCCAGTACAAGAAAGAGATATAGAAAACGCGGCTTTGAAAAGGCGATGCTGACAGCAGTATGGATTCGGTGCAGAGAAAATGTTGTTAATTGTACATATGTGGAGCTATATGGTGACTGGAGGGAGAAGTTTATGCTTCGGCATGGTTCAGAACATATGAAAAAATGGGGATTTGGGTTAAGGATGAGGAGGATAATATATAAAATTATCAAAAAATGAAATTTATTGTTGACACCAGT
>NZ_JBANBF010000003.1:0-65000 GCF_037000545.1 Blautia sp. JLR.GB0024 | reverse complement strand
GGATAACAGGCTTATCACTCCCAAGAGTTCACATCGACGGAGTGGTTTGGCACCTCGATGTCGGCTCATCGCATCCTGGGGCTGTAGTAGGTCCCAAGGGTTGGGCTGTTCGCCCATTAAAGCGGTACGCGAGCTGGGTTCAGAACGTCGTGAGACAGTTCGGTCCCTATCCGGCGTGGGCGTAGGATATTTGAGAGGAGCTGTCCTTAGTACGAGAGGACCGGGATGGACGGGCCGCTGGTGTACCTGTTGCAGTGCCAACTGCATGGCAGGGTAGCCAAGCCTGGAAGGGATAAACGCTGAAGGCATCTAAGCGTGAAGCCCCCCTCAAGATGAGATATCCCATTCTTTAAAGAAGTAAGACCCCTTGAAGACGACGAGGTAGATAGGGCAGAGGTGGAAGTGCAGCAATGTATGGAGCTGACTGCTACTAATCGGTCGAGGGCTTGACCTGAGCACGGAAGTGCAAACGGCGGAGTTGAAAAAAGGTTTTTGAGTTTTGTATATGCGGTTTTGAAGGTACATTTCAGAAAATTGATTTTTTTGTAAAAAAGTCTTGAAAGAAAATCTATTTTATGTATAATAATAGATAGGATATAGGGGATTAGTTCAATGGTAGAGCACCGGTCTCCAAAACCGTCGATGGGGGTTCGAATCCCTCATCCCCTGTTAGACTAAAACGGCTTATAGGTTAATCCTGTAAGCCGTTTTTTATTTGCGTTATAAGATTCAACAGGAACATATATTTAATACTTTTTCATTAAGTGATTAAATATCACAATACCAATCACAATCTGAAAGACTAAATATCCGCCCAGGACTAAAACGATAATATTACCTGTTTGTACGATTTCCAGAGAATTTAAGACTGCAAAGAGCATCATGGAGACCGCAATCACAAAAAGTCCTGCCGTATATGCATATCTTCCGGACTTGTCTCTCAACTTTTCTTTTAATTCATCGTGTAATTCGATTTTTTCATTTTCCAGTTTTTCAGCATAACGCTCTTTATTTTTCGGAGAGGACCAATAGCAATATTTAAATATCATCATGATTCCGGGGATGATACCGGCGCCTGCAAAACCGAAAAATAAACCATCTAATTTTGTATCAGTCAATAATGCGGTGCCCAGAAAAACGATTCCTGCCAATAAATACACGATTCCTGTGATTAAATTACTTTTTTTCATTTTGACGACCCCTTTCATGAATAAAAATTTTTTCTATGCTTGTGTCAAAGAAATCTGCAATCGTAAAGGCCAGTTCCAATGAAGGATTATACTTCCCTGTTTCGATTGAACTGATCGTTTGTCTTGAAACTCTAATTGCTTTTGCGAAATCATCCTGGTTCATGCCAGCTTTTTTTCTTAATTCTTCAACTCTGTTTTCCACATAATACCTCCTCTCTTCAAGGTTTTCTTATATCCTTCGTGTGATCCAATCTGATGTTATGACAAGTTTCCTTTACAATTTTAGTATATTCTACTCTATGGGTTTTGTCAAGGTTCCTTTACATAAAAATGCAGCTTACGGCACATTCTTATTGAAAGTATGCCGAGTATGGCAGCAGCTGCTGTAAAAAAGGATGGAAATATTATGAATGATGCATTAGCGGCAGAACAGGCCGTCGCTTATTTAAAAGATTTGGCGGAGAATGTATGTGATAGATGGGAAAAGTTTGATAAAAGAGGCAAGATGGACCAGAGTGCAGATAAGTTTCTTCGGAAGCCGAAAGGCACAGATGCTCAAAATCGAATTCTGTCCTTGTCGGTCGGAATACCGTTGGTTATTGTTTCCCATTCGCCGTTTTTAAATACTTCGTAATTGGCAAACGCGCAGGGAATCCCCTTGGCAGAACACATATCATCACTGTCCATGAGCTGAAAATGCAGATGAGGAAAAAAGGAATTGCCGGAATGTCCTATGCAGCCTAAAAGGTCTCCCTTTTTTACCTTCTGTCCTATTCGGACCTTGACAGAGCCGTATTTTAGATGTGCAAACGCGGCATAGATGTGGTCATCATATTTTATAATAATATAGTTGCCTGTGACAGACTGTATGCTGTCTCTCCGGGGGCGAAAAAAATCTGCACTTTTTAAAGCAATAAAAATATCAGAAAGAAAAAATGCACGTCTTCTTTCTTTATAAAAATCTTTTGCATCAACTACAGTACCGCTGCAGGGGGCATAGATGTCTTTTCCCCAGCAATAGCATTTGCTCAGGGAGACGCCGAAGAGCAGGTAGGAAAGCCAGTGCACCCGATAATTCGGATGGCCTCTGCGTGTCCAGTCCACCTGTAAAAAATCATAGGCATATCGCGTACCGAAACGGTTTGTGCCGTGGCTGGGGACCCGGGTTCCGGGGGTATTGGGAGACATCCACTCCCCCCTCAGGGGAAAATCAACAATGACAGGCGTATTCACATCACTCATTTTGCACCTCACATTAGATTGCAGAGTTTTAGGCAGCATATTAAACAGTTTCCGATGTATAAAATATCTTGCGCAGTTCTGCAAAGTAATGATTCAGTCTGCGTATGAAAGCGTCACTGTCTATATGAGCCACTTCCATGCTTCGGATCTCTTTCAGTATCTCATTCGTAAAGCCGACATTGGACCAGAAGATAAACTGCTTGCAGGTTTCAATATCTAATCCTTTTCTGAATTTGGTTTCATCTATATTGTCAAATAATTTCGGATAGCAGTCGGCCGGCCTGGCAGTGTCGGAATCCTCTGTGTGTGAGAGCTTGCTAAACTCTAAAATCCAGGGATACTTTTCGGATAATTTAAGCTGCAGGAGATAGGACTGCTGCAGTCTGGCAAAGATATCCTTTTCATCAAAATTCATCTGTTCCCAATACTCTTTTTTTATCAGATTGGAAAAATAATCATGTACAATAAGATAGAGTTCCTGTTTGCTGTTCACATAGTGAAACATGAGTGCTTTGGATATACCGGCTTCTTTTGCAATGATATTTGTGGATGCCTTGTCATAGCCCTGCGATGAAAATTCTTTTAGCGCGGCATTTAACACAGCATCTCTTCTTTGAGGCTCCATGTTTAATAGTTTTGCGGGCATGATAAACTCCTTCCTGCTGTTTACCTATCAGATCAATATCTATTATAACTTTATTTATCTAAAAGGTCAACGAATTCTTCTGTTATTTTTTTGATCTTACATATGGTATTTGCAAGCAGGACAGTCACAGCTAAGTTCGGCATGATCAGGAGGGTTTCTATCCCCGGTTCGGCATCATATGGCAGTTTGGGTACGGCAGCATCTGTGTATTGCGGAATTGTTAATGGATACGGGGCGTAATGGCATGCTTGTGTTTTGGAGATCTTGTTTTACCGATTGTTTCCGAGGGATAAAAAAGGTATAATAGTTTTGAGATTACATGTGCGAATCACAGACAGAACCTATAAGGTAGGAAAGAAGGTCAATGTGAGATACATAAAAACAGAGAAAGGATATTGCGGGTATATCCTGTGCTGACAAAAAAAGGAGACAGTTTATGAAAAAGTATGAATACAAATTTATTGAGATTCCCCTTGTGCCGGTTAAGAAGGAAAAGGCAAAAACCGTACGCGGTGAGATGCCGCCGGTTCCCTTTGAAGCCTGCAGGGAGGCGATCGTCCGGGAAGCAGCCGATGGCTGGCGCTTAAAACAGATATTGGAACCAAAAGTGAGCGTTTACGGCGGCAATTGCTATCAGATAATTTTTGAAAGAGAAACAGAAGAATAAGAATCACAGATATAAGTGAGCCCTCCGGCCGTTTGAGAGAAACGGGCCGGAGGGCTCACTTATGTTTTTACTCGTTTGTTAAACTAGCGAGAACTTCATCAAGTGATTTACCTGATTCCATTACTGCTTTATATAAAGCCTCTTTTTTGTCTTCCGTGATTTTCTGTTCGATTTCTTTTTTCCTGCGGCGCAATTCTTTTAATTTTTCTTCATATGTGGCGATTTCCCCGATAACTGCCTGCAGTTGTTCGTCCAGTGTCCTTGTCTCTTTTTTGCGTCCTCTCGCCATTCTGTAATCCTCCTCATACATAAAATAAATTCATTTAACAGTATAACATTTAAAATAGGGAATTTCCACTATTTTATCCTTAATATTCTGAAATGTTTTGTCATAGGGGGTATAGGTAATCGCCATAAACGGAACACTTTTTTGTGTATTATTTCCGAAAATCAGTAAATTTTATCTGCAATTACTGCCAATTGACTTTATTCGGATAGAGTGGTATCCTACTATAAAAGAACGGTTCTGTAAGCGTGCTTAAAATAACTGGTAGTTTACAGTGCGAAAGTGAAAACAAGGAGGATTTTTATGAAAAAAGAGAGGAAATTCAAATTTTCTATGCCGCATGCCTATGTGATCATGATGACCATGGTTCTCATCAGTGCCATTTTAACCTGGGTACTGCCTGCAGGGCAGTTTGACCGGGCTGTGGATCCGGCACTTGGAAGAGAACTGGTGGTGCCGGGGAGTTATCACGGGGTGGATGCTAACCCAATCGGCCCTTGGGCTTTCTGCATGAGTATTTTTCAGGGGTTTGTAAATGCAGCGGATATTATATTTTTCCTGCTTTTCGCATGCGGTTATGTAACGCTTCTGATGAGCACAGGGACCCTGAATGCCCTGGTGGGATCCATACTTAGAAAAATTAAAGACAAGGATTATTTTCTGATTCCCATATTTTTCACACTTTTTGCCCTGGGAGGCACCACATTCGGAATGAATGAGGAGGCATGGGGGCTGATTCCTGCCTTTGTGGCCATTGCAATTACACTGGGATATGACAGGATCGTGGGTTCCTCCATTGTCATTCTGGGTACAGGTGTCGGGTTTGCTGCTGCAATCTTAAATCCCTTTACGGTTGGCCTGGGCAGCAGTATTGCAGGCATACCCAGTGTTGGGACGAAGATCACCACATTCCGCATCGTGGCATTTGTCTGTTTCGTGGCTGTGACGATCCTCTACATAATGCAATATGCAAAGAAAATAAAAAAAGACCCAACAAAGAGCTATCTCTATGGTGTACCGGAACCTACCGTCACGGCAAGCCGTGATGAGGTTATGCAGATGCCCTTTACAGGAAGACAGAAGATCACTTTGCTGGGATTCGGAATCATTATCATGACCATTGCCATAGGCGTGGCAAAGTTTGGGTTTTATCTGCAGCAGCTTGCAGCCGTATTCTTTATCGGTATGATCATAACCGGCCTGATCAACGGTATGGGACCCAGCAAAATCGCGGATTCCTTTGTGGAGTCTTCCAAGTCCATGGTATTTACAGTTCTTATGATCGGATTTGCACGCTCCATTGAAGTTGTGATGAGTTCCGGTAACATTATCGATACGGCTGTTTTATATCTGTCAAATATCGTGAAAGGATTTCCATCAGGGTTTTCAGCATTTGCCATGCTGCTGGCACAGAATCTGATCAATTTCTTCATACCGTCAGGAAGCGGGCAGGCGGTTGTGACTGTGCCGATCATGGCGCCTCTGGCTGATGTTGTGGGGCTGAATCGTGAGATCGCCATCATAGCTTACCAGTTCGGCGACGGCTTTTCAAAAATGTTCTGGCCTACCGGATGCGCGATGATGTGCGGTGTCATGGGAATCGGGATGAATAAATGGTATAAATTTATCTGGAAGCTGTTTCTCATGTGGTTTGCACTGGAGGTTATCCTGATCATGGGAGCTGTAATGGCAGGTATATAAAAAGGAGAAGAATTGGATATGATACAGGAAAAAGAAAGATTATGCAGAAATATTGAAAAGAGAGAAGAAATTTACTCCCGGATCAGCCAAAAAATATGGGAATACGCGGAACTGGGATTTAAGGAACACCGGTCGGCAAAGCTGCTTCAGGAGACATTGGAGAGAGAAGGATTTCAGGTGGAAACTGGGCTTGCGGGAATCCCAACTGCTTTTAAGGGCACTTTTGGCAGCGGAGGACCTGTAATTGCCATTTTGGGAGAGTTTGATGCACTTCCGGGGCTGAGTCAGAAGCCGGGAACAGATGTGCAGGAAAAAAGAGAAGATACGGACTGCGGCCACGGATGCGGGCATAATCTGCTGGGAACCGGCTCTCTTGCAGCGGCTGTGGCTGTCAGGGAATATCTGGACCGGAGCGGGACACCGGGCACTATCATTTATTTTGGCTGTCCCGGGGAGGAAAAAGGCTCCGGCAAGACATTTATGGCACGGGAGGGATGTTTTAAAGGGCTTGATGCTGTGTTCTGCTGGCATCCCTGGGATGTGAACGGGCTTTTCGCATCCAGTTCCCTGGCAGATATCTGCGCCACTTTTATTTTCCACGGCAAGGCATCTCATGCCTCCGCCTCTCCTCATCTTGGCAGAAGTGCTCTGGATGCGGTGGAGCTTATGAATGTAGGGTGTAATTTCTTAAGAGAGCATGTGATCCCCGAGGCCAGAATCCACTATGCGATCACAAACGCAGGGGGAAATGCAGCGAATGTTGTACAGGAAACGGCAGCTGTCTACTATGAGGCAAGGGCACCGCGGCTGAACCAGGCGTTTGAAATATTTGAGAGAATCTGTGAAGTAGCGCGGGGAGCAGCAATCATGACAGGTACTTCCTATGAAATGGTGCGGGGAGATGGATTCAGCGATTACATACCCAACAAGGTACTGGGAAAAGTTCTGATGGAGAACTTTCAGGAAGCCGGTGCTCCGGCATTTGACCATGCGGATCATGAGCTGGCCGAGAAAATACGGGATACTTTTTCAGAACAGATGATACAGGAGGCCGCAGCAGCGGTGGAGAATCAGCATGGAGAAAATGCGGCAGCGGCAATGGAGGGCAAGGTGTTGGCAGATATAGTACTGCCTGTAAATCCGTTGAAAAGTACAATGCCCGGGAGCACAGATGTAGGGGATGTGAGTTATCAGGCACCCACAGGTCAGATTCTGACTGCCTGTAAAGCCTTTGGAACACCGGGGCATTCCTGGCAGGAGGTCAGCCAGTCAGGTTCCTCCATAGGAAAAAAAGGAATGTTGACAGCAGCAAAGGTCATGGGAATGGCTGCTATAGATGTCTTCCGAAATCCGAAAATCGCTGAGGATGCGAAAAAAGAATTTGACGCAGCAGTAAGAGGAGGATATCATTGTCCGATCCCGGAGGAGATAAAACCGGATTTATAAAAAATACAGGAAAATATGAGAGCAGCCATACGGGGATACCGGAATGGCTGCTCTCATGTTTCCTGAAAGGAATGTGCTGTCAGGTCAGTATTTCAGATTGATCTGGTAAATGTTGATGGGCCGCCCCTTATTGCCGGAGCGCCTCATACCTACAACCTCCGCATATCCGTCCTTCTGCAGCGCAGCCAGGAATTTGTTGGCAGCTCTGGAAGAGATATTCAGATGGTGCATCAGTTCCTGGGAGGTAAGTTTGTTGGTACCCTCTTGTTTCATGACGCGGATGATACGCACAATAGTTTCTGAGGAGAGACTTACCTTATCTGCGATATCATTGATATAATCGCCGGAAACCTTCATTCCAGCAGGAACCAGACCAATCTGCAGGACCGTGAGCTGATCATTTTCATCTATCAGATAACTGCCGTCTTCCCGGAGACTGCCGTTTCTGGAATAATGACTGGCATCAACGGCATTTATCCTGGCCTGATAAAAGGTGTGGCCAATGCCATATCCTACAGAACCCTTAAAAGAGAGCAGGCTGTGAAGCTGTTCCAGTATCTGGCATTTCTTAAAATCCCCTGTGATCTCTTTTATGATGCTGTAATCTCCATACAGTTCAAAATCCCGGTATGTGTTTTTTATCACAAGGCGGTTCAGGTATTTTTGGTTCAGCTCCATGATCATCTTATTGATCTCCAGCCGTGTCTTTTCGTATGACACCTCATCCTGAACCGGCATATTTTCCATATTAATATGTATGACAGCAGGCAGATGGCTCTTCATATTTTTTATGGATATGCTTTTTTTCATGCTTTTTACAATATCACTGATCATGTTTTCATCAGGATAGACATAAATACAGGGAATGGATGTATCCCGCATATTTTCAATCACGCTGTAGAAATAAGTGATGATCATATCCAGTTTGTTCTGGGCTGCCAGCTCCCTGTACTTTACGGAGAGCGCAGCCTCCCGTTCATCCAGATCCACAGAGGAAGAGAAGTCTCTCCACTCCTCCTCGAACTCACGGATGCGCTGGGCGAACCGGTTGCTGACAAGAAGCTCTTTCAGGGTATGGCCGTCCTGAATAAAATCCATACCGATTCTGGAGAGTTTCAGGTGTTCATCCAGCACAATCTGCTGGAGCAGAATATGGTAGGTGTTCTCCACACTGATGTGGAAATAATCCACCACAGCGTCGGCTGCCTGCTCGCCAAGGGAATATATGGCTTTCATGGGGGCAATACCGCTGACAAGAAATCCTTCAAAATCATCTTTGATTTTCAGATAAATATTTTTAAGCTCGTCCAGAGTATCATAAGTGAAGTATTCTACGGAGACATCTTCGCTGATTCCAGGGAGATGATCATTATAATGCTGATAATAGTGCTGTTTCAGCAGCAGTGCAATTCGGTATCCCATAAGTTTTCCCCTTTAATATATAACAATAGTAAATCAGCCGGGCATATTTCTATTGTTTTGTTACAAAGCGATCATAAATATACCGGTTGGCCTCAATCTCCTGGCTGTCGTCGAGAGGGGCAAGTTCTGCCTTACCGTATTTGCGCTCCAGAGCGTTTGCAATGAGGTAATCGCAGATATGCGGGTTTTTGGGAAGGAGGGGGCCGTGGAGATAGGTGCCCACTACATTTTTATAGAGCACGCCCTCGGCTTTGTCTTCCCCGTTATTGCCGTTTCCGTAGAGGACTTTTCCGAAAGGCTCATTGTCTCCGATATAGGTGCGGCCTCCGTGATTTTCAAAGCCGACGATGGGAAGGCTGAATTTATGGTTTTCCAGGACGATATTGTCAATCAGACGGGGGCTGCCCTGCTCTGTATACAGGTCAACAAGGGAAAGACCCTCAATGCGCCCGTCATCCGTGTCGTAATAATGGCCCAGAAGCTGATAGCCGCCGCAGACAGCGATCACTACGCCGTTGTCCTCCACATAGTCTTTGAAATCTTTTTGTATGCTGCGGAGTCTGTCGCAGACCAGCATCTGCTCCCTGTCGGAGCCGCCGCCCAGAAGCACAATATCAAGGGCGGAAAAATCAATGTTGTCCTCAAGCTGGAATTCCACAGTTTCTGCCTCGATGCCTCTCCACTGGCAGCGTTTCATCATGCACTGGATATTTCCCCTGTCCCCGTACAGATTCAGGAGGTCCGGATATAAATGTCCGATTGTGATTTTCATGATTTTCTGCCCTCCATTTTCTTCAGTATGTTGTGAGTGGTATAAAGGCCGGTATAGTTTACAAGCAGGTACAGGTTTTTAGTTCCGTTTTTGAGTTTTGAGAGGATGGCCTTTTCAATATCCGGTTCCAGAGTGGACGGGATATCCACGTATTTCAGACGCAGGCGCATATCCTGGCAGCGGATGCCGCTTACGGTAATAGAGGCGGCATTGGCGTCCTTCAGCCTGTCAAAATCCACATCCCAGAGCCAGGATACATCTGTGCCGTCCTGACTGTTGTCATTGATCAGGATGATGATATCTTTTGGAGCCGTGTCTGTCATGACCGCGCCGATATTCTGGTTAAATCCTGCCGGGTTTTTAGCCAGGTTGAGCATGACCCTGGTGCCATCAATCTCAAAGAGTTCGTTTCTTCCGAACTGGGGCGTGTAGTCCCCCAGAATCCGGTTGAAGCTGTCAAGAGGGATACCCGCCAGGGAGGCGGCTCCGTAAACGGCCAATATATTATAAATATTGTAGAAACCGCGGTAATTTGCTTTTACATGAAAATCACCCACATCAAAGGACAGACCGTCTGACATATCAATATGGCTGCCGTCAAACTGGGGCACAGGGCGAGCAAATCCGCATTTGGGGCAGTGATAATCTCCAAGCTGGCTGTAGTGATAGAAGTTGTATTCCATCTTTTCCCCACAGCGTTTGCAGAAACGGCCTTCCCGGATCTCCCTGGAGTCCTGTTCCTGATATACCTGCTCACTGATGCCGTAGGTGGTGTACGCATTGTCATTGTCCATGGCAAGGAAGGTGGATAAGGAGTCATCCGCATTGACCAGAAGTTTCATGTCCGGCGCCATCTTCATGGCCCGGGACAGGAGATTCATGGTAGTGTCAATCTCCCCGTACCGGTCAAGCTGGTCACGGAACAGATTGGTGAGTACCATATAGTCAGGTTTGAAATGAGGAAATACACGGACTGTGGATGCCTCGTCAATCTCAATACAGGCGTAATCCGCCCGCAGATGTCCGTTTGCCCGGGCATTCAGGACAAAGGCGGAGACGACTCCGTTCAGCATGTTGGAGCCGGTGCGGTTGCAGACAACGCGGCAGTTATTTGCTTCCAGAACAGAGGCTAAAAGGTTGTTGGTGGTAGTTTTGCCGTTGGTGCCGCAGACAACGAAAATGTCTTTTTTGACCTCAGACGCCAGTTCTTTTAAAATTGGGGGATAGATGGACAGCGCTATCTTACCGGCCAGTGTCACACCCTGCCTGCCGGTGATCTGGCAGGCTGTCTTTATGAGCTTGGCGCTCCATACAGCGAAAAGTCTTCTTATATTCATATACAAAAGTTCCTTTGTTTTTATTTGCGGTTTATCGAGCCGCATTCAGGGTTTCCAGATTCCCCATTTATTATACATAAAGTGAGGAAAGAGTACAAGCGGCATTCTGAATTGAGAAAAAAATCCCCGGCCCTTTTCGGCCGGGGCAGGGCTAATCGTCGAAAAGCCCCATCTCTTTTGCTTTTTTAATGATGTTTTCCAGTATCTTATCTTCGTACCTGTCACAGATTTCGATAAATTGTTTTTTGTCGTATTCTGATGAATACTTTGGCTCCTCATGATTTGTCATAAAATATTCCCCCATTCCATTCTTTTGTTTTAAATATACTCAATATTTTGAGTATAGTCAAGAGATTGAGTATGATACTATTCAATAAATGCACTGGATAGGAGAAGGGATTATGATAAGCTACAAACCATTTTATGAGACACTGTTCAGAAGAAACTTCACAGAGTATCAACTAATCCATCACCATGGTGTATCAGCGAATACCTTACACAGAATTAAAAAAGGTGAGGCCATAACCACAAAGACGATTGATACACTGTGTGCCATCCTCAATTGTGAGGTACAGGATATTATACTTCATATATGAGGAGAGGCAGCAAAATGGGGGGAGAGAAAAAAGAGAAACACAGCTTTTACAGTGTGTTTCTCTTTTTTGCTATCTTACCAGCATATAAGCGGCGGCAGCCAGTATTACCTGGATGATCAGGAAGCGGACCACTACTTGTGTATCTGACCAGCCGCATTTTTTCCTTACGTGGTCATGAATGGGAGTTCTTGTATTTTTCAGGATAGAGATTTTCAGAAATCTCTTCAGAAATACTTTTACAAGACCCAGGCCGCCGTCAATGATCAGTACGCCTGCCAGCAGAAGGTAAATAACCGGGTGCTGGGATTTGATGGCGATCACTGCAATATAAAAACCAAGGGCCCTGGAACCGGCATCTCCCATGAGCATGCTGCTGGGCGAGGAATTAAAGTACAGGTATGCCAGCAGAACTGCGGCAAAAAGGAAGTTGGCGATCACATAAGTACCCAGAGTTTCTTTGAAAATCAGGCCAAAGGACAGCATGACAATAACACAGAGGCTGGCGCACAGCCCGTCCACACCATCGGTACAGTTTGTCACATTGATGGAAACCCAGAAGAGGATAATGCCCAGTATGGCATAGACAGCTTTGGGGATTTCCAGCTCGGTGAAGCCAAGGGAGATGGTGGTGCTGTTGAAATTCAGGAAAGTGAAGACCGCTACGGCTGATATGATGAGGTCAATCAGCCCCTTTTTGTATTCGTTCCATGGTGTCTCGGCGGCATCATCCAGATAACCGCTGAGCATAATGCAAAAAAGCAGTATGGCATAGACAATGTACTCTTTGCCAAGAGGCATAAAAAGTACGGTGCCGATAATAAAGCAGATGACAAATGTCAGTCCAACGCCTCTCGTTTTTCCTTTTGAGAGTGCGCCGTTTAGGGCAAAATCACGCCCCTGGTCACTGGGGAGAAAGGAAAACGGGTGCTTCAGTGCAAAAAATGTGATGAGAAAGGTAAGGATGATCCCCAGCATCACAATCTGTTTGGTGTCTAAATATTGATTCAGTAAATGGTACATAAGATTTTTTTTGCTTTACAGCAATCCTCCTTCTTTGTTTTAAAACACTTTTAGTATACCACATCCGGAAATGAGGGGAAACAAAAAATTTATCAGATATGTAGACCCGGAAAAGGCCAAAAAACCGGCTGTGCGCTGCAGGTAATTCTGCGTGTCACAGCCGGCTTGGAGAGCAGCGCATCTCAGGGGCGGAACATGGATTCCACATATTCCCGCATCTCGTGGCGGGAATTTACCTGTCTTGCCTTGTCTACCAGAGGCTTCTGTTCCGACTTGGAAAGTCTGGCAAAATGGTTCAGGATATCTGAATGCATGGCCAGTTCCATGGTGAAGCCGATGGGAAGTTCTTCGTTGTCAATCATTTCAGGTCACCTCGCTTCCTGTCAGCCTTCTCCGCCGGGGCCGTCTTTGCGCGGCACTTCGTCGGGGATCACGTCAGTGGCGTCAGACTCCCTGGGAAGGTCGATTTCAGGAATGTTTCCGTCATCATAGTCATTTCTGTAAGGTTTTTCTTTTAACATGGCAGTTTCCTCACTTTTTTTACTTGTGTTGGGAGGCAGCAATGTTGACCGCGCTGCAGAATTAGTATGCGGAAAAAAATTTTTTCTATGCAGAGTGTCACCTTTTGTCGTTTTCGTGCGTCTAATATATGGTTGGTTCATTCCCAGCAGAATTCTGTGACAGGATAGAATATGAAGAAAAATTTTCACATACAATAAAAAAATAGAAAGTATGACAAAAGCTTTAAATTTTTTTAAGGATTGATTTATATTTATCCGGTTGTAGAATTTTGTGTTATAATAGACAAGTGTTCGCGCTTATGTCGAATACTGGCGGCTGCGGCATGGAAAATCAGGTGAAAATAGCTGCAGGCCGGACAGAAATGTAATATCGGGGAGCAAATTAAATGAAGAAAAAAACACAGCAAAAGAAGATGCAGCAGGCAGAGAAAAAGGCAGAAGCTGCTGTCCGTCAAGGGGAGAAAAAGCAGACACAGCCTAAGTCAGAGATGGAAGCGAAAATCGACTCTGCCATGGAGAAGATCATCCAGGATACCATAGGAAGCCAGGAGGAAGCGGCTGCTTACCGGGAACCGGATAAAAAAGCTGAGAAAAAGCAGAAAAAGGCAGCTAAGAAAGAGATAAGGGCTGAGAAAAAGAAGGGTAAAAAGACCGGAATAAAAATTGCACTGGGCATCACAGGAGCTGTCATCATATTGGCAGCAGCCGGCTATGGCGCAGGTGCTTACTATTATAAAGATAAATTCTTCAAGGGAACGACCATCAACCATATAGCCTGCGAAAATATGACCGTGGAGCAGGCAGAAGACCTGATCCGGAAAAAAGTGGAGGATTATTCCATCCGTGTGCAGTTCAGGAATGACCAGACAAGAGAGATCAAAGGCCAGGATATCAGCTATGCCTATGTCAGTGACGGAAGTGTGCAGAAGCTTTTGGATGACCAGAACCCATTTACCTGGATCAAGGGATATTTCAGAGGAACGGACTATGAGACCGCAGAAAACATACAGTATGACAAGGAGGCCTTAAGGGCGCAGCTTCAGTCCTTTGACTGTATGCAGGCGGCCGGTATGGAGGCTCCCACGGATGCGTACATTGATTTCCGGGAAAATCAATTCGTCATTGTGGATGAGACGGCAGGGACCACTGTGCAGGAGGATGTCATGTTCTCTGCCCTGGAAACAGCAGTGGCAGGCAGTCAGGAATCCGTCTCCGCTGAGGAGGCAGGTGCCTATGCGGCTCCGGCTGTCACAAAGGAGGACCCCACGCTGCTCCATCAGAGGGATGTGTGGAATTCCTGTGCGGCGGTGACAATTACTTACACCTTCGGAGACAAAACGGAAGTGTTGGATGGCATGACCGTGAAAGACTGGATGACGTACGATGAGAACGGAAATTATGTGGAGGACCCGGCAACCCTGGAGGCCAGAGTGACGGAATTTGTGGCCTGGCTGGCTGAGAATTATGACACAGTGGGCAGAGACAGGACTATCACGAGCACTGCCACAGGGGAACCGATCACGGTCTCCGGCGGCAATTACGGTTTCCAGATCAACCAGTTAAAGGAAAAGGCACAGCTTTTGGAGGATATAGCAAACCATGTGGTGACGGTCCGTGAGCCTGTATACTCCAAGGCAGGCGTGACCTACGGGGATAATGATATCGGAGGCACCTATGTGGAGATTGACCTGACAAGCCAGCACCTGTGGTTCTACAGGGACGGCGCGCTTTTGATGGATACTGACTTTGTGTCCGGTACTTATGTCATGAGGGACAGAAGAACACCGGGAGGTGTGTATTCTCTCATGTATAAACAGACAAACCAGGTGCTTAGGGGACGTAAACTGGAGGACGGCACCTATGAGTATGAGCAGCCCGTAAAATACTGGATGCCCTTTAACGGCGGTATCGGCCTGCATGACGCCAACTGGAGATACAGCTTTGGCGGTTCCATCTACCGGACCAGCGGTTCCCATGGCTGTATCAATCTGCCGACCTCGGCGGCGGCAACCATATATGAAAATATAGAAGCCGGCTGTCCTGTGGTATGTTTTTACAGGGAATAGGGAAGAAATTAAGTCTTGCAGGGCACAGAGGATTGTGCTAAGATATAAGAAGAGACAGGAGACAAGAGGATAAAGCCGTATCACGGCTTTATTGTCTTGTCTTTTTAGAATCAAATGGTTTACTAGTTTACAGTACAGAAATGGAGCGTCTCATGAAACAACAGGAAATTCTGGAACAATTTGAAGACTGCCCTGTGGTGGCAGCCATTAAGGATGAACAGGGACTGAAGCAGTGCCTGGAGTCAGAGATTGGAATCGTCTTTGTGCTCTATGGGGATATCTGTAATATCGGAGATATTGTAGAGCGTCTGAAAAAGGGCGGCAAGACGGTTCTGGTACATATTGACCTTATCGGAGGTCTGAGCAGCCGGGAGGTTGCCGTGGATTTTTTGAAGAATACCACAGAGGCTGACGGTGTGATCTCCACCAAGCCGGGAATCATCAAACAGGCAAGGGAACTGGGGCTGTTCGCAGTCATGCGTTTTTTTGTCATTGATTCCATTGCTTTTGAGAGTATCAGAAGACAGACGGAGAGTGTGCACCCGGATATGATCGAGGTGCTGCCGGGGGTTATGCCGAAGATCATTGCAAAAATCTGCACGCACAGCAGAACACCTGTCATAGCAGGGGGACTGATCGCAGATAAGGAGGATATCGTGGCAGCGCTCAGTGCAGGAGCCGTATCCATATCCACCACCAACCAGAAGGTCTGGTTTATGTAAAAACATAGATATAACGCTGGAGAACAGAGACAAAGCGGAGGACACATGTAAGAAGCATGTGTAGTCGTTTTGTCTCTTTTTATTTTTTATGGAAAACAGGAGGAATGAAGAGATGAAGTATGATGTGGTGATTATCGGCGCAGGTGTTGTGGGAAGCGCTGTGGCAAGGGAACTGTCCAGATATGATTTAAAGACAGCCGTTCTGGAACGGGAGGAGGATGTGTGCTGCGGAACCTCCAAAGCCAACAGTGCCATTGTGCATGCCGGTTTTGACGCTGAGCCCGGTTCCATGAAGGCCAGGATGAATGTAAGGGGAAGCAAAATGATGGAGGCTCTGTCAAAGGAACTGGATTTTCCATATAAGAAAAACGGTTCTCTGGTCCTGTGTTTCCATGAAACGGACATTCCGAAGTTGGAGGCGTTAAAGACGCGGGGAGAAGAAAACGGCGTGGAGGGTCTCAGGATCGTGACGGGAGAGGAGATCCATAAATTGGAGCCGAACATTTCCCATGATGTAAAAGCCCTGTTATATGCGCCCACCGGCGGTATTGTATGTCCGTTCAAGCTGACCATTGCCCTGGCGGAGAATGCCAGTGTGAACGGTGTGGATTTCTTTTTGAACACAGAGGTTAAGGCAGTCAGAAAGCTTGAAAAGGGCGGTTATGAGATCGAGACTGACCGGGAATGTTATGAGACAGCCTGTGTCGTCAACGCGGCAGGCGTGTACGCGGATGTTTTCAACAATATGGTAAGCGGGAGGAAGCTTTCCATCACCCCAAGAAAGGGAGAATACTGCCTGCTGGATAAAAAGGCCGGAAATTTTGTGTCACATACCGTATTCCAGCTCCCCACCAAGATGGGAAAAGGTGTCCTTATCACCCCGACAGTTCACGGCAACCTTCTCGTAGGTCCTACTGCGGATGACATTGAGGACAAAGAGGGAATCCAGACAACAGCCCGGGGACTGGGAAAAGTGGCATCTCTGGCACGTGTCAGTGCCGCGGATGTGCCCCTGCATATGGTGATCACCTCCTTTGCAGGACTACGGGCCACGGAAAAAGACGAGGATTTCGTACTGGGTGAGGCAGAGGACGCGGAGGGATTTTTCAATGCAGCGGGCATTGAGTCACCGGGTCTGTCAAGTGCCCCGGCCATAGGGGAATATCTGGCGGAGCTTGCGGCAGAGCGTCTGCAGGCCAAAAAGAAAGAGAATTTCATCAGCACCAGAGAGGATATCCCCAATGTGGCACAGGCATCCCCGGAGGAGATCGCAGAGCTGATCAAAAAAGACCCGGCTTACGGCAATGTGATCTGCCGCTGTGAGACTGTGACAGAGGGCGAGATCATAAATGCCATCAGGCGGCCTCTGGGCGCCAGGTCCTTAGACGGTGTAAAGCGGAGGACAAGAGCGGGAATGGGCAGATGCCAGTCCGGCTTCTGTGCGCCCAGAACCATGGAGATCCTGGCAAGGGAGCTGCACATGGACCCACTGGAGCTGACCAAGGCGGGAAAAGGCTCAAAGCTTCTGACCGGCGTGATCAAAGAGGACGAAACGGGAATTACAGAGACATTCTAAATGGGGAAAGAGAGGAAGAATCATGCAGTATGATCTGATTATAATAGGCGGAGGCCCTGCAGGCCTTGCAGCCGCTGTATCTGCCAAAAAAGAAGGGGTGGAGAACATCCTGATATTAGAGCGTGACAGAGAACTGGGAGGCATATTGAACCAGTGTATCCACAATGGTTTCGGTCTTCATACCTTTAAGGAGGAGCTGACAGGGCCGGAATATGCCTGGCGTTTCATTCAGCAGGTGGAGGAGCTTCAGATTCCTTATAAGCTGCACACCATGGTGCTGGATATCCGGGATGGGGAAAACGGCAAAACAGTCATGGCTATGAACCGGGAGGATGGTCTTATGATGCTTACAGCCCGCGCTGTTATCTTAGCCATGGGCTGCAGGGAGAGGCCGAGAGGTGCCCTGAACATTCCGGGATACCGGCCGGCGGGCATATACACCGCAGGAACCGCACAGAGACTGGTAAACATGGAGGGATATATGCCGGGCAGGGAAGTTGTGATCCTGGGTTCCGGTGATATCGGTCTGATCATGGCCAGAAGAATGACTCTGGAGGGAGCCAAAGTAAAAGTGGTGGCAGAGCTGATGCCCTTCTCCGGCGGTCTTCAGAGAAATATCGTACAGTGTCTGGATGACTTTGACATCCCCTTAAAACTCAGCCATACGGTGATCGACATTCAGGGAAAAGAAAGGGTGACGGGAATCACATTGGCAGAAGTGGATGAGAACAGAAAGCCGATTCCGGGAACAGAGGAATTTTACGCCTGCGACACTCTGCTTTTGTCCTGCGGCCTGATTCCGGAAAATGAACTGTCAGGAAAAATCGGTGTGGAACTGTCCCGCATCACCTCAGGTCCAGTGGTGAATGAAAGTCTGGAGACAAATGTGCCCGGTGTATTCGCCTGCGGCAATGTACTCCATGTACATGACCTGGTGGACTATGTGTCCGAGGAGGCGGCAAGGGCAGGCGCCTGCGCGGCAGCGTATATCCGGGGTGAGAAGGAGAAAGAGGATACAAAAGAGATTCCCGTCTTCGCTGTGGACGGTGTGCGCTATACCGTGCCCCAGACAATACGTCCTGCCTGTATGGAGGATACCCTCACACTGCGTTTCCGTGTGGGCGCTGTTTACCGGGACTGTTATGTGAGTGTGTATCTGGGAGACCGGCGGATCTGGCATAAAAAGAAGAGAAAACTGGCACCCGGCGAGATGGAACAGGTTGTCCTGAAAAAATCGGATTTGACAGACCGGGAAAGTTTCGATAAGATTACTGTGAAAGTGGAGGAGGCATAGAGATGGAAACAAGAGAATTGATCTGTATTAACTGTCCTCTGGGATGCAGCCTCACTGTGACCATGGAGAAAGGAGCTGTGAAAAAGGTGGAGGGAAACACCTGCAAAAAAGGCGAGGCATATGGAACGAAAGAAGTGACCAATCCCACAAGGATCGTGACCTCCTCTGTCCGTGTGACAGGAGGCACACTTCCCGTAGTGTCTGTCAAGACAGCTTCCGATATTCCAAAAGGAAAGATTTATGACTGCGCGAAAGCTTTAAAAACCGTGGCAGTGAATGCCCCGGTACATATCGGTGACGTGGTACTTAAAAATGTGTGCGGTACCGGTGTGGATATGATCGCCACAAAGAACATTCCGGCGGTATCAAAATAAACAGGTTTTACAAGGAGAAAAAAATGCTGACAGATAAGAACGGTAAAAATGCAGAGAGCTTAAGAGACAAGAAACTGTATCTTCTGGATATGGACGGAACCATCTATAATGAAGATGAGATTTTTGAGGGGACACTGGATTTCCTGGATGAGATTGAGCGAAGGGGCGGACAGTACATATTTATCACCAACAATTCCTCCAAGTCAGTGAACGACTATGTGGATAAAGTGGCAAAGATGGGCATACGGGCCGGATACGAGAACTTCTACACATCCAGCCAGGCGACTGCCATGTACATCCATGAAAATTATCCGGGCCAGGTGGTCTACTGTATGGGAACCCGTTCTCTTGTCAAGGAGCTGCGCGAGGCAGGTATTCAGGTGGTTACAGAGGTGGATGACAGAGCATCCATTGTCCTCATCGGATTTGACACGGAAAATACTTCGGAGAAGATCAGGAATACCTGTATCATGCTTGGTAAGGACGTGGTGTATCTGGCTACGAATCCGGACTTTGTATGTCCGGTGAGCTTTGGATATATCCCTGACTGCGGCTCTATGAGCATAATGCTGAAAAATGCCACAGGAAAAGAACCATTTTTTATTGGTAAACCTGAGCCGATTATGGTAAACTGTGTATTAAAGAAGCTGGGAATGAAGGCAGAGGATGCTGTCATCATTGGAGACCGGCTTTACACAGATATCAAAACCGGAGCAAATGCCGGAGTGGATACCATCTGTGTGCTTTCCGGTGAAGCGACTACACAGGACATAGAAGAAGGAGATGTAAAGCCAACCTATGTCTTTGACAGCGTTAAAGAGATTTATGAGGGACTGACAGAAGCATGAGATATAAGAATATCAGGGAAGGGCGCTTTGTAAGCCGCCCCAACCGTTTTATTGCCCGTGTGGAGATTGACGGGCAGGAAGAAATCTGTCACGTAAAAAACACTGGAAGGTGCCGGGAATTGTTAGTTCCCGGTGCCTCTGTTTTTTTGGAGAAAAGTGACAAAAAAGAACGGAAAACAGCGTATGACCTGATCGCTGTGAGAAAAGGGGACCGCCTGATCAACATGGATTCCCAGATTCCCAACCGGGTAGTGGAAGAGTGGCTGCGAAATGGCGGCCTTTTTGGTGAAGGCGCATACATCCGGCCTGAGACAAAATACGGAACTTCCCGTTTTGACCTGTACATAGAACAGGGAGAGCGGAAAATTTTTATGGAAGTAAAAGGCGTGACCCTGGAGGAAGAGGGAATCGTCCGCTTCCCGGACGCGCCTACGGAGCGCGGCATCAAGCA
Organism: Blautia sp. JLR.GB0024; assembly: GCF_037000545.1. Taxonomy (NCBI): domain Bacteria; kingdom Bacillati; phylum Bacillota; class Clostridia; order Lachnospirales; family Lachnospiraceae; genus Blautia; species Blautia sp. JLR.GB0024. Next base: position 44,823 of record NZ_JBANBF010000003.1, on the reverse strand, counting down.
TATAAAGGAGCTGTGCCAGTGTATAAAAGACGGCTATGAGGCGTATATTATGTTTGTTATCCAAATGAAGGACGTGAGATATTTCGAGCCGAACAAAAAGACACAGGAGGCGTTTGCCCGGGCACTTTTGGAGGCAGAACAGGCCGGTGTGCATATTCTGGCCTATGATTGTTTTGTGGAACCGGATTCCATCTTTCTGGGGGAACCGGTGGAGGTACAGCTTATATGAAACTGGAAGAGATAATAAAGCCCCTGCTCTCCTGGTATGAGGAGAATAAGCGGGACCTGCCCTGGCGCAGGGAACCGACTCCCTACCATGTGTGGGTTTCTGAGATCATGCTGCAGCAGACTAGGGTGGAGGCTGTAAAGGGATACTATGAGCGTTTCCTTACAGCTCTTCCGCAGATTGAAGACCTGGCTGCCTGCCCGGAAAATAAACTCTTGAAATTGTGGGAGGGTTTGGGCTATTATAATCGTGTGAAAAATATGCAGAAGGCAGCTAAAGAGATTGTTTTGAAGTACGGAGGAGAGCTTCCCGCTGATTACGAGGAGATTCTGGAGCTTCCCGGCATCGGCAGTTACACGGCAGGTGCCATTTCTTCCATTGCCTACGGCCTGAAAAAGCCGGCCGTGGACGGCAATGTACTGCGGGTCCTTTCCCGGATCACAGAAAACGGGGAGGATATCCTGAAGCAGTCCGTAAAGCGCCGGGTGGAGCAGGAGCTGGAGGCAGTCATGCCTGCAGACAGGCCGGGGGCCTTTAACCAGAGCCTGATGGAGTTGGGGGCTGTGGTGTGTATACCGAACGGTATGGCAAAATGCCAGGTCTGTCCGGTACAGCATCTGTGCAGTGCCAGAGCTCACGGCACGGTTTTGGAGTATCCGAAAAAGGCAGCGAAAAAGCAGCGCAGGATTGAGGAAAAGACAGTCCTTCTCATACAGAACGGACAGGAATACGCTGTCTGCAGGCGTCCGGACAAAGGGCTTCTGGCAGGTCTGTATGAATTTCCGAATATGGATGGCTGGCTGACCGAGGAGGAAGTGATCAGGGCGGTTGAGGCGTTAAAGCTCATGCCTCTTCACATAAAACACGCCGGAGAGGCGAAACATATCTTTTCTCATGTGGAGTGGCATATGAAAGGATATGTGGTCAGAGTAGCCTCCACAGAGAAGAGGGCAGGAAATCTGCTCTTTATTGACAAAAAAGAGTCGAAGGGAAAATACCCGATTCCCTCCGCTTTTTCCGCATATAGAAAATATATTGAGGAGGACTAATAAAATGAAATTATTGTCCGTAACAGTTCCCTGTTATAATTCACAGGCATACATGGAGAAATGCGTGGATTCCCTGCTGGAGGGCGGGGATCAGGTGGAGATTCTGATCGTCGATGACGGGTCCGTGGATGACACGGCGAAGATCGCAGATGATTATGCAGCCAGATTTCCCGGCATTGTAAAGGCCATACACCAGGAGAACGGCGGCCACGGGGAGGCCGTGAACACAGGTCTTAAAAACGCCACAGGAATCTTTTTCAAAGTGGTGGACAGCGACGACTGGGTGAACAAGGAGGCTTATGACGCGATCCTGACAAAGCTTTCAGAGATCGTGGGAGGGCCCCAGACCCTGGATATGATGATCAGCAATTTTGTCTACGAAAAGCAGGGTGCCAGACGGAAGAAAGTCATGCGCTATAAGAAATACCTTCCCCAGGGAAAAATTTTCACCTGGGAGGAGATCAGTAAGATGCCGGTGGGCAAATATATCCTGATGCATTCCGTGATCTACAGGACCGGACTGCTGAGGGAATGCGGCCTGGAGCTGCCGAAACACACCTTTTATGTAGACAACCTGTTTGTCTACCAGCCCCTGCCCTCTGTGAAGACCATGTATTATATGGACGTGAACTTCTACCGGTATTTTATCGGCAGGGAGGACCAGTCAGTACATGAGGATGTGATGATACGCAGGATTGACCAGCAGCTTCTGGTGAACCGTCTCATGATCGATTCCGTGGCCGGCAAGAGGATCAGCGACAAACATCTGCGCCAGTATCTGCTCCGGTATCTGGACATTATCACAGCCGTATCCTCCATCATGCTGATACGCTCCGGCACGGAGGAAAATCTGGAGAAGAAAAAGGATCTGTGGAAATACCTGAGAAACGAAGACATCCATATCTACAGAAAACTCCGCCTGGGTATTCTGGGCAGAAGTGTAAATCTGCCGGGATGGAGCGGAAGGAATATTTCTGTGGCGATCTATAAAGTGGTGCAGAAGTTCTATGGGTTTAACTAAAGGATAAAGGGCAGCGGCATTTGCCGGTGAAGCCATATAAAAAGGACGTTCCAAAAGCGGAACGTCCTTTTTATATGCAGAATTGTGAATTGTTATTTTACAAAAGCAGGCTGTTTCTGTCGTGCCGGATGTTCTTTGTAGAACATCTGGTAGCAGAAGACATTCAGCGCAAATGCCGCCACCACATCCACAAGTGTATGCTGCTTCAGGAATACGGTAGCCATGATGATAAGTATGGTCAGAAGCAGGGTACCGCCCAGAAGGACGGGATGCTTTCTTGCTTTTGCGTTTTTAAACACTGCGGTACAGCAGGCCACGGAATTAAACACATGAATGCTGGGCAGTATATTGGTTGGAGTGTCGATCCGGTATAAATGCCTCACCAGCTCTATGAAGATGCTGTCACCCGTAAGCTTGGGACGCAGGTCCTGTCCGTTGGGGTAAATGTAGGAGATGACGAGAAACAGTGTCATGCCCACTCCAAGGGTAAATATAAGCTGGTAAAATTCCCGCTTGCTGTCATTAAATAATGAGAAGTACAAAACGGTCACTGCGATGTAGGCAAACCACAGCAGATACGGGACGATGAAATATTCACAGAAAGGGATATAGTCATCAATCTTCATATGGATGATATGAGGCCGGACATCGCGCTGTTCCAGATACTGGAAAGCTGTAAGATAAAAGATGCCGTATACCGGGATAATCCAGGTGTGTTTGTATTTTTTCAGCAGATTCACATAATCACCTTCTTTTCGATGCCGGAGCCTTTCTTTGTCCTGCCCATTATAGCACAGGAAAATCAAGATAACAATGGGATTTACAGTAAATTCAGAAAAGCTTCACATCCCATTCACACTCTGAAAAAAACGTCTGTTCATGCCTGTTTTGGCGGAAGAAAGCTGTCAAAAATGACGGAATCAAAACGCTTTTTACAGGTTTCATAGGCTTCCGGCGTGCGCAGTGTCCAGGCAAATACAGGTGTTTTGTACAGATGGCGGTTCAGACAGAAGCTCAGGTTTCGGCTGTCCTTATAGCAGTAGGCAATGAAGTCAGGGCGTCCGATGCAGTTGGTGAGCAGATGCTTGACCAGAAAGCTTAAGACATATCCGCCCTCAGCTACCGGACTTGTCAGGTTGGAGGAGAGCTGTCCTCTCACAACATCCGGCCGGTTGCGGCGGTACCAGAAAAGTGCCAGGGAATTAAAGGATTCGATACAGTAGCTTCCCTGATACCCTTGTAACAGTTTATCCACCAACGCACATGGATATGTATGGTGAGAGTGAAGTTTTATCTCGATCAGCAGGGGAACCCGTCCGTCCACAAGCTTCAGTACGTCCGAGAACAGCGGGATCTTCTCACCGGTATTCTGCAGGGAGAGCTTCTGCAGCTCCTCGTACGTCTTTGTCTCCAGCGGGAGGTCAATGCCGCACATACGGCCCAGTGTGTAGTCATGGAATACTACGATCTTGTTGTCCTTAGTCACCTGGACATCCAGCTCAATGGGATATCCGCACAGAACTGCCCGTTCAAATGCCGGCATGGAATTTTCCGGGATGCCCTCCCCGGGGTCGAACAGGCCCCGATGGGCAAAAAGCCTGTGCATAAAGGCGCGCGTCTGCGATTTTCTTGTAAAACGCGGCATGATACAGTAAAAGTAAAGTAAAAAACCGAGCAGTACAATGGAAGCGGTTATCAGCAGTAATTTCATAAGTTAAACCTTCTTTCAACTATCCGGTGATGACTGAGATCTGTTCCCGGGCTGTCGTTAGGGAAAGAGAATCCCTGAATCCAAAGGATTCCCCGTCACAGTGTACAGGGAGAGGACGCTGGCTGATGATCTCCACCACATGCCCCTTTTGTATTTCTATGCCGCGGAACCATATATGTTTCCCGATAAAGGCAGTGGGCAGCATGGTGATGATCTTTAACTTGGAGAGTTTCCCGGCTACACAGATATGTATATTTCCGTCTGCGTGATCCGCGTCCGGACAGAATTTGCATCCTCCGCCCTCATATTTCAGATTCATGCCCGCCACGAAAAAGCAGCGGGGAAAACGGCAGATCCTCTGCCTGTCCAGCCGGATATCCACACGGCAGGGGCGGTAGAGAAATAATTGTTTCAGGGCAATGGCAGCGTAGGTGAGCTTGCCCAGATGGTATTTGTTCAGAAAATCCTTGAGGCCGGAATTCAGCGCCTCGTGGCAGATGGAGGCATCAAAGCCAATGCCTGCACTGATGAGGAAATACCGCTTCTCCCCGTTCGACTGCGCGATTCCAATGTCCATCTTCTCTATGTCTGCCGGGGCCAGGATCTGTTCCACGGCTTTTTCGGTGTCTTTGGTAAGCCCAAGGCCTCTGGCAAAGTCATTGCCGGAGCCGGTGGGGATATAGCCCAGGGTAATGTGGGTGTACACGGTTTTCACAAGCCCGTTCACCACCTCGTTCACGGTGCCGTCACCGCCCACAACAACCAGGGTGCAGGGTATGGAAAGGGCAGCAATCTGGTGTGCCAGCTCAGCAGCATGTCCCTGCTTCTGGGTAAAATAGGCCTCATATTCCAAATTTTCCTCATCCAGACGTTTTTTTACACGGTCCCAGATCTCCTGTCCTTTGCCGGAACGGGAGCGGGGATTGATGATAAAATAGTACATATGCTTCTCCTTCTTTGCCATTATTGTAGCAGTTTCCCGTTGTGAGGACAAGTAAAATATGTTATGATAAAAAAACAGTGAGCTGAAAGGAGTTAAGATACATGGACAATGAATTTGTAACCTTTACAATAGGTAAGAAAAAACATATTGCGCTGATCGCCCATGATAATGAAAAACCGAAACTCATCGAATGGTGCAAAGAGAATTATGATATACTGAAAAACCACAGCCTTTACGGAACCGGCACCACAGCCAGACTGATCGCGGACAAAGCAGGGCTTCGTATCAAGGGATACAACAGCGGCCCTCTGGGCGGTGACCAGCAGATCGGCGCCAAAATCGTGGAAGGTGTTATTGATTTTGTGGTGTTTTTCTCAGACCCTCTGACGGCGCAGCCCCATGATCCGGATGTGAAAGCCCTTATGCGTATCGCACAGGTATATGATATTCCCATGGCTATCAACAAGGCTACAGCGGATTTCATGATACATTCCCAGTTTATGGACGCAGAATATGACCATGAAGTGATCAACTTTAAAAAGAATGTGGAGAGACGTGCGGATTCCATGTAGGGATACGTGTTCACTCTATAAAAACAGAAAAGATGTCTTCCTGCCGTAAAGCAGAAGACATCTTTTTCTTTGTTATCTCAGGTAGTGATCCAGGTGCTGTATCCTGCCCGCCGCAGGGTCTGCTCCATCCTGACGGCATTTGCCAGATACTGATAAGCGCCAACCTGCACTTTATAAAAGCCGTCCTCACTTAAAATGTATGCCGGAAATCCCTGGTCCTGCAGTTCATAGAGCAGGTTATCGGCGTATTGTTTTTCCCGGAACATGCCCACCTGTACCCGGTAAAGCACGGGCTCCCCTGCAGGCGGCTTCTCCACCTCTTCCTCCTCCAGTGTTCCCAGGATCGCGTAGGCGATGCTCTGGGCGATCTCATCAAATTTCTCGTCAAACAAAGCGTTGTCCGCGTCGTTGTTGATAAAGCCAACTTCAACCAGTACCGCGGGCATCTGTGTGCGGCGAAGGACTACCAGACCGGGCCTTGCCCTTACGCCCAGGTTCTTAAAGCCAAGTTCCCCCAAGGCTCCATTGATATTTTCCGCCATGTCAACCTTTCGTCCCGACAGGTCATAGACCAGGGATTCCACGCCGGAATACTGGTTGGGCTGAGGACTGGAGTTCCGGTGGAAGGAAATGAACCAGTCTGCCCCGGTCTGATTTGCGATGCGGGCTTTCTCAAATGGTGTCTGATATACATCGGTGGTGCGGGTGTACACCACATCCACCCCGTTCTGGGAGAGAATCCGGCCTACTGCCAGGGCCAGGCGGAGATTGTCATCTTTCTCCTGTCTGCCCTTATAGACAGCGCCGGGATCCGTTCCCCCATGCCCGGCGTCTATTACAACTTTATATGCCAAATGGTGACTCCTTGAATCGCTTTATGATTATTATATGCGCTGCCTCTGATTTTGTGCCCTGCACAGACGGCGGAATTTGAAAATCAGGGGCAGGATCATCAGGCACCAGATGATTGGCTCTGCAATGATGATCCCCATATACTGCAGAATGGGGGTCAGAAACAGGGCAATGAGCACCTTGCCTGCAAGCTCAATGAAGCTGGATATGACAGGGGTGATATGGTCCCCGATGGCCTGCAGGGCGTTTCTTAAGATATTGATCCCGCAGGCTACAAAGTACAGCAGAGAATTTATACGCAGATATTTGGATGCGTTCTCTATGACCGCCGGACTGCTGCTTCCTGTGACCAGATGGATCAGGAAGGGGGCGGCTGTGTAGCTTAAGAGGATGATAATAAAGGTCCATCCCCATGTGATGAACAGTGCCTGCCGGATACCGATCTTCACCCGGTCAAACTTTCCGGCGCCGAAGTTCTGTCCGCAGAAGGTAGCCATGGTCACGCCCATGACGGAGATGGGCAGGAAATAAAACTCGCAGATTTTTCTGGCAGCGGTATGGGCCACAATGATCTCCGTGCCGAAGGTGTTGATGGCACACTGAAGAGCCAGGGTACCGAAAAATACCAGGGACATCATAAGAGCCATGGACATGCCGGAGGAGTAAAGGACTTTAACCATGGTTCGGCTCAGCCTGAAGTCCCCGGGCTTCAGCCGGAAAATGGGATAGCGCCTCCACATGTACACAAAACTCAGCACAACGGATACGCTCTGGGCCAGGACCGTTGCCAGGGCAGCGCCTCTCACTCCCATATGAAACTGCAGGATAAATAAAAGGTCAAGCCCCACATTCAGAAGGGCAGCACAGACCAGGAACAGAAGCGGCGCTACGGTATCCCCCACTGCCCGCATGATCCCGGCCAGGGCGTTGTAGAGCATGGTGATGAGCATACCCATCAAAATGATTTTTATGTACCCGGATGCCTCTGAGAGGAGCTGGTCCGGGACCTGCAGCAGGGACAAGAAGCCATTGAGCCCCAAAAGGGACACCACAGTCAGTACCACTGTGGTCAGAAATCCCAGTAGAAAGGTTCCCGCAGCCGCTTTTCTCAGCCGCTCTTTCTTGTCAGCCCCGAAGCTCTGGGAGACAATGATGGAAAAGCCGTTGGTCAGGCCCTGCAGAAAGCCGATGAGCAGTGTGCTGATGGCTGTTGTGGCACCGACAGCGGCCAGGGAGGATTCCCCCAGTGTGCTTCCCACGATTCTGGTGTCAGCCAGACTGTAAAAAAGCTGGAACAGATTGCCCAGGCACACAGGCAGGGCAAAGGAGAGCATAAGCTTGGTTGGGTTCCCCTGAGTCAGATTCTTCATATTTTTAATCTCCAGTGATCGTATTTCTAAAAATCCTTTACCATAATATCACAAGTTGTGAAAATAGCAATAACAATTCTAAAATCTCCATAAAGTCTCGAAAAACCTCTTCCTTTCTCAATTTAGAAGTGATAAAATCTAAATCAGCATAAAAAAAGGACGGATGAGTGAATCAATGAAGAAACCACAGATGAAAGACGAAACAAGAAAAAAAGTTGACAATTTCTGGTACTATTATAAGTTCCACGTACTGATCGGAGCATTTCTGCTCTTTATGGTCATTGTGTTTATCAAGGATATGCTTGGGAAAGTGGATTATGATTACAATATTGCCTTTGTCACGGACTACATGATCGCGGATGAGGACAGCCAGGCGCTGCAGGGGTATTTTGAAGCCAATGCAGAGGATTTGAACGGAGACGGGGAAGTCCACGTACAGATCCAGAACTATGTGCTCCCTCCGGATGATGCCCAGGGATATGATCCCCAGATGCTGGCGGCAGGCCAGACGAAAATGACAGTGGATATGCAGGAAGGAACCAGCATGATATTCTTTATCAGCCAGCAGAATTTTGAAAAGTTCAAGGACGCCGGTGTTTTCCCGGAAAAACTGGAGGACTTTGCCAAGGTGGAAGACTGTGCCGCCTATGAAGAGATTGGCAGGCCTGCCTCTGTCAAGGATCTGTATGTCGCCATGCGCAGCCTGGAAGGGACTAAGATGGAGAAGGACGAAGAGATGACAACCTATTATGATGCCTGCGAGACACTCCTTGATCAGTTTGTCTCCGGCCAAAAATAAGAAAGAGATGATTGAGGAACCTGTCAGTTCAGTTCCCCAATCATCTTTTTAATATTCTGCATCTGGTTGTCCACAGCCGTGATGGTGTGGGCGCATTCCAGAAGCTCCATACTGATGAGTTCGTGGTCTTTGTTGCTTCCCAGTTCTTTTTTGTAGCGGAGCTGGTGTTCCAGGCTTGCCCAGAAATCCATACCTATGGTTCGGATCTGCACCTCAGCCCGCATGGGTGTCTTTCCCTCAGCGAAGAAAACGGGAATCTCCACGATCATGTGATAGCTTCTGTAGCCGTTGGACTTGGGATTCAGGATGTAATCCTTGATGCGGAGGATTTTGATATCGTCCTGTTCCGCCAGAAGATTGGCAACTGTGTAGATATCGTCTATAAAGGAGCAGATAACGCGGATTCCGGCCACATCGTTTAACTGTTCCCGGATATTGGTCTCCGTAAATTCGTAACCCAGTTTCTGCAGCTTGCTGTAGATGCTCATGGGCTTTTTGATCCTGGTCTTGATGGAGGAGATGGGATTTCGGTTGTATTTTACGGAGAATTCGTCATCCAGCACTTCCAGTTTGGTCTGAATCTCCCGTATGGCACAGCGGTACATCATCATGAGAGAGTTGTAGTAATCTGTATTTTTTATAAAGCGCTCAGGAAAGCGCACGTCAAAGTCCTGTGGAGCTATGTTCATATCCTCTGTTTTTTTCTGCAAAAATATGCCTTCTTTCATGTTTTTTTTCAGTATATCGGAAAAATAAGGTTACGTCAATGTGGGGATGGTATTTTGCAGAAACTTATAGTATAATAATATAGACTATGTCAAGAAGTAAGAACCTGCAGCAGGCAAGATGTTGCTGTTCACAGAACTGTGCTTTTAGCAGGGCTGTGAATAGTAACGGCAGGAGAAAGGCAGCTAAATCATATGTTTGGATATGTGACGGTGGATAAACCGGAGCTGAAAGTAAAAGAATTTTATCAGTACAAGGCATATTACTGCGGTCTTTGCCGGACTTTGAATGAGGAATACGGATTTCGGGGGAGAATGACACTCACCTATGATATGACATTTCTGGTGGTACTCCTTACTTCTCTTTATGAGAGCGAGACCAGGGAAATCAGCTCCAGGTGCCCGGTGCACCCTGTGAAGAAAATTCCCATGCTCCAAAATGAGATCACACAGTATGGTGCCGGGATGAATATTCTGCTCTCTTTTTATCATTTTGCCGATGACTGGCAGGATGACAAGAGCATGAAAGGACTGACAGGCATTCATTTGTTTAAGAAACAGGCCAGAAAAATCAGTCAGGAGTACCCAAGACAGAGCAGGGCGATTAGGATGAAGCTTCGTAAGCTCTCGGAGTATGAGAAGAAGCAGGAGACAGACCTGGATCTGGTGGCTGGCTGTTTCGGGGAACTGATGGCTGAGATCTTTGTGATTCGGGAGGATGTCTGGGAAGAGTATTTGAGAAAATTCGGTTTTTATCTGGGAAAATTCATTTATATTATGGATGCCTATGATGACCTGGAAAAGGATATGGAGAAGGGCAGCTACAATCCGCTGAAACCCCTCTATGAATCTTATCGGGAGGACAGGGAAGGCTACGAGAAGGAAGTATACAATATTCTTCTCATGATGATGGCTGAGGCCAGCGGTGCCTTTGAGAAGCTTCCCTGTATTAAGGAGTCTGAACTGCTTCGGAATATCATCTATTCAGGAGTATGGTCAAAATATAATAAATTAAAAAAAGAAAGACAGGAGATAAAAGAGAACCATGATCAACAATCCTTATGAAGTGCTGGGCGTATCACAAAACGCCAGCAATGACGAAATCAAGAGAGCATACAGGGACCTGAGCAGAAAATACCATCCCGATTCTTATGTGGACAATCCGCTGGCAGGTCTGGCAGAGGAAAAATTCAAGGAAGTACAGGAGGCCTACGACCAGATCATGCGCGAGAGGGACGGCGGCTACCAGAGCGGCTACGGCAGCAATGCAGGGAACAGCTACAGTTCAGGTTACGGCCAGCAGAATTACGCGTCCTCCGAGGACAATGTACAGCTTCAGGCAGCAGCCAATTACCTGAACGCCCGCCAGTACCAGCAGGCGCTTAATGTGCTGTCCCGTATACAGAACAGAAGTGCACAGTGGTATTATCTCAGTGCAGTAGCCAATATGGGAATGGGTAACAATGTAAATGCCCTGAATCTGGCAAGGCAGGCATCCAGCATGGAACCGGGCAATCCGGAGTATTCCAACCTGGTGAACCGTCTGCAGTGGAACAGCCAGCGCTACCAGGGCGGCGGCAGTCCTTACGCCAACAACAGCGGTTCCTCCTGTGGTACAGGAAATTTCTGCTGTGATCTGTGGTGCGCCGACAGTTTGTGTGAGTGTATGGGAGGAGATCTTTGTCCATGCCTGTAAATGGAAAGAAAATGGCCGTATCCGGCCTTCTGATGGCTTTGTCAGTGGTTATGATCGTACTCAGCGGTATTCTGGACTTTAATACTTTGTTTTTTCTGGCGGCAGCCGCCTTCTGTGTGGGTATCATTGTGAGAGAATATGAGCTGAAGACAGGAATCATCTTTTTCGGGGGAACCCTGCTTCTGGGATTTCTTCTGGCGCCTCAGAAGCTCTACTGTATTACCTTTGCCATGATGGGGGTCTATGTGCTTTTGATAGAGGGCCTGTGGCGTTTTCTGGGAAAACACCAGAATATGAAAAATCCTAAGCTGGTTTTTGCGGCAGGAAAGGTTGTGATCTTCAATATCATGTACCTGCCTGCGCTTTTTCTGTTTCCGAAGCTTCTCTTTGCAGGTGAGGTTTCTGGAAAGCTGATGCTTGTCTTTGTACTGGGAGGCCAGATTGCCCTGTATCTGTTTGACAAGGCATATGATTACTTTTTGATCCGCATGTGGGGGAATTTACGCGGAAAATTATTTGGGAGAGGTTAAAAAAATGCTGACAAATGAAATAATAGAAGATTATATTAAAATCCTGGAATCCGAGCTGGTTCCGGCCATGGGGTGTACAGAGCCCATCGCGCTTGCCTACGGCGGCGCCAGGGCAAGAGAAGTTCTGGGCCAAATGCCCGAAAAAGTTATTGCAAAGTGCAGCGGCAATATCATCAAAAATGTACGTTGTGTCACCATACCGAATTCAAAGGGGCTGGTAGGTATTGAGGCCGGCGTGCTTCTGGGTATTGCGGGAGGTAATGCACAGAAACAGATGGAAGTCCTGGAGGATGTTGCGGACGAGGATATTGAGAAGGCAAAGGATATGCTGAAAAAAGGTGTCTGTAAGGTGGAATTCCTGGACAGTTCCAGTGTACTCCATATTATTCTGGAGCTTTACACCGAAGAACACAGCGCCGTGGTGGAAATCCGTGACGGACATACCAACATCACCAGCATTCGGAAAGACGGGAAAGAGCTGCTCGAGGGTGCCGCTTTAGTTGAGCACGATGACACAGACGAGAGAAAAGTCATCCTGAATATGGAAAACATCAAAGAATTTGCCGACACGGTGGAGCTTTCCAAAGTGCAGCATTTGATAGAAAGACAGATCACCTGCAATATGGCGATCGCCAATGAGGGAATGAAAGGCGGATACGGCCTGGGTCTTGGAAAGCTTTTGGTGGAGTCTTATCCTGACACTACCTTAAATCAAATGAAGGCATATGCCGCGGCAGGCTCTGAGGCCAGAATGGGAGGATGCGATCTTCCGGTCATCATCAATTCCGGCTCCGGCAACCAGGGAATCGCCTCCTCTGTTCCTGTGGTGGTCTATGCCAGGATCAAGCAGGTGGACCAGGAGACACTTTACCGTTCCTTAGTATTTTCCAACCTTCTGACCATATACCAGAAGACATATATCGGCAAGCTGTCCGCCTTCTGCGGCGCGGTCTCCGCCTCCTGTGCCAGTGGTGCGGCTCTCACCTATATGGTGGGCGGGACCCTGGACCAGATCAAAATGACCGTGGAGAACACGCTGGCAAATATACCGGGGATTATCTGCGACGGAGCGAAAATCTCCTGCGCAGCTAAGATCGCCACCAGCCTGGATGCAGCCATTATGGCACATAACCTGGCAATGAAGAACAAAGTCTATGCCCCCTATACGGGTATTCTGCAGGAGGATACGCCTGAGACCATCAGTTGTGTGGGATACATAGGCAAGGAAGGCATGAAGCAGACAGACAAAGAGATACTGAAAATTATGATAGAACATAACGAATAGAAGGGATACAAATGAACTTTTTACGTTTACTTGCCGGGCCGCTCATCGGGGCGGTCATCGGCTACTGTACAAACTATATTGCAGTGAAAATGTTGTTTCGTCCCCTGTATCCGGTGAAGATCGGAAACTGGACCCTGCCCTTTACGCCGGGCATCATTCCGAGAGGAAAAAGCAGGCTGGCAAAGGCTCTGGGAAGCGCGGTGGGCGACCATCTGATCACAAAGCAGGATCTGGAGGACATGCTGCTGTCCGATGGTGTAAAGAATACCATTGTGGGCCGTATCAGCGAGGGTATCCAGAAGGTGCAGAAAAGCGATGACACAGTAGAGGGGTTCCTGCAGCACTATGTGGAGCAGGACGACTATGAGGCCATGCGGGAGAAGCTGGAAAATTTTATCACAGAACGCATCACAGAGGGGCTTAATAAGCTGGATGTGGGCTCCATCATTGCGGAGGAGGGTGCCAAAGAAGTGAAGCAGAAATTCCAGGGCTCCATGGTGTCCATGTTCCTTACAGATGATCTGATCAACTCCATTGCAGAACCCATCGGCAGAAAGGTGGGGGATTACATCCGTGAGAACGGCCATGACAAGATCCATCCGGTTGTGGTAGGAGAGATCGCGGCTGTGGAAAGCCGTAAAGTCAGTGAGATTGTGGAATCCATCCCTCTGGGCGAGGAGAGAATCCGTGGCCTGGTGGAGAGCATCTATGTAAAATTTGTAGGTGACAAAGCAGGAGAACTGGCGGAACAGTTCCAGATCGCCAAAGTAGTAGAGGAGAAGGTAAACGGTATGGATGTGCTGGAAGTGGAGAACATCCTCATGTCTATTATGAAGAAAGAGCTGAATGCTGTCATCAATCTGGGAGCATTGATCGGGTTTGTCATTGGGCTGCTGAATCTGCTGCTGTAGGGATGGCAGCCTGAGAATAGTGTGCCGGACAGAGATTATTTCTGTCCGGCGCTTTTTAATTGCTGTTTTCTTTTTCCAGATTCCGCAGATGAAGGTAGACGGTGTTTTTAGAGATGCCAAGGCTTTCCGCCGCCTTAATGACTGCGTCCTTCATATTAAAGATACCTTTTTCGTACAGGAGATGAATGATCTCCTTATTTTTATTGGTGGTGGAGATCAGAGGATTGGCGTATACTTTGTTTTTGGCCTCGTCCAGTGCAGAGGTGATCAGGTCGTCCACATTGTCGCTGAAGGTCTCTGTCACACCGGGGACAATGCTGTTTGCAGGGGTGAAGCTTGCCAGGATGCTGGCGAAGGACACCTCTGTGTGAAAATTGATGCAGAGAAGGCCGATGATGCGCTTCTTTTCCCCCAGGATAGGGATGGTAGCGGATTTTAATGTGTTTCCGTTTTTCTTATTAAAATAACACAGGGCCGCGGGCTCCTTTTTCTGTCGGATATTATCCAGCATTTTTAAAGCAAGGTCCGTGATGGGGGCGCCCTCCACGCGTCCGGTATAGTGGCCGTTGATGATCTTGATGACGGAGTGCTCCAGATTCTCCAGACTGTGAAGAATCAGTTCATATCCATCGCCTAAATATTCTGCAAGTCCGTCCAGGACTGTCTTATATGATTCCAAAATAGCTTTGTCTGTTTCTGTCAGGGTAAGGTAATTCATGGTAAAATCCTCCTTTTACCCATTATAACTTTTTTACGGGGGAAACGCAACCTGGACTGAAAAATATTTCAGTCAAAATGATGAAAGAATGAAAAAATAACTATTGACTAAAAAATAGTTTAGTGATATACTCTTTAATATGATAAAACGACAGAGAAATGGGGGGACTGAAATTATGGAAATCATCAGTACAGAAAAAGCACCGGCCGCAATCGGCCCATACTCACAGGGAATGAAGACAAATGAACTTTTGTTCACTTCAGGTCAGATACCTATTGACCCGGCTACCGGCCAGGTAGTGGAGGCGGAGATCACCGCTCAGGCAAAGCAGTCTATTGAAAATGTAGGTGCCGTGCTTGCAGCAGGCGGAAGCAGTTTTGAAAAAGTGATCAAGACGACCTGTTTTCTTGCGGACATGAAGGATTTTGCGGCATTTAATGAAGTTTACGCAAAATACTTTACCACCAATCCGGCGCGCTCCTGTGTTGCGGTTAAGACGCTGCCAAAGGGTGTGCTCTGTGAAGTCGAGGTGATCGCCGAGCGTTAGAAAGGGGGGAATGGAAGCATGCATTTGCTGGAGACTTTTTTGGAGAAGACAGAACGCGTACCGCTGATGCCCGCTCCCACGCCGCTTCACCGTCTGCACAGGCTGGAAGAGCAGTGGGGCTGTCCAAAAATCTATATCAAACGTGATGATATGACAGGCATAGGCCCCGGCGGCAACAAGATCAGAAGCCTGGAATACATACTGGGAGAGGCAGTAAAAGAGGGCAGTAAAGTGATTCTGGCTGCAGGACCTGCCCAGTCAAACCTGTGTACCCTGACAGCTGCAGCCTGCGCGAAAGTGGGACTGGACTGTGAACTGGTCCACAATGGCACCGAGCCGGAGAAGAAGCAAGGAAATCTGCTGCTGAATCAGATTCTCGGGGTGAAATCCCATTTTCTCGGGGACGTGGATTCTGACGCACGCAATGCCTTTGTGGAGGAGCTTTTTGAAAAATACCGCAGAGAGGGGAGAAATCCCTATGTAGTGAGAAACGGGGCTACCACGGGAAGAGGCGCTCTGGGCTATACGGCAGCCGTACCGGAGCTTATGAAACAGTGCGAGGCACAGGGAATCACCGGCATGACAATCTTCGCACCGGGTGGCAACGGCGGTGTGGCAGCAGGGCTGGTGTATGGAAATGCAGTTATGGGAAATCCCTTCCGGATCGTGATCGTGAGTGTGGAGGACGACAGGGAAAACCTGAAGAAACACATTGCGGACACTGTGCGGGAAGTGGAGGCTATAACCGGAATCCCTGCAGGGAAGTCCGTGGAAGAACTCTGCAGTATTGAGGACGGTTTCCGGGGCCGGGGCTGGGGCGTAAATACCAGCGAAAGTGCCCGGGAGATTTTTGAATTTGCCAGGGCAGAGGGTATTTTCATTGAAAATATCTACAACAGTAAAGTTCTGGTCGGCATGAGGGACTGGTTGGAAAAGGGGAAAGCAAAGGGGCCTGTCTGTTACCTGCATACAGGAGGGTTTGGCTCTTTGTTTGCCCAGTATTGACACAAAAGAGGAGGGAATACTATGGATTATGGATTTTTGACATTAATTCCGCCGATCATTGCCATTGCATTTGCCATTGCGTTTCGTAAGGTGGCGCTTGCTCTTTTGATCGGTATTTTTTCCGGAGAACTGATTCTGTGCGGATGGAATCCCATCACCGCTGTAAATGAGCTGGTGAACCAGATTCTAAATGTATGTGCAGATACCGGAAATCTGAAAACGTTTTTGTTTACCACGCTGATGGGCGCATTTGTAATACTGGTGCGTGTGTCAGGCGGCGTCAATGGCTTTGTGACGTATCTGACTGAGCAGGGGAATAAAGTGAGAAGTAAAAAGATGGCTATGATGATCGCCTATATTATCGGTGTCATTATTTTCATTGACGGCCTTTTAAGTATCATGTTCACCGGCGTTGTGACAAGACCGCTGATCGACAAATATAAAGTTTCCAGAGAAAAGCTGGCTTATATCTGTGACTCCACGTCAGCGCCCATCAATGCCATTATTCCGCTGAACTCCTGGGGTGCCATGCTCATGGGACTTATCGGGGCGGAGATCACTGCCGGCGTTATCGCCGGAGATCCTATGAATCTTCTGATCCGGAGTCTTCCGTTCCAGTTCTACAGTATCGTGTCTCTCGTTATGGTATTGTTCTACATACTGAGCGGAAAAGACTGGGGCCCTATGAAGAAAGCTGAGGAGCGTGTGCAGAAGACAGGCAAGCTGTACGATGACGGAGTGGTTCCTCTGTTAAACGACAGTGAAGGATTTGATGAGCTGGTAGAGCCGGGCAAGGAGAACAAGTGGAACATGATGCTTCCGCTTATCGTGCTGATTGGCGGTACCTTCATCGGCCTGCTGGTCACAGGAAAAGGAAATATCACAGAGGGTGACGGAACCACATCCATCCTCTATGCAGTTACCATTACACTGCTTGTTATGGGTGTGCTCTACACAAGACAGAAGATCATGACCGGAAAACAGTTTGGGGATTATGTGCTGAAAGGTGTCAGCAATATGCTCACACTTGTCGTCCTGCTGGTTCTGGCATTTGCCATCGGCGGTGTGATCAAGACACTGGGTACCGGTACCTTCCTTGCCAGCCTGATCGGAGGAAAAGTCAGCGGAGCCTTCGGACCTGCTATCATTTTCCTGTTGGGTGCAGTTATGGCATTCAGTACAGGTACAAGCTGGGGAACGTTCTCCATCATGATGCCTATTGCCATTCCAATGGCGGTTGCCATGGATTCCAATATTCTGCTGGCAATCGGAGCGGTTGTTTCAGGAGGTATTTTCGGGGACCACTGTTCTCCTATATCAGATACCACCATTCTGTCCTCCATGTCGGTGGGCACGGACTTGTTCTCGCATGTGAAGACACAGCTTCCCTACGCACTGGTGACGGCGGCGATTGCTACGGTGCTGTATGTGGTATGCGGCTTGGTAATGTGATATTGCATGAAATAATGCGGCGTCTGCCTTCCCGAAGATGGGGGGCAGGCGCTTTTTCTTTTGTTATACTTAGAAAAATCCGTGAACTTTTTAGCCGCAGGCGGCTGCGCTCAGGAGCGGGAGTCCGCAAACCGGACTCTTTCTTCTTTTTGTTTGATGCAGGAAAGGGTTTTCGGTTTGACAAGAAAGAGGGTACAGGGTAGACTGGTAGAAAAGGAAAAATGGAGGCAGTTATGGCGAAAGCAAATATGAAGATCCAACTGTCCGCCAGCGCGGAACAGGTCTGGAAGGTGATCACGGATAATAAGAATTACGGCTGGCGCAGTGATTTGGACAGGATAGAAGAGATGGGGGATGGGAAGACCTTTGTGGAGTACACAAAGAGCGGGTTTCCCACTACATTTACGATCACAAAAAAGGTACCGTTTTGCCGGTATGAATTTGACATGGAGAATGAAAACATGAAGGGCCACTGGACAGGCCTGCTCCGTGAAAGCGGAAATGGCACGGAGATAGATTTTACTGAGGATGTGGAGCTGAAGAAACCGTTTATGAAGTTTGCAGCGGGGATGTATCTGAAGAGGCAGCAGAAAAAGTATGCGGAAGATTTGAAAAAAGAGCTGGGAGTATAGAGGTGACAGAAGTGTCCCCTGCTTTACGGGCAGTCCATCTATTACATACCGGATGCAAAACATAGCAGCAGAGTAGAGTTTCTGCCGGAGTACACTTACAGGGGGCTGGAAGGGGAGAATCTTGGGGAGCTTCAGGGAACAGAGGGATTTGACAATTCCTTGTTGTTTGATGAGAAGGGAAGAACAAATACATATATAGTGTTTTATGCGGAAATACATGGAGAGATTGCAGGGCTTGCCGGGGCCTCCATAGAATCCGGAAGGGTTTGGGAGATCGGCGTGGATGTAAAGGAAAGGTATCGGAAGGGTGGACTGGCATCAGTGCTGGTGAATCATCTGAAGCATGATATTCTGGAGAGGTATATTCTGCCTATTTACTGCGTCGCTTCCTCAAATGCAGCATCCCAGGCAACAGCATTCCGGGCGGGATTGAAGCCTTGTTGGATCAGTACATATAAAATATACTGGATGGGAGTTCGGGGTATGATGAGTTGGCGCGGAGGCTGTACCTAAAATAGGGTATTTTTCCTGACCTGGGATGTAGGGCATTCCCATGTGGATTCCAAAGAGTATGAGAGCTTTATTTTGGAGCATGAGAAGAAATTGGTACATTTTCATATGCATGATGCGGCCGGAAATAAGATTCATCTGGCTTTGGGGACAGGAGAAATTGACCTGAAAGAGAAATTTGAGATTGCCGGCAAAAGAAACTGCAGATGTGTGCTGGAGACAAAGACTGTTCAGGCACTCAGAGAGTCTGTGGTATGGCTGCAGGAAAATGGTATGATGGACAGGTAAATGAGCGGAAGGGGGATTGGCAGCAATGGTTCAGGAAAAATATTCGGATATTATCAAAGAACAGACAAACAGGGCATTGTGGGAAGTGGAAAATGTAGTTACCTGCATTCCGGATGCGATGTGGGAAAAGGAATACTGCGGAATGCCTTTGTGGAAACATGTGTACCATATGCTGCACTCTCTGGATTTGTGGTTTATAAATCCAGATGACCCGGGGTATGTAAAACCGTGGTTTCATGATAAAGATTTGAATAATCTGGATGTGGTTACGAATAAACTGCTTTCTCGTGAGACTTTGGAGGCGTATTTTCTGGAGATTGAGAAGAAAATTAAGAATTATACGGAAAATCTGGAGGATGATATGCTGCTTTTGAAACCGGAAGGATGTAAGTATACGAGATTTACACTTATACTGGCACAGCACAGGCATCTGCATACGCATATGGGAATGATTATGGGCGTTATAACAGCAGAGACAGGCCTTTGGCCCAGAGTCCTGGGACTGGAAGGTAAATTCCCGGATGGGGAATATGAGAAATATTTTTGAGGCGAAGATGCTTTTCTGGAATAATTGGATTAAGTGTGTTATAATGATATAGCGCTTTGGTGGTGCGAAACGTAAGTGGACATTAATTCCTTAGGGGATTCGCACTGGAAAAAGCGCATTTTGATAGGGGGATTGGTGGAGGAATGGGGTGGAGAATATAAAACATTAGTTGATTTGTATAAGGAAATGTGTAGAATATAGATGGAAATTGGTAATAATTGCCGTCTCCGGCTTCGCGCTGGAGTGGATTGAAATCAGCAGGACTTCCGTCCGCCTTCGGCGGGGCCCCGTCTCCGGCTTCGCGCTGGAGTGGATTGAAATAAGGCAGATAGAAAAGAAACCAGCAAATGTACAGTCTCCGGCTTCGCGCTGGAGTGGATTGAAATACCTGATAACTACCATCAGAAGTAAACTGTGGAAGTCTCCGGCTTCGCGCTGGAGTGGATTGAAATAGCGGACTGTCAGAAGAACAGCAGCAATTGATCATGTCTCCGGCTTCGCGCTGGAGTGGATTGAAATTCCCGGGTTTCCCCATACTGAGGCAGCCACCATGTCTCCGGCTTCGCGCTGGAGTGGATTGAAATCCACGTTTCCCGCAGGTTACGGAATCTGCAACCAGTCTCCGGCATCGCGCTGGAGTGGATTGAAATACAACGTATGAGACAGGTTTTATATTTCAGTCTGGTCTCCGGCATCGCGCTGGAGTGGATTGAAATCTGATAAATCCGGTTCAGTTTAAATGCAATATTTGTCTCCGGCATCGCGCTGGAGTGGATTGAAATAAAGCTGTTGTCCCCTCTGCTTGTGCATGTATAGTCTCCGGCTTCGCACTGGAGTGGATTGAAATATGCAACATCTGCTTCTACTCTTGGACAATTAAGTCTCCGGCTTCAAGCCGAAGCAGATAGAAATGCTTGTAGGAATACAACCACAGTTTTGGGTATTGTCTTTAGCTTCACACCGAAGACAGTCACAATAGTATTAACACTAAATACACCGGACAAAATTCATACCTTGAAATTAACGTCCACTTAAATTAGAATCAAAACAAGATCACCTACAATTTATATTTACGTTTAATAAAGACATAAAGATAATAATCAGCACTGCAAATTCAAATTTTTATCGCATTTATGCATAAAAATCATCTTGCAAATGATTCCCCAACAATAATACATCCCAGGAGGTTTAAAGCGTTATAACGTGACCGGAATCTGTATACCAGAGAAACATTATATGGTAGACATATCACAAAAAGTAAAACAAATTGTAGAAGAATACATTGAACCAGGGTATTATTTTGCAATTAACAGAGGCAGGCAATACGGGAAAACCACAACGCTGTATCAGTTAGAAAAATATTTGCAGGATCAGTACATGATTATCAGTATCAGTTTTGAAGGCGCAGATGATTTATTTGATTCCAGAGAAAATTTTGTAAGAGGATTTGCGCAGCTGGTCACCAAAGAATTGGAAAATGAAAGTTTAGATGCTAATGTAATTGAACAATGGAATCATTATGAAGAAGATGAGCTGACTTTTCAGAACCTCGGCGATAAGATAAGCCGGTTATGTACGGATTCAGATAAGGAAATCATCCTTTTGATTGACGAAGTTGACAAAAGCTCAAGCAATCAGATATTTCTTTCTTTTCTCAGTTTACTTCGAGACAAATACCTGGACAGAGAAAAGGGAAAAGAGAATTTTTTTCATAACGTGATTCTTACGGGTGTTTACGACATAAAAAATTTAAAATTGAAGATCAGGCCGGATGCAGAGCATAGATATAACAGTCCATGGAATATTGCAGAAAGTTTTGATGTAGATATGTCCTTTTCGCCGAAAGAAATAGCTACAATGCTGGAAGAGTATGAGGCAGATTATAAATATGGAATGGATATAGACAAATTAAGTAATGAAATATATGCCTATACGTCCGGATATCCATACCTTGTATCACAAATCTGCAAATTGCTGGATGAATCAGTCTGGAAAAATAAAGATTTTGGTGACAGAGCCTCTGTGGGGTGCCCGGAAGGAGTAAGAGCTGCTGTTAAATATATGCTGATGAGCCGGAGTATACTATTTGATGATATTAACAAAAATCTTGACTTGTATCCTGACTTAAATGAGATGCTCCATCATATACTTCTGGGCGGAAAATCGTACCCGTTTTCGCTTGCGGATAATACAATTCAAATAGGCACAATGTTTGGATATTTGAAAGAAGAAGACTATAAAGTAGCCATAACAAACCGTATTTTTGAAACGTATCTGTATGATTTATTTTATCTCAATGAAACAAAGAACAGCAGGCTGGCAGATGCTGCGGCAGTTGAAAGAAACCAGTTTGCCGAAGTGGTCATATAGGAGGAACATGCGTTGATATACTTAGAAACAGAACGCCTTATTTTACGGGATTATACAAAGGATGATGCAGAAGAGTACAGCAGACTTATGGCAGACGATGAGGTGATGTATTATCTTCAGGATATCCAGCACCATTCCAGGGAGGAATCGGAGAAGTATTTTGCGGATATTCTGCAGGATATCCGGGGGAAAGACAGGTGCAGATATTTTCTGCACATGCAGAAAAAGGATACAAAAGAACAAATCGGCAGTATCGGATATACGGTCATGGATACAACACCTGTGGGAAAGCTGGTGCACCTGGGGTATTTTACATATCCGAAATTCTGGGGCTGCGGTTATGTGACAGAAGCGCTGGAAAAGGTGATGGACTTTGCTTTTTCAAAGGGCGGCGTATACCGCATCACCACCGGATGCCTCAAGGAAAACAGAGGCTCCGAGCGTGTTATGCAGAAATGCGGCATGATCAGGGAGGCAGAACATGTGGACTACGAATGGCATGACGGTAAAATGAAAACACGTATGGAATACCGCATGCTGAAAAGCGATTGGGAGAGTATCCCTTGCCGTGTAAAGCGTGCCTGCCGCAGGCATGAATGACGGAATGCGCTTTGGGGTATGCCTTAAGATTCCACAGGGGTCAGTCCCAGCAGGTCTACAAATGTATAGGACATCATAATAAACAGCCTGACATTGGCATTATCCAGATTAGTATGGATGATGCCGTTTATTTTTTTCAGTCTCTGGTACAGGGTGTTCCTGTGGATATAGAGTTTCTGCGCGGTCAGAACCGCATTTCCTCCGCAGTCCAGATAAGCCCTCAATGTTTCCAGAAGATTTGTTTTATTCTTAGAATCATATATATAAAGCTGCACTACACCGGGATGGCACAGATGTCTTCCGTCGATTCGGCTGGTGCCGTAGTGCATAAAATAGTGCAGCACATAGTCCTCAAAATCATAGCACCACTCATGAGGACTATATTTTTCTCCCATCTCAAGAGCTCCCAGAGTCTGTTTATAATAGCTGGAAAAAGTGCTGAAATCAAAGAAAATATAACTGATGCCGGCGTGAAATAATCCTTCCCTCAGGAAAATAGAGAGCATATGGACAGCATCCGTCTTGGTCAGGCGGGCCTGGTCCAGATTGATAACAGTGAGAAGATTGTCTTCAAAATAAAAGGCAAAGCTTTCAGGTATCTGTTTTTCAATATTTCCGCAGATGTTATTGTAGATAGAATTGATCTTGTCGAAACGGTTAGTCTGAAAGGTAACCAGCAGGTAATTGTCCCCGTTTTTCCAATTCATAGCCAGCAGATAGCGGTCTATCACGGCCTGTTCAATCTGCGTGTCGTACAGAAGCTCTTTCAGAAAATCCTCAAACCGCAGAGAATGTCCGGAGCTTAAATGATTTCTTCCCAGGGCAAGCCGCAGAATACCGGAAAAGTACAGGGCAAGCTGCCGGTGTACCCGGGTGAGAGGGCAGTTTGTCTCCATAACAGCCAGGGTCAAAGGGGAGCCGCTTCCCTCCACAGGGGCAAAAAGCGTATTGTATGCAAAATATTCCTCCGATACAAAACAAATATCAGAGGATTCAGAAGCTCTGCGGTATTCCGGAGAAGTCTTGATGGCATTGACTGTATCAATGGAGAGCATTTTGGAATCCGACCATTTGTCACACACCAGCTCCAGTTTCTCCAGGCGGGAATCCGCTTCCCCTAAAATGCAGTAATTTTTATCGAAAAGAATGAGAGGGTTTCCGAAGAGGGCCTCACCGATTTTCAGTATTTCCTGCAGAGGGGCGTTTTTCATGACAGCAGAACTGAGCCGTGTGTCAATCGCCTGGTATTTTAGGAAAACGGAATTAAGCGCATTGAACATGTCGCTGAATGTGCACTGTGCATCCCCTCGATTCAGTATCAGAATATCCGCGTCTGCTGTATCCGGCAAAAGCCCGGCTGTATTTCCCATGACAGCCAGTGTGATGCCAAAAGGGCAGCTAAAAGAATCCGAAATACTGTCTGCATCCACGGCATAACAGATTTCCGGCGACAGGGAGGATTGGGAATGGTACAGGCCGACACCCTGCAGGTTTGGCGCTGTAGTATCTGATTTTTTCCTGCCTGCCCGTCTGGGGGAGAAGGCAGATAATTCTTCTGCGATGATATCCAGATTGATTTTCATACGAATATACTCCTTTGTCAAAATATTATAATTTATGGCTCTATTTGTCAAGAAAAAGTATGGGCAGAGTGCCTATAAGGAGTGGAAAAACAGATACAGTCTGTACATTTTCTGAAAACATGGATTGTTATACAATAGAACTATAAAAGTAACTATTCAGCTGGCTGAATAGTTACCTATAAAAAGTTTTCGGAAGACAAAGGAGGAAACGATCATATGAATCTGCGGGAAAACGCTATGGCAATTTATAACAGGGAACAACCTGATTTTTACGGGGATTTGATGGATGCCGTCGTACTTGTGCCGGACCCTGTGCTCATGGGAGACATGTGCCCTCAGGATGGGCTGGAGCACAAGGATTCCTGGGGAACGGTCTATGTTTATAAGCCGGGTGCCCCCGGCCCTCATCCAAGGGTGAACAGTGAAAATGCTGTCATCAAGGATATTGAAAAATGGGAGGAGCAGCTCACCGTACCGGATCTGGATCATCTGGACTGGACGCTGGTGAAAGAGGAAGCGGCGAAAGTGGACCGCAGGGAAAAATTTGTGGGATTCATGTGCGCCGGAGGCCTTTTTGAGCGCTCTCACCATCTGATGGGAATGGAGGAGGCCCTGGTAAATTATCTGGAGTATCCGGATGAGATGGCAGCACTGCTCCGGGTGATTGCTGATTATAAAATAAAGTATATCAAGATGGTGGCAGAACAGATCCACCCTGACATAATCTTTTATCACGATGACTGGGGTTCCAAGCAAAATGTTTTTCTTCCGCCAAGGGTATGGCGCCAAATCATAAAACCTCTGCAGAAAGAGATCGCGGATACCATACATGCCTGCGGTATGATTTATATGCACCATGCGGACTGCATCTGCCAGCCCATTGTCACAGATATGGTGGAAATCGGCGTGGATATCTGGCAGGGTACGATCGCGCAGAATGATATTGTGGAAATCCAGAGAGTGACAGAGGGAAAGCTTGCTATGGTCGGAGGCATTGACGGCCCGAAAGTAGATATTGAGAATATCACGGAGGAGGAGATCAGGGCAGAGGTCAGAAGAGCGATTGATACCTATTGCCCGGGCGGAAGATTTTATCCATCCATACCAAACGGCATCTGCTTCAGGGAGTGGAATAACAGCATTGTCATGGATGAACTGCACTCCTACGGAAGAAAATATGCGCAGGAGCATCCGGTTGGAAAATATCCTGGCTGATCAGTCCGGCAGTATCCCGTAAGATACCGCGCATCAATATGGCGGAAGCGTGAAAGGCAAAAGAATAGAATACAGAAATGAAAAAAGGAAGCAGATTTTTATTTTCTGCTTCCTTTTGCACTATTATATTACCACAAAACAGGGTTTTTTTCAAGGCTTGTAATGGACTTTCTGCGACTGTATAATGAGCGTTACCATTCATATCCACTGTCCTGCCAAGTGTTTTTTGCCCAAAGTATGCAGAGACCGCGGCGGCCGGTGAGATATGGAACAGAATGTTCTGTGTCTGTGTATCGCGAAGCGCACTGCCGGGCACAGAGTGAGTAGTAATAAATGAGCAGCTATAGAAACCGGCCGGTAACTGTCTGGCCGGCTTAATAGTTCCGCCGGTTAAATGTTTTCAGGAAAGGACAGGTAGATAAGTCATGGAAAAACAGATTTTTGAACTGCTTACAGAAAAGAGGCAGAAGGATGAACTGGCTTTGCTGGACGCGTACAATCAGAAGACGGAAAAATTCGGGCTTACACTTACGGAGCAGGAGGCAAAAGAATTGATCGTAAGGCGAAATGAAAGTCTGAAAAAGTACGGCAGAGTTGAGTTCGGCAGGGGGATTTTAGACAAGATCGTCTATAACTTCTGCGATTCCCAATATGTCAGCCAAGATAATTATCTCGCTGTTCTCACCAGACTGCAGGACATCTTTTATCATTTTAAGAACGAGTCTCAGGATAAAATGACAGATGATGAGCTTTTGAATTTTATGAGGCAGCAGTTTGAATCTGTGTGCTTCGGGGACCTGGATTATCTGGAAGATACGTGCCTGGAACGCTTTGCAAAGGCTGTCAGAGAAGGCTATCAGGGGTTTACGGAAAGCGGTGGATTCGACGAATATGAATCACTCAGTGAGGAAAAAAGATGGGATGACGAACTCTATCAGTCTGTCCTGAGGGAGCTTTTCTGGGAGTAAAAAGAGGGTGTTATCTGTAATTTGGAAAGGGGAAAAAGCAAATGGAATACCAATTGGAAGAATTACTGCCGCTGACAGCACGGCTTGCGGAGAAATACACCTCCAAGGAGAGCAGTTCTGTGACGTATGAGACAGCGCAGATGCTGATGGAGGCAGTGCTCTATTGTGTGAGGGAATGCCGGGATACCTCAGAATATACATTAGTGTCCGAACATACAGTGAAAGCGGAAGATGCATATAGAATCGGCTATGACAGGGTAGTAGAAAAGACCCGCAAGGCAAAAGAAATCTACGATAAACTGATCAAAGATTTCTGTGATTACGGCTGCAGCAACTACAGGGAGACGATACTGAAAGGAATGCCTGCATTTTTTATTGCCTATGATGCCAGATTCAGGCCGCAGGACCATTTGCTCACACTGGATTATCCGACAGTGAATATTCACAGGGAAATGTGCGGAATTGATGTCATCTATCAGTATTTATGTGATATAGTAGTGGAGAAGGATTTTCTGGAATGTTTTCCGCAGCAGGCTGTGAGGCAGCTTCTGGAACGTGTTCAGAGAGGGAATAGTACTGGATATATGGGGAATCTCAGTGAATTGGTGCTCGTCACGGCATTTGGCTGCATGATAACGGACAGGCAGCTTTCACAGCTTCGGCTCTGCAGTCAGGATATGGAGGCAGCAGAACAATATTTCCGGGGGGATGATCTGCAGAGGACAGAGGGAAAACTGAGAATGCTGCTTCGGGTTCTTGCTGAAAAGTCCGGCAGACAGATATGGACTTCTTACTTTGACAGCCTGTGTCATGAATATGCTGTCCGGATTCAAAACGGCTTAGCCTACGGCAATCTGGAGACTGTATTTTTCGGATAGGAGACAATATGGAACGTAAGATAAAATATGCGCTTCCCTGGATCATTTATCTGGGGAGCCTGTTGGGATTCGTACTTGCCAGGTTTATCCTGCGGGGGATTGGGGTTGAGTTCAGATTGTGGGTGCAGGCCCTGTTCTGGGCGCTGGTTTTCCTTTTTCCGGCCCTGCTTATCGGATATTACCTGACCAGAATAAAGTATAAGGTGCTGGCTGTTGTACTGACAGTTATTTATGCTGTTTTGGCAGTGATTGTGTTTATAGGAGGCTTTGTTTACTTCCTGTTGACATCGCCCTCGGAGCATGATATCGGCCTGGGTATGATCTGCGTGGCAGAGCAGTCAGGTGGTTATACAACAGGCTATACCTATTGGGATAAGATATCTTTCTTCGGAAGAAGGCAGTTTGAATGGGACGAGGAGAGAGATATCAGGCTTCTTGAGGACAAATACGGAATGAAATTTGCGGAGAATTCCGGCGCGTATGTGACGGAAGAATATCCGCAGATCGCGGTACATATTTTAGGCTATCCCACCGTTTCCGGCAGCGGGCTTTCTGATGATTTTATAGAAAATATTGCGTGTGATTATTTTAAAAAGACCTATGAAGCGGAGGCGTTTCAGACAGAGTGGAGTGAAACAAAGGAGAACGGGACCGAAGGATACCATCTTATTGTGAAAAATGAATCGGAGATGAAGCAGGCGTCAAAAGAAGCTGCCGCTATGATTTCCGATGCCATGGAAGATTCCATATTTAAGAAATTTACCGGCGTTCTGCAGGTACAGATTGAGGTAAAAGAGAATAAAAGAATATGCAGTCTGTACTTCGGAGGTGAATCGGAATCTTCAGATCTGGAAAAGCGCGGTGATTATTATGCGGATGCCGAAAATACAGAGAAAACGCTGGCACAGACATACAATGAACTGCTGCAGTCCATGGAAGAGAGTGAAAGGATAGAGCAGATCACAGAAGACACGGAGGATGAAAATAAAAAATATTTTGACCGTATGGAGCGTTCCTATGACCTTCTGTATGAGAAAAAACTGTCAGAGCAGTATACGACATCAGAAAAAACGTACAATGCAAAAGGAAACTTTTACGCTATTTTGGGAGGCGATATTGCCGAGTACGAAAATGAGGCGGACAGGCCATACGAAGTGACGGTAGTGTATGACAGAGTTTCAGATGACGGGAAGTCTCTTCTGTTTGTGATGTATAAAAAGTATCATGAAAAATCGGATACAGCTACAGGGTATTCTGTTGATCTGGATGCGGAGAAGGTGGAGGAGTATGATGTTCCGTGGTTTTGATCATGATATTATACTGAAAAGGAGGACGTTAAATGAAATTAGAAATGCACACCCACACAGCAGAAGGAAGCCCCTGCGCCCGGATTTTAGCAAGGGAAGTGGTAAAGGCGTACAGTCAGACGGATTATGACGGTATAGTTATAACGAATCATTTTGACAATGACCTTTTAAAAGATTTCGGAAGTACAGACCGTGAGCGTATGGAGCGTTATCTTCTGGGATATGACACAGCATATGAGGCAGGCAGAGAGTGCGGACTAACGGTGATACTGGGAATTGAAATCCGGCTGGAGCCTTATGCCGAGGATTTCCTTATCTATGGGGCGGACAGAGAGTTTTTGTTTGCCCATCCCAATCTGTGCTTTTTTACACAGCAGGAATTGTATGAGTTATGCCATGAAAATGGAGCACTTCTGTATCAGGCACATCCATTCCGTCCACCATGCAGTCCGCAGAATCCTGCGTATCTGGACGGAGTGGAATTTAACCAACGACCGAATGGAAATAATCACAATGACCTACTGGAGAAATGGATCTGTGACCATCCTGATTTGAAACGGGTGTCCGGCAGTGATTTCCATGTTATGGACAATCTGGGATTTGGGGGCATTATACTGGAACAGCAGGTGAAGGATTCCGGAGAACTGGCAGATTATCTGAAACACCACAAACCACATCTGATCATAGAAGGGAAAGAAAGTTCATGAATAGAAAGAATATCTACATAAGAATGGCAGTACCGGAGGATGCCGGAACACTGCTTAAAATTTACGAGCCATATGTAAAAAATACCTGCATCACATTTGAATATCAGGTACCTTCTGTAGAGGAATTTACACAGAGGATCCGGGAAACCCTGAAAAAATATCCATACCTTATAGCAGAGCAGAATGGCGAAATCCTGGGCTATGCCTATGCATCACCTTTTAAGGGAAGGCCGGCTTATGACTGGGCTGTGGAGACAACGGTATATCTCAAGGTAAATGTAAGAGGAAATGGAATAGGCCGGCAGCTCTATACTGCTCTGGAGGATATTCTCAGAAGACAGAATATAACAAATGCCAACGCCTGCATTACATATCCGAATCCCGAGAGTATAGGATTCCATGAAAAAATGGGGTATCGGACAGTGGGACATTTTACGAAATGCGGATATAAGGGCGGACACTGGCTTGATGTGGTGTGGATGGAAAAATTCCTGCAGGAACATTCAGATAAACCGGGGGTGGTGATCCCGGTGGGGGAACTGCAGTTGTGAAAATCTCAGACAAAAACCTGTCGAAAAACTACATATCAAAGGGGGAACAAAAGCATGACAAGTGATGAAATCCTGTCAGAATTAAGAAAAATGAGTTCAGAAAAATACAAAGCAAATGTGGTGAAACTGGGCATACCGGAGGCGTGCAGCATAGGCGTATCCACTGCGGATGTGAGAAAACTTGCAAAAAAGGCGGGCAAAGACAATGCTCTGGCTCATGAATTGTGGAACACAGGTTACCATGAGGCGAGGCTGCTTGCCGTATTGGTAATTGACAAAAAGAAGTTTACACTGCAGGAGGGAGAGGCATTCATGCATGATGTCATCTCCTGGGATCTGTGCGACCATCTGTGCAAGAATCTGCTGATCAAACTGAAAGGATACGAGGATCTCATTGAAAAATGGTGCGACGCGGAGGCAGTATACGTCAAACGCGCTGCCTATACCCTTATGGCATCCGCTGCCATCCATGAAAAGAATCCGGAAAACGAGACACTGGACCATTACCTTTCCCTCATCCGCACATACTCGGATGATGAGAGAGAGCATGTGAAAAAATCCGTATCCTGGGCATTGAGAGAGATCGGAAAAAGAGATTTTGATTACCAGGAAAAAGCAGTGCTGCTGGCCCATGAGCTGATAGAAAACGGAGACAAGGCCCAGAAATGGATAGGAAAAGATGCCCTGAAAGAATTGGAAAAGCTGGTCAAAGTGGAGGGGCGCAGCCGTCTGATCGCTTCCGATTCAAAGATGGGGAAGGAAAACGCAGCGCCTCTTCCGGCACAGCAGCTTTAGTCGTCTGCTTTAGACTGATAAGCGATAAGTACAATATCCTTATCCGTCTCTTTATTTAATCTGTTCTGAAGCTCATTGATTTCAGAGACACAGTCCTCTGAAATAGAAGCTACCTGATAATCATTTTCCATTTGTGATCACCTCCATGCATATAGTTTGCGGAGAATGTGATAAATTATAACAAATGCGGAATGAAATTTACAATATTTTTTGAAGCACATGCCTTGGCAGGCCGCCGTATAGACGGGTGGTCTTTACAATCTCATAGCCACTATTCAGCATATTGTTCAGACTGAAACGATTGTCAGGATGTACGGTTGCCAGAAGCCGGTTCCTCAAAACAGGGGAGCCGGCAAGAACCTCCTCAGCTTTATGAAGCATGCGGGACTGAAGGCGGTTTCCCTGATATGCCGGATGCACCACCGCCATATCCATATGAACGGTTTTCTCCAGTTCTTCTTTCGTATAGCCAAGTAAGTGACCGAGGTTTTCCTCTGCAAGCCCCGGGAATTTTATAAGAAAAAATCCTGCCAGGGAAGACTGGGAGATAGGTTCTGCGACAATGGTAAAGCCGCATGTCTCAATGTGTTTTTTCATATATTCTTCACAGTCGGAACAGAACCACTCCGGGTGTTCCATGGCCTTCTGAGCTTCGGCCATCACCTGCATAATGGCAGGAATATCACGGTAATCTGCTTTTCTTATTTGAAACTCCATTTCATTTTCCTTTCTGCGCAGCCTCTCAATCCCATCTGCAGGGCAAAATGCCTGTAAAATATAAAAAATATGTGAGGGCCAGCATATCCGCGCTTCCGCCCGGACTGATATGATTTCGTACAAAATGATCATCCAGCCGGGGAAGAACGGCAAGCTGTTCTTCGTAAGAGGCATGTTCTAAGAATCGTTTTAATTCTCTCCGGATTTTCGCCGCTGTTTCATAGCCGGAGCGGGTGATCAGATTGGAATCTTCTGTCTCTGCCATATAGTGCAGAAGTGTGATGCATCCCGCCTCATTCAGGGAACCGCCATGGGCCAGTACCCGGAGAAAGAGGGGATATCCCATGTGAAAGAGGGATGGGAAACCAAGATGAGCCTCCCCGCGGATTCCGGTGATGCCATACTGTCTGTACAGCCGCTCTCCGTGGCTTGCGGCATGGGAGGTGTCAAGCCTCTGAAAGTCATCCGGAAGATGAACCAGCATCTGCCGCACTGTGGTTTCCAGATGGGGAAAGGCCTCCCCGGGATTGGCGTATTTCAGGCGGAAAGAGCCGCCCGCGTCTCTGGAAACCATATCATAGCCAAGCGCACAGCAGAGAATGCCCCCGGAAAAGATCATGCCTTTATGGGTGTTGACCCCGCCCGTAGCCTGTTTCATAGCCGTCTCCGCAGCTATGCCCAGGGGACGGATGGATGCGAACAGCTCCGGCAGGTCCTCCTCCTTTCCCTCCTTAAGGGCGAATTCCATCCCCTGCCTGGTCACCTCAATAAAATAAGAAGTAAGAGCATAGGCACTGTCACGGAAGGTGTACCGGTCCATATCTGTGTGCGCACCGTTGTGCATAAGGTCTACAAGGCCGGGCTTTAAAGTGGTATTGACCTCATAAAAAAGCGCTTTCTGCATCAGCAGTCCGATATGGACGGAAAAACGTTCCACAAAAAAATCTCTCATAAAAGAAATCTCCCGCTCCACCAGCTCCTGAGCTGTATGTGTCCGGGAGCGTCCGCACAGAAAGGCAGGTCTGTCACAGAGCAGACAGGTGCGCCCGGCATATCCGAGGGATTCCCTGGAGACTTTAGTTCCGTCAGGCATCAGCACGTCAATGTCAAAGAGACGTCCGAGAGGATGGGTTTCCTCCAGTTTTGTGAGATGTGTTTTACATATACGGGCAAGACCGGACTCCTTTTTAACAGAAAAGAATGCCTCATATCCTGTAACTTCCCGAACCTCCCG
The DNA here is from genome assembly GCF_037000545.1 of Blautia sp. JLR.GB0024. NCBI lineage: Bacteria > Bacillati > Bacillota > Clostridia > Lachnospirales > Lachnospiraceae > Blautia > Blautia sp. JLR.GB0024. The sequence continues at coordinate 12,509 of NZ_JBANBF010000003.1, read as the reverse complement.
AAAAGCGGTGATATCCGCTTCCAGCCAGAGAAGGCATTCCCGGATGGCTTCCAGACCTGCTTCAAAGGCCAGAATGGTATAGGGGAAGACCTTGATTGGCCCTACAATATTCAATGTAAAGCTGATCAGGGCAGTGTTATCACGCTGTATATCTTTCAGCATTTCTCTTTGAATGGCTGCCCGCCGTTCTCTGGCATCCAGCACCTGATCCAGGGTAATGGGAGTGCCGGAGCATAAATCTGTATGGTTCATGACTGTCTCTCCAATAGTTGTTTTCTGAGGGCAATCCCCTCCTGTGATACCAGATAGCGGTAAGTATTGTCCGGCACCAGTGGACGAAGGGATTCCATATGACCTGCCAGGAATTTCTCCCGGACAAGGGTTGCACTGATAATTGTATCTCCGCATGTCTTCCGTGGAATTTCCACAACCTCGATCCCACAGGCCGGAAGGGTCTGCTTCATCTGTTCATTATACGCTCTTGTGACCGGGGAAAAGGGTTCCTCCCCAACAAAACGTTTTTTAATATGAAAGGCATCTCTGAAATAGTCTGCAAAAATTTTCAAATCCAGCTCCGCGGCTTTGTCCGAAGCCCCTGCCTTATCCTTCAGGAAATAGTCGGGAAAGGTGGCATGGGAGATGAGATATTCGGAACTGCCGTGGACCATGACATTTTCAAGATCCCTGCATCCCTCCCTGACAAGGCGAAGCCTGACATCAGCGGGAAACTCCGAAGCGTCAGCGGAGAGCACAAAGACATGGAGCACGTCAGACGCCTGTGCCGCGGTTTCGATCAGATAACGGTGCCCCCTGGTGAAGGGATTGGCATTCATGACAATGGCACCCGCGTCTTTGCAGGGAGGGAGAGGAAATTTGGCAAGCTCCTCCTTCAGATAATGGGAGATACCATCCTTTCTGTTCTCCAGCAGCAGCATGGTATCTGTTTCCGTTATGGGGTAGAAGCCCATATCCTCAAAAACAACCCGGTATTTTGGTTTGGTAAATAAAAACAGATGCGGAATGCCGCAGGTATAAGCCTGTTTGATAAGCTGTGTGACGATTCGCTGCAGAAGCCCTTCCCCCTGATAAGTTTCATCCACAGCAATGCATTTCAAAATATTTTCATGTCTGGAACCGCAGCCTATGATCTCCCCGTCCCCCCTGCACAGCAGGACAGAGTAGATGATCTGCGCGTCATAGGTCAGGCCGCTTTTTTCCAGAAACTGTTCCATTTTTTTTCTCTTTCGGCCCCGGAAGGGAAAGCCCTCCTCCAGGTAGCTGTTTGCCAGTTCCATAGTAAAACCTCCTGTCTGTTACTCATTATTTAAGAAAAAACCATTTCCGTCAAGAGTTTCTTGGAAAATAGACAAAAAACCAGAGGGATTTCAACGGTTTTTCAACGGAAGTGATATACAATAGACTCATCAGACAATGGACAGACTGAAAAACGCACAAAGAGGCGCAAAAGATATAAGAAAAAAGCAGGAGAGGGTGAATAGAATGCTGCTCAGATGTATGATCAACGGAGAACAGGTAGAGAAAGAGACAGAGCCGACAAAACGTCTGCTCGATTTTCTGCGTGAGGACTGCGGACTGACCGGTGTGAAGGAGGGCTGCAGTGAGGGTGAATGCGGTGCCTGTACGGTACTGCTGGACAGAAAAGCTGTGACAAGCTGTACGGTTTTTGCAGGCCAGGTCATGGACCGGGAAATCACCACCATTGAGGGCCTGGAGCAAAACGGTGAGCTGGACGCGCTGCAGAAGGCGTTTATCCGGATGGGAGCTATCCAGTGCGGTTTCTGCACACCGGGTATGATATTGTCCTGTAAGGCACTGCTCTATGAGAATCCCCACCCCACAGTGGAGGAAATCAAGAGAGCCATCGAGGGAAATCTGTGCCGCTGTACAGGGTATGAGAAAATCGTGAAGGCTGTGAATGCCGTGGGAGAGGGGGAAATCAAGTGAGTTTCCGAATACCGCAAAATCTGGATGAACTGGCTGCTGCCCTCAGGGAAAAAGATGAGAATACTTATCTCTGCGCAGGGGGAACAGACCTTGTCATCCACTTGAGAAAAGAAAAAAAATTTCATTATTCATTGATTGACCTGACACATCTGCCGGAGCTGTCACAGATCACAGAGACAGAGGATTCCGTGATCATCGGCGCAGGTGTCACCATGACAGAGCTGGAACAGTGTCCCCTTGTCAGGACATGGATACCGGCTCTTTCTAAGGCCGCATCCATGGTAGGCTCCACCCAGATCAGGAACCGGGCCACCCTGGGAGGAAATGTGGCAAACGCATCCCAGAGTTCAGATACTACCCCGGTGCTGCTTGCCTATGGCGCAGAGGCAGAGATTCTGGACGGGACAGGTGCAGTGACAAAACGTCTGGTGGATGATTTTGTGGAAGGCCTGGAGAAGACCACCCTGGGAGAAAGAGAAGTCATCCTTAAGTTTATTGTGAAGAAACAGCATGTGCTTTCAGCATTTGCAAAAGTAGGTGCCAGAAAAGCAGTTACCATTTCAAAGATAAACGGCTGTATCTGTACAGAGATAAAAGAAGGATGTATGATGCACCCTGTGGTATATCTGGGGGCCGTGGGCGCAAAAGCGGGCCGTGCCCGTCTGATTGAAGCGTGCCTGGAGGGACAGACACTTTCCGGCTGTGACGAGGAAAAGATTCGGGATGCCGTGTACGCCCAGATAGAGGAGAATATTCCGAACCGGCCGTCAAAGCATTATAAAAAATCAGCCGCTTTCGGGGTTATTGACCAGATACTGGATGACCTTCGCAGGGCAGAAGAGGAGGTGGGCAGATAATGGATACAAATAAAAGCGATTTGAAATATGTGGGAAAGAGCTATATCCGTGAGGATGTGTATGACAAGGCCAGGGGAAAGACAAAGTACACCTGTGACAGGCAGATTGCCGGCATGCTCTATGCCAAGCTGGTTCTGAGTGAAAAAGCCAATGCGGATATTTCAATCCGTACGGAGAAGGCAAAACAGGTACCGGGCGTCCGGGCAGTGTTTACCCATGCGAATGTGCCGAAAATACCTTACAACCCGCACAACTGGTCTGCCTGTCTGGATGCTCCCATGGACCAGTATATTTTAAGCGAAAAGGCCCGTTATGTGGGAGACCATCTGGCCCTTGTCGTAGGGGAAACCAAGGCAGCCGTGGAGGAGGCAGTCAGTCTGGTGGAGATTGATTATGATGAAGCTGCCCCCGTCATCGGCCTTAATGCTGCCAGGAAAACAGAGGGTATGCTTGCATTTGAAAAAGAGGTTAGCTGCGGGGATTATGAGGCGCTTACCGGAGATGGGGAAGCAAAAGATGAGCTGATCGTGGTGAGCACAGAGGGAAGTACCCAGAAAATCCACCACAGCGCCATCGAACCCCATATTGCACTGAGTGAGATTGACGAGAACGGCAATCTGGTACTCTGGACCCCGTGCCAGACGGTTTACCAGGTCAGATACCATATCAGCCATCTGCTGGGCATCCCTTATACAAAGGTCCGTGTTATAAAAGCTGTGATGGGCGGTTCTTTTGGAGGAAAGGGGCAGACCGTGGTGGAGCCGGCCTGTGCATTTGCCACATGGATACTGAGATGTCCGGTCATGCTGTATATGGACAGGCAGGATGCAGTCATGGGAACCAGAAGCAGAAATGCCACGGAAACCCGTGTAAAAACAGCGGTTACCAGAGATGGCGTCATTAGAGGACGCAGAATAGATGCGGATATTGACGGAGGTGCCTATTATACCAATGCTTCGGCAATTGCCATGGCGTACTGTAAAAAACTGTTCCGCATGTATCATGTTGAGAACCAGACCTGCCATGTGCGGACCTTCTATACAAATACCATTTCCGGGGGCGCCTGCAGAGGCTACGGTTCTCCCCAGGCTCATGCTGTCACGGAGGTAAATCTGGACCAGGCAGCAAATGCCATCGGTATGGACCCTTGTGAACTCAGGCTGAAAAACATTGTACATCCTATGGATGATGACCCCACAGGGGGAACGAATCTGGGAAATGCCAGGATAGAGGAATGTATCCGGAAAGGCATGGAGGCCTTTTCCTGGAAAGAAAAAAGAGAACATATCCATGAGAAGGATACCAGACGGTATGCGTATGGAGTAGGCATGGCCTGCGGTGCCCATGGAAATGGCTATAAGGGCGCGTATCCGGAGTTTACAAATGTGACCATATCCCTGCATCCGGACGGAACCGTGGAGGTGCAGATCGGAATCCATGACCAGGGCTGCGGAACGGTTATGACCATGCAGCAGATAGCAGCAGAAGCGCTGCATATGGATGTATACCGGATCAAGATCCACGAGGCCGACACTTTTATCACCCCATATGACGCGGCGGGAACACAGGCCAGCCGTGTCACCTATGTGTGCGGACGGGCAGTGCAGAAGGCAGGAGAACAGCTTCTGGACAAAATGAAACAGGCTTGTGTGGAGATGTATCAATGGGATCAGGACAAGATAGAGGCCGATGACGGAATCCTTCGCTGCGAAAAGGAGGAGAAGTCTTATAAACAAATAGCGCTTGACTATGAACTTAAGTGCTGCCGTTACATGCACACAGAGCTGGAATACGAGCCGCCGTCCAACCCGGGAACTTACTGCTGTGCCTTTGCTGAGGTGCGGGTGGATAAGTATACGGGGCAGACAGAGGTGCTGGACCTGCTCTGTGTACATGATGTGGGACAGGTCATGAACCGGACGCTGTCTGAAGGCCAGGTGGAGGGTGGTGCCCAGATGAGTCTGGGGCAGGCTCTTTTTGAAGAGATTTCCTATGATGCAAAGGGAAGGGTCAAGACCAAAAACTTCTCCAAGTATCATATTATCAATGCGCCGGATATGCCAAAGGTGCGCTCCATCTTTGTGGAGGATGGGGAGCCGGATGGCCCATACGGAGGAAAGAGTTTGGGAGAAATCGCAGCCGTGGCACCGGCGCCGGCAGTGGCCAATGCCATAAACTACGCGCTGGGGAGCTGTTTTGCAAGTTATCCCATCACACCGGAGAAGGTAGTGGCATATCTGGAAGAGAAACGTAAGGAGGGCAATTAACATGCAGGAGAAGGTAATTCGGCTGACCGGAAGTGAGCTGACGATTTCCCAGATCAAGGAAATCGCATTTGAAAATGCAAAAGTGGAAGTGGATGCAGAAGCCATGGACAAGGTCAGGAAAGCCAGAGAGCTGATTTTTGAGCTGGATAAACGCGGTGTTGCAGTTTACGGGCTGAATACAGGTGTGGGCTGGAACAAGGACAAGGTGGTGTATGCAGACCGATACGACGCCTACAACAAGAATCTTTTGAGAAGCCATATGATCGGTGTGGGGCCGGAGTGCAGCATTCCGGAGACAAGAACCATCATGGCTGTCCGTTTGAACGGTTTTCTCTGCGGTCACACAGGTGTGGCCCCGGAGATTGTGCAGTATTATGTGGAATTTTTAAACAGAGGCGTCCATCCGGTCATGAAGAGCCGGGGCAGCGTGGGGGAAGCAGATATCGCAACCCTTCCCGCCATTGGACTGACAGCCATCGGGGAAGGCGAAGCTTATTACCAGAACCAGCGCATGGAAAGTGCGAAAGCGCTGGAGCTGGCAGGTTTGGAGCCGCTGAAGCTGGGACCAAAAGACGGCCTGGGCATTGTCTCCTCCAATGCCCAGGGAGCCGCTTTCGCAGCCATGGGAGTCATTGAGGCGGAACAGTTTATTGAGCGTTACAGAAGGGTATTCTGCCTGGCGCTTGAGGGGCTGAACGGCGTGCTTGACCCCATGGACGAGAGCGTGAACCGGGAGAGGGGCTATCAGGGCCAGATAGAATCAGCCAGAAAATGTAAGGAGCTCTTAAAGGGCAGTTATCTGGAAAAACCCTGGGAGGGCAGAGCCCTTCAGGACCCATTGAGCTTCCGGTGCCAGAGCGCCATCACAGGTTCTGTGATGGATGCCCTGGGCTACCTGAAACAGCAGCTTAGTGTGGAGTTAAATGCCACAGATGACAATCCATGCCTGCTTCCTGAGGAGGACAGAATGTGCGGAAGCCCTAACTTTGAACCGCTTACCTGGGTACTGGCTGTGGAGATGGCGAGCACGGGACTGGCACATATGTCAAAGATGATCTCCCAGCAGATTTTAAGGATCGGTGACCCGGGCTTTACAAAGCTGAACCGTTTCCTGACACCTGTGGAGGGCGCGGTCATTGCCTACGGAACCATTCAGAAGACCGTGTCTTATCTGGATACGGAGAACCGCATGTATGCCAATCCATGTTCCCTTGATTTCCTGAGCATGGCAGGCCATATAGAGGATACCGCAAGCAATTCCACCATGGCAGCGGCAAATATGCGCAGGATCATTGACAACCTGTACTACATGGCAGCCATTGAGCTGATGCATGCAGCCCAGGCCGTGGATTTAAGAGAGAATCCCATGCTTGGGGAGGGGACAAAGCCATTGTTTGAGTCCTACAGGAAAGTGGTCCCCTATCTGGACAATGACAGGAACATGTCGGTGGACATCCAGAAGACTTATGAGTTCCTGAAATCTTATAAGACAGAGTAAATAAGACTGCAGTAAAGCGGAAAGACCAATCCGCATTACATAAGCGGCTGTCCGGTCATATACCGGGGAGCCGCGGGAAAAAATTATATCACCAGGAGGGTATTCTATGAGTGGAGAAAAGAAACAACAAAAAGCTGTTCGATGGAGTGTGTTTATTCCTGCGTTCATTATCATCGGCGGCGGAGCACTTCTGGGAATCCTGAAAAATGAGTGGCTGACGGAAGTCTGCTCAGCTATTTTCGGATGGTCCCTGAAGAGCTTTGGATGGCTGTATCAGCTGGTAGCTATTTTCTGTCTGGTTGTGGTAATGATACTTACATTTTCCAAACTGGGCAAGGTCAGGTTCGGAGGCCGCAATGCCAAGGCAAAGCACTCCTTTGGTTCATGGTTCGCCATGACGCTGACAGGCGGTATCGCTACAGGATGTATCGTGTACGGTGCCAATGAGGTAATGATTTATTACGGCAGTATTTACGGGGAACTGGGAGGCTACGGCATTGAGCCGCTGACCCAGGAGGCTGCCATGTTCGGTATGGGCCGTGTGTTCTACAACTGGACATTTATCCCTTACGCAATGTACTCCATCGTTGGATGTGCAATGGCTTACATTTATTTCAACAAGAAGGAAGAACTGTCTGTGGCAGCTTCCCTGACTCCTCTCTTTGGACAGAGAGTCAAATACGGTGTACTGAGAAGCATCATCGACGTAATTTCCATCGTGGCTCTGGCACTGGGACTTTCCAGTAACCTGGGTATGGGACTGGCTCTGATCGGCTCCGGTCTGGAGGCAGCTTACGGTATCAAGCAGGGACCGGTTGTGTGGATCACCTTGTTCGTGATCATTACGGCCACCTTTACCATTGCCTCTGTGGCTGGCCTTGATAAAGGTATCAAGTGGCTGGCGAACGGAACTTCCAAGATCTTCTATGTGCTTCTTGTATTCCTGCTGATCGCAGGACCGACGGTGTACATACTGAACATGATGAATACAGGTATCGGATACTGGGGCGACCACTTCCTCTCATGGGGACTTGACCCCGGAAATGTAGGCGGTGAGGCACTGGTTACCTGGTGGACCATGTTTGACTGGGCGTGCTGGATCGCTTATGCGCCGCTGATGGCTATCTTCTTTGCTATGATTTCCTACGGAAGAACCATTCGCCAGTTCATGATCGTAAACTGGATCATGCCGTCTACCTTTGGCCTTATCTGGTTCTCCGTATGGAGCGGAACTGCACTCAACTGGCAGGATATCGGAAAGGCGGATTTGATTGGGGCGATCCAGAACGGCATTGCGGTGTCCGGTCTGTGGGAGCTGCTTAAGAAGATGCCGATCAGTTTTATCCTCATTCCTCTTATCATGATCACCATGATAGCGGCGTTCTCAACCACGGCGGATACCATGTCCACCACCATCTCCCAGATTTGTACGGAGGGTTCCAGCTACGATGAGGAGCCTGCAAACTGGCAGAAGATCGTATGGGGCGTTTCTATCGGTATCATTTCCGTGATCATGGTAATCTTCGGCGGAGGACAGCAGGGCGTGGAAGGCGTGAAATATCTGTCGGGTGTAGGCGGATTCTGCGTACTGCCTATCTTCATCCTGCAGCTTGCGTCCACCTTTAAGATTTTCTTTATTGATAAGATCATTGAGGATGTGGATGATGTGGTCGATGTGGAGCCTCAGGTGCTTGAGGAACATGCAAAAGCCTGAACTTGAGTTTTTGTCTGCTGCTTTACAGATAAGATTTTTTGCGGTATAGTTTAAAGGATAGGAGTAGTGAGCGTATGAAAAAAGAACCGGAAAGAGTGGAGATGGATCTCCAGAAGATATTTTTGACACCGCCTAACACCATGAAAGAAAAGATAACGCTGGTGATCATGATGGTTGTCGTATTTGTGATGTTTTTCGGGCCGGTTACATTTACGGAAATATCTCCCGTAAAAGGGATTATTTTATCAGCATTTCCCGCCCTTACAATTTCCTGGGGCTGGATGGTGCTTTTAAGAAGCCTGTTTCGGAAGAGGGAATTCTGTAAGAACCCTGAGCCGAAGGCAAAGAAAGGGGAAAAACGTCATGAATGCCAGTATCACTGTAAGAAACGCTGAGCAGTATCAGACTTCTGTCTGGTCAGGAGGAACCACAACACAGCTCTTTATCTATCCTGAGGATGGGGATTACAAGGAGGGCACCTTTCAGGCACGCATCAGCAGTGCCACAGTGGAACTGCAGAAATCCAGTTTCACAAGCCTTCCCGGAGTAAAACGCTATCTGATGACTCTGAAGGGACATCTGGATATGATTCACGGTGTCAACACCAAAGCAGAGCTGGAGCCATATGAGGTAGACTGCTTTGACGGAGGTGTGCCCACAGTCAGCTACGGGAAAGTGACAGATTTTAACCTGATGCTGAAAAACGGCGCGGACGGCAGGATGGAGGCCGCTATACTGGAGGCCGGACAGTCCTGTATGCTGGAGCCGGAAGGCATGTTTGACCTGCTGGCTGTCTACGTGGGTGAGGGATGTATCTGTGTTTCAGATCATACGGTGAAAGAGGGCGAACTGCTTCTGTGCCAAAACTGGGAAGAAGCGCTTGCCGTACAGAGTACGGGTGATACCGCCGCAAAACTCGGTATCTGTAAAGTAAAAAAAGCAGAATAAAGATGATCGGCAGCAGGGCCGCCGCTTTGGTGAATTTCCGAAGCGGCGGCCTTTTTGCTTTACTTTATGTCGGATTTTGTATAAAATGGAGTGCAGAAGCAACAGGTTTTTCGGAAAGGAGAAAATTGTGTCAACAGTTCAGATATATGTGTTACAGACACCGCAGATTTTACTGGATGGGGAACAGGTCATACTGCCTTATAAGAAGGCAGAGGCGCTTCTGTTCTATATGGCCATTGAGAAAAAGGCCACAAGGGACCAGATTGCGGCCCTTCTCTGGGATTCCTGTGATGAGGCCACCGCAAAGAAGAATCTGAGGCATGCACTGTACACCATTCGCAAAATATTTCATACAGATCTTGTCTCCTCACCGACAAGGCAGACCCTGGAGCTGAATCCGGAACTTATGTTTCTTGTGGATTACGATGCATTCATGGAAAAAAGAGATCCGTCTCTCTACCGGGAGGAGCTTCTGGGCGGATTTTATATAAAAAATGCGTACCCTTACGAAGAATGGCTGACCATGAAAAGAGGGCTGGCAAAAGAGGCATTTTTGAGAGCCATTTATGAGAAGATGCAGAGCGAAGCAGATCTGTCCGTGGCGGAAGGGGAAACCCTGTTCGAGCGCTATGTACAGGAGGACCCTTTAGACGAGCGGGTATATCTGCGCATGATGGAGATATATGAGAGTGCGCATCTTTACTACAAGGGCATCCGCCTGTACCAGCAGCTTGTGAATCTGCTGAATACAGAGCTCAGGGTGGCGCCCCGCAGGGAAATACGGGAACTTTACAGGAAGCTTCTCCACGTCTGGTCAGAGGAGGGGGAGAAGGAGGAGGAACATTCAGGGGAAGTATGTACAGGCCGCGAGCGCGAACTGCAGCTTCTCCAGGCCTCATACCGTCAGTTCTTGTCCGGTTCGCCCACCTCTGTTCTGCTTTCCGGCAAAAGCGGTGTGGGCAAAACTTATCTGGCAGAGCGGTTCCTGGAAGAGATCACAGGGGAAAACACAGTCATTTTACGGGCCGTCTGTCTGGAAAATGAACAGAATATCGTGCTTCAGCCATGGAATACCATTATGATGCAGGTAAATTCTCTTCTGAAAAAGCAGGATTTTGCTCTGGACAAAAAATATCTGCAGGCAGCAGAGCTTTTGTTTCCGCTTTTCGATACCCAGGATGTGAAAGAACCGGTATTGGGTGATACCACGATTTCCTACAGCTACCGGGCAACCAGGAATCTGCTCATAAAATTATTTGAGGAGATCGGGGAACAGGTGCTGGTGGTACTTTTTTTCGATAATATACAGTTTATGGATGAGACGAGCCTGGAATTTCTCTCCCTGCTCATACGGGCCAAGAATCCCAATATTATGGTACTGGCCACCAGTCCCTGTATCTTTACCCAGCCTTTGCGGACAGCCCTGAAGCCTCTTTTGAAGGAGGAATGTCTTCAGGAGATCACGCTGTTTCCCTTTACCAGGGAGGCTGTCAGAAAAATTCTGGCAGGGAGACTGGGGGAGGAGCGGGTCAGCGAAGAGTTTTTAGACACTATTTACAGCGAGACATCCGGAAATGCCCTGTATCTGAAGACGCTGCTGGACTGCTGCGGGGACGGAAGGCTGGAGGCCGGTGATATCACGCCTCTGAACCAGGTGTGGGAGCAGAAGATGGCAGCCCTGCAGAAAAAGACAAGACAGGTGCTGGAACTCATATCCTCCTGCCAGGCCTGGGCGGATATGGATGCCTGCATGCAGATTCTTAAATGTGATGAGATGGAGATCCTGGATGCTGTGGATGAACTGAAGGAGCAGGGATTTATAAAAGAACAGCAGGACAGTGAGAAAGTGCGGTTCTTTTTCTGCCATGACAGCATACAGAAGTTTGTACATACAAAAATGTCCCCCTCCAAACGCCGTGTATTCCACAGAAAACTGGCAGAATATATTGAGGGGCTGCCGCTCTATGAAGCCAACAGATACGAGCGTCTGATTTACCACTATACTCTCTGCGGGGACAGGGAGAAGGCGCTGGAGTACAGGATTCGGGCACTGACAGAATATTCTTACAGGTATTATGAGCTGTATCCTCTCTTCCCTGCCGGAGGGAAAAAGGAAGTGCAGATGGATTCCGTGCTGGATTACTGCAGGCAGCTTGAGGAAGAACTTCTGGAGCTGAGTCAGAGAAATCCTCAGAAGGAGTCATATCTGAAGCTGCATGTGAGCCTTATGCAGGCTACAGCCCAATACTGCATTCCTCAGGGATATTACGAGGAGGGGGCACAGTATATTGAAAAGGCCCTGAAGTCCAATGTCCTTGCAGGAGATGACCCGGCAGAAAAGATCAGATGTCTGCGTTTTCTCATATATCAGCAGACCAATTTGTGGAAGGTAGAGCACACGGAAGAGTATCTGGAGGAAAGCCTTGTGCTGGCAAAAAAGAACGGACTGCAGGAGGATTATGCCATAACCTGCCGTCTCTATGGACTCTATCTGTCTATGAAGGGCAGGTTTGAGGAGGGGATGGAGTATCTGGTAAAATCCCTGGAATTTTTTAAGAATGCTCCGCTTAAGTCCAGAATTTATGCGCTGAATATTGCTGCGTGCTATAATTACATGGGCGAAATACGGAGAAAACAGAGGGATTTTGAGGAGGCAAACAGATATTACAGACAGGCGGTTGCCACCTGCGACAGCAACCACTGTCCCTGCAACGCCACGTTCTATTCCAATATGGGGCGCTCCTATCTGGCAATGGGGAAGACGAGACAGAGCGAGGAAGCTCTTTATCAGGCAGACCGTGTGTACGAGGAGTCCTTTACCCTTATCGGGCGTTCCATTACCAAAGGGTATCTGGCGGTTTTGGAGGCAGAAAAGGGAAATAAGGCGGAAGCGGTCCGGTATCTGGAGGAAGCCATGAAGAGCGCGCACCAGTTTGCCTCACCCTATGCGAAAGGGCTTCTGGCACTGACTGAGGCAGAACTGCTGGTACGTTTTCCGGAGGATTTCAGGGATATCCTGACAGAGCCTGTGGAGGTGTACAAAGAGAGGGCAAGACGGTGTCTGGAGGAAATACCGGGGGCCTATGAAATCCGCTGGCTGGAGGATATTTGAAAAATTCGACGAAATTAAGGCAAAAATAGTTGATAATTCACAAAATTTTAATAGTTTCGGCGTCTTCTTCGACGCTTTCTTGACTAACTGTATGGTAAAGTCTATATAAAGATTCGATGTAATAAACAGGAAAAGGAGAAGATGAGAG